>NZ_CP163512.1:0-310782 GCF_041075285.1 Providencia rettgeri | reverse complement strand
CAAAATAGCCAAAAGGTTTTAGCTAATCCAAAGCCACCGTTGAACAAACGCTGTTTAAATAAAGCTGGATCATTTAATCCTTTTGCTTCGTTTTCTTCTCGGATTTTTTGCAATTTATTTTTGATAGACATGACTGTTCCTTCAATTAAATGAATTAAGGGGTTTTTCCATGGTATTGACGCTAGAATGGGTGCAATGCCTTATCGATAGGCAAGGGTAAATATTTAGGCTATTTCAATGACCTTCTATGATTATTAGAGGATGGTTTATTGATGTAACGACTCGGCCATATTGTTTCAGGAGCCGTGCCAATAACATCCGCAATGATCTGTTCAGCTCTTGGGTACGCTCTCTCTAGCGCATTATTTAACGTCCGAGAAGAAAGACCATGCTCACGAGATAATTGCGCTAGTGTGACCCCTTTTTTATGCAAAGCCGCCACAATATCCGCACGGTGCCAATCCGCAGCGCTTCCTTTTCGGGGCTTTTTTTGAGATGCTACAGGGTTAGACATAGTAATAACTCCACTGTTTAATTCCTCGTCTATTAAAAACCAATTAAAGGGAATTATCAATAGATATCTTTATGATTTTAACATCTTTCTAGTGCGGTTATTTTATCCTTTTGATATGTATGGGATTTATAAAAATCATGACTGATAAAAAACAACTAACTGAAATGGATAATGCGCCCAAGCTCTGGTTTACCAGTGGAGAGCTAGCTGCTATAGGAAAAGAAAAAGCTGACGATCCAACACGTTATCCTGAATATAAAGATATGGATATCCCGACGACAGCGAAAGGCGTTAGAGTCCGTCTAGAGTCAATCACAGCTCTTCATCCCCACTTTCGCAAGAAGAACCCTAATAAGCGTGGCGACCTCTATCATATTGATGCCTTTAAGGTGATCCTAAATACCGATGAAAAAGAGCTCATCAAGCAAAACGCGCTATCTTCTGAAAGTGCAGATCTTAACCTTTTACTTGAAATCTACAAATCACTGTCAGCAGAGAAAAGAAGAGCGTTATTAAAAAATGCGCTCACAATGAAACAGGAAGAATTGAATTAGTATCTTTTAATATCTTTTGTTATTTTAATAACTGTATTTTCGTCACTGACTCAGAGGCACTATGCAGTTATCTCACCACAACACGCTAGACAACAGCTATGACCCATTAACAGCTAAAGCTATTGATTATGTCATTCTTATTAACAGGGCGTCACCGAGACGCTTACAGCACCATTTTCGGATAGGTTTTCACCGTGCTGAGCGTATTATTCATCAACTTGAGTATTTGGGTGTGATTATGCCCTTGAATCAATACGGTTATCGTGAGGTCCTAGGGTATCCGACTCACTACCACTCTTTCGATGCATCAGACTTTGCTGCGCCTATTGAGACAGCACAGACACCGTTATTCACTGATTCACCACTAGATACGCAATCCCTAGAATACCGTTGCTTGATTCAGGCTATCGTCTGGCAACGTATTGTAGTTTGGGTTGAAGAAATCGAGATTGAAGGTGGTACAGCCAATATATTGAAATCTGTCTCACCGTTTGAATACCTGATTGATACCCACAGTGATGACATTTATCAGGATACGCTCCGCAACAACGCCAGTTCTTACCGTTTCCTTGCCACACTTCGCCCTGAAACACCATTGGATGTGTTACGACAACATGGACGAATTAGCTATCAGCCCTGCTGGAAGCTACCTTGTATAGCACAAGAAGAATGGCAAGGTTTGTGGGTGCCGAATGAAGCAGGATGGGAAAGCCTAAGTGAAGAAAATATTCATCAGCCAAGAGGAATTGGTGAGTGGCCTGACTTACCCCATAAAAGCATGAAACCGTTGATGCATGGGCTACAAGAGGATGGGGGGGACTATTTGCGATACTTGATTTATTGGAAAAGCCAGGTTTAATAATTTTAGGCCTAATGTATTAATAATCATAATCTGCAAGGCATAAATCACCTTGTATAACCACATTAATATTTAGAGGAATAATATGAAATATTCATCACTAGTCATTGCCACTGTAACCATCTTCTTATCAACAGCACAGGCAGCAAATTCACCTTTCCAAAATCCCGCAGAATACAAAAGTAAACATGGAATACTAGAAATCACACCAAGTAAAAACGATGCTGCAAAGTTCGATTTCCAGATTAATGCCAATATTGATATGTATGTCTGTGAAGCTGAGGGTACTGCCTATATCACAGAAAGAGATTCATCTTCAAATACTTGGAATGCAACAGCGCTAGTCAGCACAGATAGTGACTATGGTGACCAATATTGCAAAATGGAATTTTCTAAAGATAAAACAGGAAAGATAGCAATCAAAACAAATTTTGGTTGCACTGCGCAATGTGGTGTAGGGGCTGAAGGTGCAATGGATGGCATATATAAAAAATAGCATCCTGATTTTACATCATTATTATTAATGAATTTTTTGAATCTAACATAATTAAGCCGATTATATATTATCTTTTCATTTATGTTAGTTTCTTACTCTCGATTCACATTCCACTAATTGAGACATCCCCCGTACCGTTATTTACTGAACTACCACTTGATACGCAATCCCTAGAGTACCGTTGTTTGATTCAGTCTATTGTCTGGCAACGTATCGTGGTTTGGGCTGAAGAAATCGAAATTGAAGGTGGTACAGCCAATATATTGAAATCTGTTTCTCCCTTTGAATACCTGACTGATACTGACAGCGATGACATTTATCAGGATACGCTCCGCAACAACGCCAGTTCTTACCGTTTCCTTGCCACGCTGCGCCCTGAAACCCCATTGGACGTGTTACGACAACATGGGCGCATTAGCTATCAACCCTGTTGGAAGCTACCTCGAATAGCACAAGAAGAATGGCAAGGTTTATGGGTTCCGAATGAGGATGGATGAGAAAGTCTAAGTTAGGAACACCAAGATAGATTGGTAAGTGGCCTGATTTACTCATCATATGGAATGTGGTGAACTACTAGAGTGCATTAAATAAGAAACTTCTCAGTCTTTCACCCTTGAAAAATCAACACTGAGTGCGGTGAGGGGTACAGAATCAATGAAAAAGCTCAAAAGCAAAAGTAACCATCACATTTTAAGCATACGGTATTATTATCGGGAAAAAGCTATCTGCAATACCAATGCCGACAAATCGCACCTTAGGTTACTGGTGCTATCGCTCAAAATTGGACTATTTCGTGTCATTGACTCCACTAATTTAGTTAGTTGAGAATTATTCTGAGTAAGGAAAAACCATACCACTATCGTATATTATGTCACATTTTCCTCAACTTTTTTAACTAACGACCTAGAGGCTCTACTAACTATTGACCTGATCCAACTCCATTTAGGTCTCTTAGGTAAGGACAACGTCTGTAAGTCCATAAAGGTTACTTTATTTTTACGCAAAACATCAAAAGATTTTGCATCATGGTTTGACCAATTTTCCGCTTTATCTTCATTAACTTCACCATTACTTTTTTTAGCTAAGTTGTGATACTTCTCCGGTTTCTTATATGGGTTGTCTATTTGTTTGTTGAAGTATAATTGATAGAGAAGAATCCAGTATTGATCGATTTCAAAAAGGGACTTACTCATTACTTCTCTAGCAAAATCAATCACTTTTGCTTCATGCTTTTGATACAAGGTTAACATTGTTATTGATAGGCAATCTCCAGTAACAATAATCTCTTTCGCCATAGCCTCTGGTAACTCGCTATTATAATATTTCTTAATGTAATAAAGGCACCAAACAATTCCGTCAGAACATTTATTTATCGTGCATTCTTTCAGTGCTGAAAGTAAAGATTGATAGTATTTATCACCTGCTTTACAACGAACCACTGGAAAAAGTTGTATGAGTAAAGGTAGTAATACTGGATAATGCATAGACAAATTTGCAGTATATTCTAGTAATACCTTTTTCCCAGACGGGCTTGCCTTATTAGCCAAGGACTTAATGGTGTATTTCAGTATGCTTCCACCACTATTTTTTCCCTGAAGATCAACAGAGTAATCAAGCATACGTGTACAGTAATGCTCACTGACTTTGATTCGCTGACTGAACCTCGAACCAAGATCAGAAACCCAATCAGCAGCAGACGCTTGTGGCAACTTTTTAATCTCAGTTTTCTTGATGTTTAATAAAAGACCAAATTTAGATAATTGCTCAGACAGCACTCTAATAAACTTTTCGGACTGCTCATAAGTAGAACAAAATGCAGTGTAATCATCGATAAAACGATAGAAATCAAATCCTTCTTCAGTGAGAGCCTTGTCAACTTCAAAAAGAATCAATTCACTTACTATATTTGATGTTCCTGGACCTATAGCAATCCCCATAGTTTCATTACGTTTAGTCATCCTTTGAAGAGTGTCTAGCTTATTCTCAGGCCCTGAATTTGTGTTTTGCTTCGCTTCATCAATACCTAGTAATGCCCATGGAATTGAATGGGTATAAAGGCTTGGGTAAAAATTTGAGATATCACTATGAACAATAAATTTTTTACCTCTAACTCCATCTTGATAACGTTTAGTTTTCTCTTTCGCACGCTCATAAGCCATTACGATAATTCGCCCATCTTTATGTTTGAATGGACGAATTACACTATTTTGATTATCTTCTATATGTCTAAATCTACTCCAATTATCGGAGATATGACTAACTAAATGTGCATATGCCAATGGATGAGGCACACTAAGTTGTCTATGCACATTATTGAATCTAGTAGCAAAATAGTTAAAGTGGTCGTATCCACCCTTTCGAAGATCTATTGCTGCTAATTCATCGCAAATACTAGAACTTAAAAGTTCAGAACTAAAAAGTTCTGGGAGTTCTTCATTTTTATCTTTCTGTAAAGGTAAGTAGTTGAACTTCAGCAAAGCTTCCTTTACATATTGTGAATCTAACACTAGATACTCCTAGTCAATTTTATGACATCACGCTTTACTAAGTTCACAACTAGCACCAAAAAACTCAAACAAAGCCAATGTATTCCATATTCCACAAACCTAATCCAATATGATGAAAGTTAGTTGCCACTCTGAAGTAGTATTATTATATTTTGTTTTCTTTGGTCTTCCTTGCCTCAACTACATCATCTAGGCGCTAGTGTACTAATGAAACCATTGAAAGTATATCCAAGGCATCAAGCTCTTCAATTTTCCAAGTTACTTTGGGGCTGTGTTGTCGTATTTCTATAATCGAACGGAATCATCACAGGTTTAACTGGCACCTCAAAGTCATTTAAAATGACTTAAAAAGAGGAGCCCATGAAAGGTAAGCAATATCCAGAAGAGTTTAAAATTGAAGCGGTAAAACAAATTGTTAATCGCAATCATTCTGTTTCCTACGTAGCAACATGTCTCGGTATCACCACTCATAATATTTACACCTAGATAAAATCAAACAGACCAGACTCCTACACCAGTAAAGTCCTATCAGATGCTTAGCCTGAGATCCGATGACTCCAGAAAGAGCAGCGGGTTATGGGCGAACAGGACATATTAAAAAAGCAACTGCATACTTCGCGACTTACCCATGCAATATCGAGTGACGAAAGATATTCTCCTGAATGCGTTTCTGATGGCCGAGTGCCGACGTAATCCCCAAAATAGGTATAGGTTCATTCTGTTCAAAATAGCCAGTACACAAGTCATGAATAGTGGTCGTTCATGAAATCACATGGGCTAAAGGGTTGCATGAGCCGTCATAGTAACTGTCATGACAACACTGTAGCAAAAAGCTTTTTCCTGTTGCTGAAGAGTGAACAGATAAAGAAAAAAATCTACGAAACGAGAGAAGAAGCCTAACGCGATATTTTTGATTACATCGAAATGTTTTATAACCGCAAACGTCGACATAGTTCGAGCGAACAGATGCCCCCCACTAAATACGAAAAACAATATTATCAATAACTTAGAAGTATCTAGATTATCTGTAGCAACTTATCGTAAATTTTTGGCATCACAAACAAAAACCTTAAATAAATATATTAAGTAAGGAAACGCTTTTCTAGTTTTCGCTGAGCCCAGCTACAATATCCTTAATCCAACTAATATTGGCGAAGTAACTACTTTCTTCTCCAGATTAATTAAACTATTAATATAATGATTCATTAGGAGTTAGCATGATAGATTTCATTAGGAGTTAGCATGATAGATTTCATTAAAAATTCAGAATTTTCAATCCAAAAAGAAACGCCCAAACAGAGAGTAACAGACGATATTTTTATTGAAATAATAAATGAAGAACTGCGTCTAAATGGAAAAGATGAAATAGACTCCTTGGAATACCCAAAAGCTAAAGCCAAAAGAATGCTGACAAACGAAAGGTATAAAGAATATTACAAGAAAGATCCAAATGCAATTTATCAACTTATTCACTCAATTATATGGATGGATACACTTACCCAAGAGTGGGGTTTAAAAAAAAGATGGCAAGATTTATTTGAAAACAATCCCAATAACAAAGGAATATCACTATTTGATTTTACAGAAAATAGTAACGGTCAATATTTAATTAAAATGTATTCAGAGTTGTTAGATGGAATAATAAGAACAAAAAGTATTGCACTAATTTATGAAACCATATGTATGGAAATGTACAGAACTATACCAAGAGCATTATTTGATTTTAACGATATAAATATCCCTTTTGATATTTGGATCCCAAATGTTCAAAGCTTAATTCAACGTATTTTTTTAGATGTAAAAAAACAATATTACACAGAGATGAGTTTTTATACACCTGTAATTAAAGACATCGCTCATCAATTACTAATGAATGAGGCAATAAATCATGTTAAAAAAATTATTGAAGGTCATTCCATTCATAACGTTGATCTCAATTTCGAGTTTCATCCTTATGAGAATGAATATATTCTCTTTCATACAAATGAATATATTCATAACGATAAGTTACTAAATAGCGCTTTGAATTCATATAATATTGACATACCTAAAACAGAACTCAATATTCTTGCTAATTTAGTATTTTCAATATGGTATGTTGATAGAGGCTCGAAATTAGAATCAATCGAGAAATATAATACCGATCCAAAAAAAATCTATATTATTTATTGTTTACTCGTAGGTAGTAAGAAAAATAAAACCAAATATAAATCTAATCATTCCGGAAGAGGTACTCGACCTTTTAATCTATATAATGGACTTTTAAAATTATCTAAAAAAATAGATATGGATAATCCTATTGAGAGTTTAAGGGAAAATTTAACTAATACAGATCAAAGCCTTATTAAATTCGTTAGTAATATGTTGTCAGGGTTATCAAATGGTTATGAAAAACCAAGAGATGAAGTATTAAAAAAAATGAAAATATACTTAAACTCAAGAGAATTCAAATGGAAAACATTGATTAGTATATATGAAGATTTAATTACTATGCCTTCAATAAAAGCAGAGAAAATATTAATTAGGTCCATTCAAGATTCATTTGAAATATGCAAGCTTAAGTATAATGTTGATTTAAAAGGAATATTATCGTCATTCTTACAAAATGATTGAGAATAATTATAGTATCATGTGCTATCTTAGATACTTCCAATATGTTTTTTTATAGATATATCCGCAACGCCTTAAAATTCCATATCCATTCCAGTCAGGCATTTACCTGACTGGTTGTTGTCGAATACTTTTTCAGTAATTCTTGTGTAAGCTGAATCGGACTGAAATTTGAGATGAACATAATGTTGTCTGATAACACACTTAGCTTTCCTAGCAGTACCCAATTCTTCAATTTATCAGATATTTTCGGTATATAGTTACCCTAAAACTACGGTCTATTGTATTTCCATACAGCATAAAAGTTGCTGGTAACCAATGAGTGAGCATCTAAAATAAATTAGTATGAAAAAAATTATAGCCTAACATGCCCCAAAAGACCCCATATGATCCGCCCATTTCTGCAACCACACCTTGCATTCGCTCTCATAACTGTACAAATCATACGTTCCTTCGATACCACTACGTGAATGCCCAAGTATCGCCTCGCCCACTTCATTAGGGCAGCCTAATTTAGCCAACCCAGTACGCACTGTTCGACGTAAATCATGGGGCGACCAAGCAGGAATATCTAGCATTTTGCCTTCTTTGCGTAAACGCCACGCACATTCAGTTAGATATTTTTGTTGGATAGGTAGTTTTGTTACTTGAGATGGGAAAAGGTATTTATCTGAGTTCATGCGCATTGATTTCAAGTAGGTGACTGCTTGCTCAGGTAATTGCACGTATCGTTCAATTCCTGTCTTAGTTTCTTTCAAATGAATAGTGCCTTTTTCAAGATCCACATCATCCCATGCCATTGCACACACTTCACCGGTTCGGCAGCCTGTCCAAAGCGTCAGACGGAAAACATTTTTCACAACATTAGTGTAAGCAGAACTAGGTAACCATGCTAAAAACTTCTTGAGTTCATTATCATCTAGATAACGAGTACCTTTATTACTGGTTAGTTTAAATTTAGCTTGCTGCAAGCTCGATTTCGCCAATAATGCAGGGTTTGCAAAATTATCATCAAAATAATCTAAACCTATCGCAAATTCGTATGCTGCTGACAGTTCACGTAATACATTACCCGCTTGAACCTTAGCGCCTCGAGCTTCTATTTCACGAACCAGTTTAATGACATCTTTTCGAGTAACTTCATGTGCCATTCGTTCACCTAAGACGCGAATAACATCCGCTTCAAGCATACGACGGACTTCTATTTGCCCTTTCTTCTTTCTTGCTCCTGCAATGATTTTACCGTCTTTTCCCTTGCGATCTTCGATACGTTCAACAAGGTACAGCTCGATAAGCGCCTTTACAGTTAGCTTTGTTTCTTGAGGCTGTAGTTGTTTCTGCTTTTTATGCTGTTTTTCTTCTTTTAGCTCTGTAGCGGGACATCGTCCTAATTGACGTAGCTGTTTCAATTCTTGCAGCTTAACTCTCGCTTCACTCAACGATATTTGAGGAAAATTACCGATTTTTATCTGTACAAGTTTATGTGTAACTGGGCTACTATATCGATAAATAAATGTCTTAATACCAGTCGCACCACAAAATACTCGTAAACCTGTATTTTCCCCTGTATCAGTCCTAACATTACAGTTAGGCTTCATCGCCTCAATGGCTTTCGCTGATAAGGGCTTCGCTGGTGTTTTTTGGCTCATAGGTATTACCTTGTTTAGCGCTGACTATAAGATAATTAACGATTTTTCGTAAAAAGTGTAGGTTGTTAGTTTTGTTATGCTCATTATACCATACCACCACCAGCAACCTACACTTTAACCTACACTTTTATATGAGATTCTGTGATATTTCATAAGACATCATGTTATTACATGAGACAACAAAGAAACACAGAATCAAGCAAATTCAATAAGTTAAGATAGATAACCTTATGACAGACAACCAGAATCTCGACTCCCACACACCAATGATGCAGCAGTATTTAAAACTAAAAGCACAACATCCAGACATACTGCTGTTTTACCGTATGGGCGATTTTTACGAACTCTTCTTTGATGATGCTAAAAAAGCCTCGCAATTATTAGATATATCCCTCACTAAACGAGGGCAATCTGCCGGTCAACCCATTCCAATGGCCGGTGTGCCACACCATGCAGCAGAAGGTTACCTTGCTAAACTCGTACAAATGGGTGAGTCTGTGGCGATTTGTGAACAAATTGGTGATCCTGCCACCAGCAAAGGCCCTGTTGAGCGCCAAGTCGTGCGCATTGTCACGCCGGGTACCATCACCGATGAAGCGTTATTAAACGAGCGCCAAGACAACTTACTTGCGGCTGTCTGGCAAGACACTCAAGGCTATGGCTTTGCCACATTAGACATCACATCGGGTCGCTTTATTATCAGTGAAATTGCCGATGAAGAAGCCCTCCAAGCTGAATTACAACGCACTCGCCCTGCTGAGCTCCTGTACCCGGAAGATTTTGCCAGCATGCATTTGATTGAGCACAATAAAGGCTTACGTCGTCGTCCGTTGTGGGAATATGAACTGGATACGGCTAAACAGCAACTCGGCTTGCAATTTGGCACCAAAGATTTAGTGGGTTTTGGTGTGGAAAATGCCCATAAAGCTCTGCGGGCGGCGGGCTGTTTACTACAATACGTCAAAGATACGCAACGGACTGCGCTGCCGCATATTCGCAGTATTGTGATGGAAAAACAACATGATAATGTCATTTTGGATGCCGCGACTCGGCGGAATTTAGAAATTACCCAAAACCTCGCGGGTGGCACAGAAAATACGCTCGCGTCTATTTTAGATATGTGCGTCACGCCGATGGGAAGCCGTATGTTAAAACGCTGGTTACATACCCCACTGCGTAATATTCAGATCTTAAATAACCGCCAGCAAGCCATTAGTGCCTTACAGGAACAAGGGGTTGAATTACAACCATTTCTACGCCAAGTTGGTGACTTAGAACGAGTTCTTGCTCGTCTTGCTCTGCGCTCTGCGCGCCCACGTGATTTAACCCGTATGCGCCATGCATTCCAGCAATATAGTGATATCCATCAAATCCTTAATCAATCCAGCAGCCCTTATTTAAAAGAACTGCAAAGCCGAATTGGCCAATTTGATGAGTTACAAAGCTTATTGGAAACCGCGATTATTGATGCTCCTCCCGTATTAGTGCGTGATGGGGGCGTAATTGCACCAGGTTACAACATTGAACTGGACGAGTGGAGAGCTCTGGCGGATGGCGCAACAGATTACCTCGACAGGTTAGAAATCCGTGAACGTGAAAAACTGGGTATTGATACCCTAAAAGTGGGCTATAACGCAGTTCATGGCTATTATATCCAAGTTAGTCGTGGTCAAAGCCATCTAACGCCCATCCATTATGTGCGCCGCCAAACACTGAAAAATGCTGAGCGCTACATTATTCCTGAGCTCAAAGAGTACGAAGACAAGGTTCTGACATCTAAAAGTAAAGCACTGGCCATCGAAAAAGCCTTGTATGACGAACTGTTTGATCGCCTTCTTCCGCATCTTGCTGCGTTGCAAACCAGTGCAGAAGCGTTATCTGAACTTGATGTCTTAACCAATCTTGCTGAGCGTGCAGAAACATTAGGCTACAGCTGCCCACAACTTACTGAAAAAGCAGGTATTCAAATTACTGAAGGCCGTCACCCTGTCGTGGAGCAAGTGCTCAGTGAGCCGTTTATCTCCAATCCCCTATCACTGTCGCCACAGCGTCGTTTGCTAATTATTACTGGGCCAAATATGGGCGGTAAAAGTACCTATATGCGTCAAACTGCGTTGATCACACTGCTCGCCTATATTGGTAGCTTTGTACCTGCCAGTAAAGCGGTTATTGGCCCGATTGACCGTATCTTTACCCGTGTGGGGGCATCGGATGATCTTGCTTCTGGTCGTTCAACATTCATGGTCGAAATGACGGAAACGGCAAACATTCTGCATAATGCCACAGAGCACAGTTTAGTGTTGATGGATGAAATCGGTCGCGGCACCTCGACCTATGATGGGCTTTCCCTTGCATGGGCATGTGCTGAGAATTTAGTGAATAAAATCAAAGCAATGACATTGTTTGCAACCCATTACTTTGAACTAACAACCTTACCTGAAAAGCTTGAGGGGGCAGTGAATATCCATCTCGATGCCATCGAACATGGTGATACTATTGCCTTTATGCACAATGTTCAAGAAGGTGCAGCCAGTAAAAGTTATGGTCTGGCTGTTGCCTCGTTAGCTGGTGTACCTAAAGATGTCATTAAGCGGGCAAAACAAAAACTAAAAGAGCTGGAAATTATCTCGAACAATGCCAATGCCAGCCATGTTGATAGTGCGCAACTGAGCTTCTTAACCGCTGAAGAGGTGGAACCTTCCCCCGTATTAACCGCACTTGATAGTATTGACCCAGACAAATTGACACCTCGCCAAGCCCTTGATTGGATTTATCGTTTAAAGGACATGGATAACTAATATGGATGAATATGCAGCGCTACTGGCGCCAATTCGGCAATTTTTACAGTGTGAAACCCCAGATAAATGGGTGCAGAAAGCCAGCCAGCCTGAAAATTTGCCGATTATCCTCAAAGATCATTTATTGTGTGAGTTAAAAGCCGCGCAAAGTGCCCTATTTTTAATCCGCAAATACGCCGTAGATAAAGATAGTGCAGCCACATTACTTGAATGGTTTAAACCCTACGAAGCCTTTGCTTATGATAGGGTCGGTGATGTTCACACCTTAAAAAATAAAAACCAAATCTCTAAGCAGATATTGGCACGTAAGCAATCACCTTACAGCCAAGATTTAATTGATAAGATGGTACTGCTGATCAAAGAGGAGCTACACCACTTTTATCAGGTGCTGGAGATTATGCATCAGCGCAATATCCCTTATGATGGGATTACTGCTGGGCGCTATGCTAAAAGCTTGTTTAGCCATATTCACCCACATGATCCAAAAACCTTAGTGGATAAACTGATTATTGGGGCTTATATTGAAGCGCGCTCTTGTGAGCGATTTGCTAAATTAGCACCTTATTTAGATGAACAACTGGCGAAATTTTATATTTCATTATTACGTTCAGAAGCTCGTCATTACCAAGACTATCTGCATTTAGCCCAGTTAATTAGTAAACAAGATATTACTGAACGCGTTAATTACTTTGGAATTATTGAAGCTGAACTAATTTCAACACCTGATGATGACTTTAAATTTCACAGCGGTGTGCCGATTAATTAATGCCATTTCTGCCGGATAAAAAAATCCCTATAAACTTTCGCCTATAGGGATTTTGGTTTATCACGTTAACACGTTACATATTGAATAGTGACTCTAAAGTCAGATCTTCACCATGTAAAATATCTTTTAATCGCCTTAAACCTTCCACTTGGATCTGACGAACTCGTTCACGAGTGAGCCCAATTTCGCGCCCAACCTCTTCCAGAGTTTCCGCTTCATAACCTAAAAGCCCAAAACGTCGTGCTAAAACCTCCCTTTGTTTTGGGTTCAATTCATACAACCACTTAACGATATTTTCTTTTAAGTCGTTGTCTTGAATTGTATTTTCTGGACCTGAATCGTTATCATCAGACAATACCTCAAGCAAAGATTTCTCTGAGTCCCCTGCAATTGGCGTGTCGACGGATGTTATACGTTCATTTAAACGCAACATACGACTGACATCTTCGACAGGTTTATCTAACTGCTCAGCGATCTCTTCAGGGCTTGGCTCATGGTCCAACTTTTGGGCTAATTCACGTGCAGTACGGAGGTAGATATTGAGTTCTTTTACGATATGAATTGGAAGGCGGATGGTTCGGGTTTGATTCATAATGGCACGTTCAATCGTTTGACGGATCCACCACGTGGCATACGTTGAAAAACGAAACCCTTTCTCTGGGTCGAATTTTTCAACCGCACGGATCAACCCAAGATTGCCCTCTTCGATCAAATCGAGTAAAGCAAGACCTCGGTTATTATAACGGCGAGATATTTTCACAACTAAACGGAGGTTACTTTCTATCATACGCTGGCGTGAGGCAACATCACCTCGCAGTGCACGCCTAGCATAGAAAATTTCCTCTTCAGCGGTGAGGAGTGGTGAGAATCCAATTTCACTTAGATAAATTTGGGTGGCATCCAGAACACGTTGGTTCGTGTTCTGGAGTAAATCCATTTCATCTTCCTGTTCAGAAACCAGATCTTCTTCTTTAAACTGACTCTCATCAAAAGCGTCATCTAAATTGCTTTCATCAAGGTCATTATATAACTCGTTAACTTTCAGCGTACTTTGGCTCATCAGTGACTCCTACCCTAGATAATGCGGACAGAATGTCAGAGCACTCTGCCCAGTTTATCGTTGCGGTAAATAACGCAACGGGTTTACTGATTTTCCCTTGTAACGAATTTCAAAGTGTAGTCTAACTGAACTTGTACCAGTACTACCCATCGTAGCTATTTTTTGACCTTCAGTAACATCCTGTTGATCGCGCACAAGCAACGTATCGTTGTGTGCATAAGCACTCAAGTAGTCATCGTTATGTTTTATAATTATTAGATTTCCATATCCGCGCAGGGCATTACCTGCGTAAACGACTTTTCCTGGCGCAGAAGCAAGCACTGATTGACCTCGGGAACCCGCGATATCCACCCCTTTGTTCCCACCTTGTGCATCAGAGAAACCTTCAATGATTTTCCCTTCAGCTGGCCAACGCCACTTAATTGACGAATTATTTGTGCCACTTGCTGCTGTAGAAGCAGTTGGGGCGGTAACCGTATTCGTTGTTGTCGTAGAAACTTGCGTTGCAGGTTTTCTATTATTCGGCAACATCTTACCGGAAGTTTGACCACCACTATTTGCAGGATACTCATTAGTTGTTCGAAGATCAACCGGTTGCTGATGACTATTTGATGAATTCGACGCCAATTGCGTGTTCGAGTTCACATTTGTGTTACCAATATTAATAACCTGACCAACATTTAGGCTGTAGGGCTCCGGAATATTATTTCTCGACGCTAACTCACGGAAATCATTGCCAGTTATATAGGCGATATAAAATAACGTGTCACCACGCTGAACCGTGTAGCTATTTCCGCTATAACTGCCTTTTGGAATACTGCCATAATCACGGTTATAAACAATACGTCCATCTGCGCCCGTATTTACGGGTGTTGATGGGCGGTTTATTGGCTGATTATTGGTATTGCTGGATAGATTTGGACGTGATGACGGCATTGCCGTACTCATCCCTGTATGACTTGGCGCAGTAGATGTTGTCCGTTGAGCCACTGGCTGACGTGATTGGCTATCATTCACACTCGAAATAGGTGCTGCTGGATGATAAGGCGTAGAACAGCCAGCCAATAGCGCTCCGCTAAATGAAAAGATGACTGCCCATCGAATTCTGCTTATAGGGCTAACAATTTTCATGCTTCTTCTCCCGTGAAGAAAAATCTGACGCGACAATTCAGTTTTATGTCAGTAATAGAGTTACCATAAAATATTTCACTTATTAAAGCAGAAATACAAAATAGTGAACAAGTTAAATATATCAAAAAGATAACAATTTGAGATTATGACTTAATAGTTTAAGCCCATAATTCAATTTTAGATGGGTAAAATATCATATTTGGAATAGTTTTACTGCTATTTGAGGAAGCAAAACTTCTGCAATGGCATTTTATTTAACCTGATGATAAAAAATCACCCCATTTAATATAATGCCGAAATACCATTGCAAATAGATTAAAGTAATTCCCCCGCAATAAGCGGCACAAAACGCACTTTTTCAATGACGTTTGCGTGGTAATCATTGCCACGTCGAGTGATTAACTTCAGAGATTGTTCTTTATCACCTACGGGTAATACCAGACGCCCGCCATCTTTCAATTGGCCTAACAGCATGGTCGGGATTTCTGTTGGGGCAGCAGTGACAATAATGGCATCGAATGGACCTTTGGATTGCCAACCTTCCCAACCGTCACCGTGGCGTGTGGATACATTATGCAGATCAAGCTGTTTCAGCCGGCGTTTAGCTGTCCATTGCAAGCTTTTAACCCGTTCAACCGAAAATACATGATGGGCAAGATGCGCTAATACCGCTGTTTGATACCCCGATCCTGTACCGATTTCCAATACACTATCATTCGCTGTTAACGACAGTAACGCCGTCATTTTAGCGACAATATACGGCTGTGAGATAGTTTGCCCGTGACCGATTGGTAACGGGATATTATCATAGGCTTTGTGTGAGAGCGCTTCATCCACAAACCGTTCACGAGGAACCTGTGAAATTGCATCCAATAGGCGCTCATCGTGAATTCCCTGTTGGCGCAACTGTGCCAAGAGTTCTTTCATGAGCCCTGTTTTCATTTTAATGTCACTCCTGATTTTTCCAACCACTCTTCAAGTAACGTATGTGCTTTATACGCAGTTAAGTCGACTTGTAATGGTGTGATGGAAACATAACCATTTTGCACGGCTTCAAAATCCGTTCCCGGCCCTGCGTCACGGATCTCTCCAACGGGTCCTAACCAGTAAAGCATATTCCCTTTGGGATCTTCAAGATTATACACTTCTGATGCCGCATGACGACTACCACAGCGCGTCACTTTGATCCCTTTAAGTTCTGCATAAGGGATATCTGGCACATTAATATTCAAGATATTCCCTGCTCGTAATGGGTTCTTTTGTAGCATCACAAGAATGTCGCAAGTTACTTTCGCTGCGGTTTCATAATGCACTTCACCATCTAACGAAACCGCAATCGAAGGAAGCCCTAAATGACGACCTTCTGTTGCTGCCGCCACTGTGCCTGAATAAATAACATCATCCCCTAAATTAGGGCCGCAGTTAATCCCCGACACCACAATATCAGGACGTGGGCGAACCACTTTATTGACGCCAATGTACACACAATCTGTTGGTGTCCCTTCTTGAACGGAAAGGTCGCCATTACTTAACGTTTGAATTTTTAGCGGTCTGTCTAATGTGAGCGCATTAGACGCGCCACTTCGATTACGATCGGGCGCAATCACTTGAACATGATAATATTGGCGTAGTGCTGCTGCAAGCGTTTGAATTCCCGGTGCATTTACGCCATCGTCATTACTCAATAAAATATTTAGCATCGACATTATCCTGCTCATTTTGATTAATAATTTCACGCACAACGCTGGTCGCAAAACTGCCTGAATTCAAGAAGAACGTCAGTTTTACCGTCGTATTATCCAACCATTGCCAGGCAAAATTTTGTGGCTTAGTGATAATTGCTCGTCGAACAGACGCAACGCGTTCACGTTGTATCAAAGGCATAAATTCCTGATATTCAGCTAAACATGCCACTTCAAAAGCCAGCGCATCATCTTGAGATCCTAACTCACCATCTCCCGGTAAAGGTGCCGTCACACTTAGCTCAGATGATAACAAACGGCTTTGCAATGATGGGATTTCTTCTTGTGTTGCAACAAACCAACTGCCTCTCCCCGTTAATTGCAGGGCATCCCCTAACAATACCTGCTGCATAGTTCCTTGGGCAATTCGCTCGCTAGCCACATGATTAAACATAGCGCTACGCGCTGCTGACAAATAAAAACTGCGTTTGTTACGTTCGCGAACTTGAATTTCTTGCTTAGCCCAGCGCAAAGCTTGGGTTAAGTTTTGCCCATCTCGCCCAAAACGCTGTTCACCAAAGTAATTTGGCACTCCAGAAGCCGCGACTTTTTGTAAACGTTGTTCAACGTCACTGACATCTGAAATATCACGCAAGATAATTTCAAATTGATTTCCTTTCAGGGAACCAATACGTAATTTACGCTTTTGTCGCGTCACCGCAAGTACCCGGCAACCGTCCAATTGCCACGCTGAAAAATCTGGCGTCTCTTTGCCCGGCATTTGCAAACAAAACCACTGTTCTGTTACAGCATGTCTATCTTTCAAACCTGCATAACTCACGGCTCTGGCTGAAATTTTCGCAAATTTGGCAAGTTGCTCTGCAACAAACAGCGTATTGCATCCTGTTTTTTCCACACGCACCATCACGTGCTCACCTTCGCCGTCTAGCTCAAAGCCGAGGTCTTCTTTAACGATAAAATCTTCAGGCGTACTTTTTAAGGTTCCTGTCGAAAGGGGCTTACCATGCAGGTACTGAACATTCATTGCTTTCATTACTATTATCTTTCATTAAAAGGACGACGGCGGCACACGCGATGCCTTCTTTACGACCAACAAAGCCTAATTGTTCTGTCGTTGTCGCTTTCGCATTCACATCATCCATATGGCATTCTAAATCTTCCGCGATATTTACGCGCATTTGCGGGATATGTGGCAGCATTTTTGGTGCTTGCGCCATAATGGTAATATCGATATTACCAATACGATAACCTTTAGCGCGCACTTGGCAAAAAGCCTCTCTTAATAAGACTCGGCTATCTGCGCCTTTATACGCAGGATCAGTATCAGGAAATAATTTACCGATATCGCCGAGCGCTGCGGCCCCTAAAATAGCATCCGTTAACGCATGCAGAACAACATCGCCATCAGAATGAGCCAGTAAGCCTTGCTCATAGGGAATACGCACGCCACCAATTACGATAGGGCCTTCGCCTCCAAATTTGTGTACGTCAAAACCGTGTCCGATTCTCATTGTTTTTCCTTAGTTATTCATTCTTGAAAGATAAAATTCCGCCAGCGCGAGATCTTCAGGCTGTGTCACTTTTAAGTTATCTGCTCGACCTGCCACAAGAACAGGTTGATAACCGCAATACTCAAGTGCCGAAGCTTCATCGGTGATCACGGCGTTTTCTTTCAAGGCTTTACTTAGACAATTCCGTAAGAGTTCCAACGGAAAAAATTGAGGAGTCAGTGCATGCCATAGTGCCTCGCGTTCGACTGTGTGATCAATGAGCACAGAGGTTTTTAGACTACGTTTCATCGTATCACGCACTGGAGCTGCAAGAATGCCACCACAACAATCTTGTTCCGTCGCTAACTGAATAATGTTGTTTAGATCTTGTTGGTGAAGACAAGGTCGAGCCGCATCATGCACCAATACCCAGCAATCATGGTAATCGGATTGAGAGGCAAGGTAGTCAAGCCCTGCTAAAACGGAATCCGCACGCTCTTTTCCCCCCGTGACCACCGTCACCCGGGGATCTTTCGCTATATCCAATTTCTGAAAATAGTCATCGTTGGCGCTCAGTGCGATAACAACCGTACGCACCCTGTTATTCGCTAACAATGCGTCGATGGTATGTTCGATAATGGTTTTGCCCGCAACCTGCAAATACTGCTTAGGGCAATCGGCATTCATGCGACTACCAATTCCTGCCGCAGGGATCAGCGCAATAATTTGTGGGGCAACACTTGGATTTGTCATTATTTGATTCTTACATCAGAAATTATCAGGCAAACGGGCTCATTATGTTAGGGGCATTTTATTGAGCAGATTTCTGGTTACTGCTTTCTTTTACCATACGATAAAAAGACTCACCCGGTTTAATCATACCGAGTTCACTACGCGCACGCTCTTCTATGGCATCTTGACCATCATTTAGATCATTAATTTCTGCAAATAGTTGCTCATTACGCATTTTCAAGCGCGAGTTAATAATTTCCTGTGCGGCAACATCGTCTTTCACTTGAACATAATCGTGTATGCCATTCTTGCCTAACCATAAGGAATACTGCAACCATGCTAATATCGCGATTAATAGTAGCGTTAATTTACCCATCTTGCCCCCTGAAATGATTTGCTAATCATCCCATAACTCAGCGAATCGCGCTACTGTGAGAAAAAATTATATTAAAAAGTCAGAATCAGTCTGATCTAACCACCTTAACTATCACCTTATTTTACCACTAAAGATAAAAATCAGTTACTTAAGATACCCGTTAATTTAAGGTGACAGTTAGGTGGCATTAATAGTCGACTTTAATGATATTATGACGCAGTAATAGCGCAATAATTTGGGAGAGAGAATCTGAGATGGGTTGTTGACCATCAAGCCTTAACTCAGGACTTAATGGCGTTTCATAAGGGGAGTCAATTCCCGTAAATTGTTTAATTTTACCTTCCCGTGCTTGTTGGTATAAGCCTTTTGGGTCGCGCTGCTCACAAATACCTATCGGTGTATCAACGTATAATTCAAAAAATTGGTTTGGCTCAAATAATTCGCGTACACTTTGCCTATCAGATCGGAAAGGCGAAATAAACGCCGTTGCTACGATTAAGCCAGCATCGACCATCAATTTGGCGACTTCCCCAACCCGCCGAATGTTTTCTTGCCTATCTGCCTCACTAAATCCGAGGTCACGACATAACCCATGACGGATATTATCGCCATCCAATAAATAGGTTTTGACCCCCATCGAAGCCAGTTGATATTCAATAGCCCCCGCCAGCGTAGACTTACCCGAGCCTGATAGCCCAGTAAACCACAGTACTGCCCCTTTATGACCATTATGACTTTCACGCAAAGGGCGAGTCACCGCGTGCTGATGCCACACAATATTGTTATCTTGCGTCATTCTATTTTCCACCGAGTACGTCCCGAGCCCCCCAATGGGGAAAATGTCGGCGGATCAACTGGTTAAGCTCGATTTCAAACTCACTAAATTCCCCTGTCGATTCAAAAACCGGCTCTTGTGCTTCTCGCACCAGCCCTGCCCCTACAGTCACATTCGTCAGTCGATCAATAAGGATCATTCCCCCTGTGTCTGTATTGCGCTGGTAGTTTTCCAACAACAATGGTTCATCAAATGAAAATTCCACTAAACCAATACCATTTAAGGGTAATTCCGTGGCAACTTTTTGCGTCAGATTATTCACATCTACCTGATATTGAATGTTTTCAACTTTCCCTCGGCTGCGCTTTCCAGCAATTTTGATGTCTAGCTGCTGCCCTTGAACAAGGGGTTGTTCTGCCATCCACACCACATCAATCAGCGCGTGCTGTGTGGTTTGCAAGTTTTCGTCTTCTGCGACAATTAAATCGCCACGGCTAACATCGATTTCATTATCCAACACTAACGTGATAGCTTCACCCGATATAGCAAAGTCCTGTAAACCTGAAAACGTCACTATCTCTTTGATTTTTGCTGTTGCCCCTGATGGCAGCACTTTCACCGCTTGCCCCACTCGAACTATCCCTGACGATAAAGTGCCGCTATAGCCACGAAAATCTAAATTAGGTCGATTCACATATTGCACAGGGAAACGGAGTGCTTGCTCAGAAGCTTTCTGCTCAACCTGCACATTTTCTAAAATAGACAATAAGGTTTCCCCTTGATACCAAGGTAAATGCTCACTCGGATTGACGATATTGTCACCATCAAGGGCTGAAATCGGGACAAACCAAACATTCAATTCAACAGGCAATTCAGTGGCAAATTGTTGGTAATCCTGCTTAATTTTATCGAATACGGCTTCACTGTATTCCACGAGATCCATTTTATTTACCGCAACAATTAAATGGCGGATCCCTAATAGGGTACTAATAAAACTGTGACGGCGGGTTTGTTCTTGTACCCCTTTTCGAGCATCGATCAACAAAATAGAAAGTGAGCAAGTTGATGCACCTGTCGCCATATTGCGGGTATATTGCTCATGTCCTGGCGTATCCGCAATGATAAACTTACGTTTTTCCGTCGAAAAATAGCGATACGCCACATCGATAGTGATCCCCTGCTCGCGCTCAGCGGCAAGACCATCCACCAGCAAGGCAAGGTCGAGTTTTTCCCCTTGGGTTCCCATTCGCTTACTATCACTTTGCAGCGTTGTGAGCTGATCTTGGTAAATTTGACGAGTATCGTGCAATAAACGACCGATTAATGTACTTTTTCCATCATCCACATTTCCACAGGTTAAAAAGCGTAAAAGTCCCTTTTGTTGCTGGGCAAGTAAGTAAGCTTCCACGCCGCCTTGTCGCTCAATTTGCTGAGCAATAGATTCGTTATAAACGACTTGTGTCATAATTTGCTCCTTATCTTGTCTTGCGAATTAAAAATAACCTTGGCGCTTCTTTAGCTCCATGGACGCGGACTGATCACTATCAATCAATCGTCCTTGTCGCTCACTGGTGGTCGAAATCAACATTTCTTCAATGATTTCAGGTAGCGTTTGCGCTTGGGATCTAACCGCTCCTGTTAGCGGCCAGCAGCCTAATGTTCGAAAACGCACTTGTTGCTGACTGATCACTTCACCAACTTTTAGGTCAATACGATCGTCATCCACCATTAATAAAGTGCCATCCCGTTCGATAACAGGCCGTTCCTTCGCAAAATACAGTGGAACAATATCGATATTTTCCAAGTAGATATATTGCCAAATATCCAGTTCAGTCCAGTTTGAAAGTGGGAACACACGGATGCTTTCCCCTTTATTGATCTGACCATTGTAGTTGTGCCAAAGTTCAGGGCGCTGATTTTTCGGATCCCAACGATGAGAACGATCTCTAAATGAGTAGATCCGCTCTTTTGCGCGAGATTTTTCTTCGTCACGCCGTGCGCCACCAAAGGCCGCATCAAAACCGTATTTATCGAGCGCTTGTTTCAGACCTTCGGTTTTCATAATGTCTGTGTGCTTTGCGCTGCCATGTACAAACGGATTAATCCCTAATCTTTCCCCTTCAGGATTACGGTAAATCAATAATTCAAAGCCATATTTTTGCGCAGTCGCATCACGAAACTGATACATTTCACGAAATTTCCACCCGGTATCCACATGTAATAATGGGAATGGCAATTTTCCTGGATAAAAGGCCTTACGCGCTAAATGCAGCATCACAGAGGAGTCTTTACCGATGGAATACAACATCACAGGATTAGCGAATTCAGCAGCCACCTCACGAATGATATGGATACTTTCAGCCTCTAATTGCTGTAAGTGAGTCAATTTTTTCTCGTTCACGATAACCTCCATCTTTAAGCTAATTCCAGCACAGCGCTGCGCCAACGGATATCTTCTGTTTGCTTACCAAACCATGCGAGTTCGTTATGCAATGCCGTCACCTCGCCAATCACAATCAACGCCGGTGAAGGCGCTTGTTGAGCCAGTGATTCAAGAGCATGTAATTGGCCTGTCACGACTTTTTGGCTCCCCCTTGTTCCGCAGCCAATAACAGCAACAGGCGTATCACTCGCACGTCCAAATTGAATCAGTTGTTCACTGATTTTGGCCGCTTTCACTGTTCCCATGTAAATGGCTAAGGTTTGTTGACCTCGCGCCAACCCCTGCCAATCCAAATCTGCTCCATTTGCACGGCAATGTCCGGTAATAAACGTGATACTTTGTGAATGTTCTCGATGAGTTAGTGGGATCCCCGCGTAGGCCGTCGCCCCAATTGCCGCTGTCACGCCCGGCACCACTTGGAAAGGGATCTCCGCTTTGGCGGCAACTTGTAACTCTTCACCTCCACGCCCAAAAATAAACGGATCCCCCCCTTTTAACCGCACTACTTTTTTACCTTGCTGAGCAAATTTCACGATCATTTCATTGGTTTCTTCTTGGGAAACGCTGTGATCACCTGCCCGTTTTCCCACACAGATTTTCTCTGCATCACGGCGCACCAACTCGAGGATCTCCTCACTCACCAAATTATCGTATAACACCACTTCTGCACTTTGTAATACTCTTAACCCTTTTAGGGTGAGTAGCCCCGCATCACCGGGGCCCGCACCGACTAAAATCAATTCGCCGAGATGATCTTTTTCATAAAGTTGGCACTCAAGTTGTTGTTCCGCTTCACTTAATAGCCCTTTTTCTACTAAAGAGGCAAACTGACCACTAAAACTTTTTTCCCAAAAACGCTTTCTTTCTCGCATATTGCTTAACGTCTCTTTGACTTTACTACGCCAGCGCCCTGCAATTTCAGCCATTTTCCCTAAAGACAATGGCAACATGGCTTCCAGTTTTTCTCGAAGTAAACGCGCTAACACAGGGGCTGTCCCACCAGAGGAAATCGCCACAATCACCGGGGAACGGTCAATAATCGAAGGGACGATAAACGAGCACAGCGGCTGATCATCAACAACATTGACAAAAATATTGCGCTCATTGGCATCGTAAAAAACGGTTTCATTAAGTAGCGCGTCATCCGTGGCCGCAATCACCAAAAAAGCGTCATCCAATAGGGAAGAACGGTACTCTTCAGCCAACCACACAAAATGATTATGCTGATGCTGCGTTTGTAATTGCACACATAATGATGGGGAGATAACAACTAGCTGAGCTTGTGCCTTGATGAGTAATTCAGCCTTGCGTGCTGCCACTACGCCGCCGCCAATTAGCACTACTTTGCGTGTACGTACATCGACAAATAACGGTAAATAATCCATCTTGCTCACCCATCGTTATACAAACAAATTATATGAAATATAAAATTGACTATATGGCGTAAAAGTTAATGTTTGAAATGCTAAAAAAATATGGCTTGTAACTGAAAGGAATAAGCCAAACTTTCACCAACTAACGATAAATACACCCCAAAAACAGCAAACAAATAAAACTTAACGAAAATTTTGTTTTTTATTGACAACCATTAAAAATAAACTGATAACTGTTTTTTGGATATAACTATCCCTTTGTAATTAAACAAATATTTTATTAAATCTGTCATTATTTACATTCTAAACGCAAGCTACAGTTTGAATGATGGACAATTAATACGCTAACTAATTCAAATGACTTTTAGGCAACAACAATATGCATCGGTACATATGCCAGACTAGTGCGAATGCACGCAGCCAACAACACTACAGCTTAAATTATGAACCAATTAATACTCTAAATAATTTACGTTGTAGCTAGGCGGCAAGTAAATGAGTCGCTAGGAGCATACACCAGTATGTGACTAGTGCGAATGCACGCAGCCAACAACACTACAGCTTAAATTATGAACCAATTAATACTCTAAATAATTTACGTTGTAGCTAGGCGGCAAGTAAATGAGTCGCTAGGAGCATACACCAGTATGTGACTAGTGCGAATGCACGCAGCCAACAACGCTACAGCTTAAATTATGAACCAATTAATACTCTAAATAATTTACGTTGTAGCTAGGCGGCAAGTAAATGAGTCGCTAGGAGCATACACCAGTATGTGACTAGTGCGAATGCACGCAGCCAACAACACTACAGCTTAAATTATGAACCAATTAATACTCTAAATAATTTACGTTGTAGCTAGGCGGCAAGTAAATGAGTCGCTAGGAGCATACACCAGTATGTGACTAGTGCGAATGCACGCAGCCAACAACGCTACAGCTTAAATTATGACGAGTATTTAGTTTTCATGAAGCCCGCACTCACGCTTCATGCCAAAAAAACGCGTGTCTTCTTCATTCATGCCTTCTTCCCATTTTCGAGTCGTATGGATATCGCCAACCGATAAATAGCCCTGTTCCCATAACGGATGGTAAGGCAAATTATGCTTTGTTAGATATTCATAAACTTGCTTATTATTCCAATCAATCACAGGTAGGATTTTAAAAATGCCTTTCCCTATCCCAAGCACTGGTAAATTAGCCCTACTCCCTGATTGTTCCCGTCTTAACCCTGCAAACCAACTTTGTGCTTGCAACTCATTTAGGGCTCTTTCCATTGGCTCAACTTTATTCAATTGGTTATAACGCTCTATGCCTTCAAGACCTTGCGTCCACAGCTGTCCATAGATAGCCTCTTGCCAAGCGGGGGTTTGCTTGGCGCGATAAACTTGCAAATTCAGTTGTAGCCTATCCGTTAATTGCTCAATAAACTGGTAAGTTTCAGGAAAAAGATAGCCTGTATCCGTCAAAATCACAGGGATTTCGGGCAATACTTGTGTCACCATATGCAACGTTAGTGCCGCTTGAATACCAAAACTGGATGACAACACAAACTGCGCAGGTAAATTATCTACTGCCCATTCAATTCGCTGCTGCGGCGTCTTATTTTCTAGTTGGGTATTCAACTCAGATAAATAGGCCGTTTGCTGCGTTTTATCTAACCCGACTAATGCGGAAAGCTGAAGTCGGCTCATTGTGCCTCCTTAACCTCATAGAAATCCACTGCGGAATTTAATACTGGCTTCACCACCGCAGTACGGATCAGAAAATCACCAAATCCCTCTTGCGCTAGACGATTTTTCGCCCAATCACCAATTAGCTCATCAAGGATGGATAAAATTTCGGCACTACTAATATTTTCACGATACATGCGAGGAATTCGGGTGCCTATCCGATTACCACCAAGGTGTAAGTTATACCTATCTAACGCTTTGCCCACTAACCCAACTTCCGCCAGCATCGCCCGCCCGCAGCCATTTGGGCACCCCGTAATACGTAAAACAATGTACTCATCTGCTACGTGGTGCGCCGCCATAATTTTTTCAACATGATGAGTAAACTCAGGTAAGAAGCGTTCTGCTTCTGCCATCGCCAAAGGACATGTAGGAAATGAAACACAAGCCATCGAATTTTCACGCTGGCGTGTAATCGTATCGCTCATTAACCCATGGGCTCTTGCAATCGCTTCGATAGCCGCTTTTTCACTTTCTGGTACACCGGCCACGATAAGATTTTGATTTGCCGTTAAACGAAAATCCCCTTGGTGAATACGGGCAATCTCTGCAACCCCTGTTTTCAATGGTTTGTCCGGCAAATCAATTAATCGACCATTTTCAATAAATAACGTGAGGTGCCAGCGATTGTCGATCCCTTTAAGCCAGCCAATTTTATCGCCACGCTCGGTAAATTCATAAGGACGAGTCGGTTCAAAACTTACTCCCGCGCGTTTCTCAACTTCAGCTTTAAAAGTATCGACACCGACACGCTCTAAGGTGTATTTGGTTTTGGCATTCTTGCGTTCAGTCCGGTTCCCCCAATCACGCTGCGTTGTGACTATCGCTTCAGCTATTGCCAGTGTTTTATCTAATGGAATAAACCCAAACTCACTGGCTAAGCGTGGAAATGTTGCGGTGTCCCCATGTGTCATTGCCAAGCCGCCGCCAACTAATACATTAAAGCCGATCAACTCACCCTGTTCAGCAATCGCAACAAAATTCATGTCATTTGCGTGCAAATCCACATCATTCAATGGTGGAATAACCACCGATGTTTTAAATTTTCGTGGTAAGTAGGTTTGCCCTAAAATCGGTTCTTCATCGGTTGTTGCCACTTTTTCTTTATCTAGCCAAATTTCGGCGTAGGCATTGGTACGAGGTAACAAATGTTCTGATATTTTCTTTGCCCATTCATAAGCTTGCTGATGTAACTCCGACTGCACAGGGTTAGAAGTACATAACACATTACGATTCACGTCATTCGCTGTTGCTAGTGCATCCAAACCGACATGGTTTAACATCTGATGGGCCGGTTTTACGTCCCCTTTAAGGATACCGTGGAACTGAAATGTTTGCCGATTAGTAATACGCACGCTGCCATACAATGTATGTTCTGAAGCAAATTTATCAATATCCAACCACTGCTTTGGCGTGATAATTCCCCCAGGCAAACGGCAACGCAACATCATTGCATGACGTGGCTCTAATTTTTGTTCAGCACGCTCGGCTCGAATATCACGATCGTCTTGTTGGTACATTCCATGAAAGCGGATCAATAAAAAATTATCCCCTTCAAAGCCGCCCGTTAAGCCGTTTTTCAAATCTTCCTTAATAGTGCCGCGCAAATAGTTACTGTCTTTCTTCATACGTTCGCTATCGGCCAATTTGCCTTCAACGATTAAGGGGTTGTGTTGCTGTTCATTGCTCATTAATAAACATCCCTCTGATAACGGCGCATTACGCGCAGCTCACTTAAAAATTCATCGGCGGCTTCGCTGTCCATGTTGCCGTACTGACCGATGATATCCAATAAAGCCTGTTCAACATCTTTCGCCATACGGTTTGCATCACCGCAGACGTAAATATGCGCCCCGTCTTGTAGCCATTGCCATACCGCCTCACCTTGTTCACGCAACTTGTCTTGTACATAGACTTTTTGGGGTTGGTCCCGCGACCAAGCCAAAGAAATTTGAGTTAATAACCCCTGTTTCACGTAGCGTTGCCATTCCACTTGATACAGAAAATCATCGACAAAATGGGGATTACCAAAAAATAACCAGTTTTTCCCTGTTGCGCCGTCATTATCCCGTTGCTGTAAAAATGCACGAAATGGCGCGATACCTGTACCCGGACCAATCATAATCACAGGGGTTGTGGGGTCAGTTGGTAAGCGAAAATTATCATTATGTTCTATAAAAATACGCAGTTCATCACCTTCCTTGAGTCTGTCAGCTAAAAACCCTGATGCCCCCCCAGTGCGAGGACGTCCATCAATGTCATAGCGAACAACCCCCACCGTCACATGGACTTCGTCTTCTGTTTCTGACTGAGATGATGAAATGGAATACAAGCGAGGTGTTAATGGACGCAGTAAATCAATAAACTCTTGCGCACTTGGTTGAGACGCCGCTTGGCGCACCATATCCACAATCGGCGTATTTTGCGCATAATGTAACATGGCGGATTTATCACTGATCAGCGATAACAATGCATCATCTTTAGAAAGTTGTGCATACTTTTCAACAATCACTGGGGTATTTTGTGTTAACTCTAATTGGTAAATCAGCGCATCACGCAACGAGTGACGCTGAGTGCCAATAAAGACGTCTTCATCACCTTTTAACCACAGTAAAGCCACCAGCTCATCCACTAAAGCGGGATCATTATCAAACCACACACCAAGGGCATCACCCGGCTGGTAACGCAGTCCTGAATCGCCCAAATCAATTTCAATGTGCCTCACGTCTTTTTGTGAATCACGGCTAGTGATTTTCTGGTTAGTGAGTAACGAAGCCGTTAATGGTGCCGTTTTACTGTAAGGTGAGGAGTGAATTTCATTAATACTCCCCTCTTGCCCAGACAATAATTGGCTTTCACTTTGTGCTGGCACGCGTTCTTTCAAGATCGTTGTTAAATTGTCAATCCATTCATTAGCGACAGCGTGATATTCAACGTCCGCATCAACTCGTTCAAATAATGGCTTTGCACCCAATAATGCGAGTTGTGAATCGAAATCCTTGCCCGCTTGGCAAAATTTTTCGTAGGAAGAATCTCCCAGGGCAAATACCGCGTATTGCGTTTGTGATAAATCCGGTGCTTTTTTCGAGAATAGGTATTTGTAGAGGGCTACAGCCTCTTCCGCTGGTTCACCTTCTCCTTGAGTTGACGCCACAATAATCAATACTTTTTCTTGATTAATCTGCTTAAATTTATAATCACCCGCGTTCACTAAATTGACATTAATTTTTTCACCGACTAAACGTTCTCTTAGCTGCTCTGATAAACGGCGGGCATTCCCCGTTTGTGAGGCAGAAATAATTGTCACGGTTTCTTGGACTGCAACAGGTGCACTCGCAGACACATCTGTCGTTTGATTTACCCTTCCCCACAAATAACCAGACAGCCACGCTAGCTGGTGGGATGAAAAATCATCGACTACCGTTTGTAAACGTGTTAGCTGCTCAGTTGATATTGGTAGCGATGCGAATGGTGGCTGTTTTTTTGTCATTATCCTGTAACCCCAAAGTTATTCATCTTTGAATTTTTCTCACAAGCAAACGAGCGAGGTAGGCAAATTAGCGCACTCACTCGGAAAAGATCTACAACCTACCGTTCAATCTTTTCCCTAAATAATTTAGGTAACAAAGAAAAAAATACCGTGTTACCGACAATACACAGGGTATACGATTAGGTTATAACAACCATCAATAACGGGATAAGAAACGATAGCCATAAATCATAACTAAAAAGCCTAAATGAAATACTCGATGGATCATATTGATAAAACAGGTTAGTCATAATTTGGCAAATAACGACAAGTTGCCGCAAAAATACAGTACAATACCCTGTTTATTAACCTTAAGGAGCCACTAATGAGCACAACTATCTATAAAGATTTCACATTCGAAGCCGCACACAAATTACCCCACGTTCCGGAGGGGCATAAGTGTGGGCGTCTTCATGGGCATTCTTTCATGGTGCGTTTAGAAATCACGGGTGAAGTGGATGCACACAGTGGCTGGATCATTGACTTTTCTGAGGTCAAAGCAATATTTAAACCCATTTGGGAACAACTGGATCACCATTATCTTAATGATATTGAAGGGTTAGAGAATCCAACAAGTGAAGTCTTAGCGCACTGGATTTGGCAGCAAACTAAACCTCATTTGCCGTTATTAAGCGCAGTTACCGTAAAGGAAACCTGCACAGCAGGCTGTGTTTATCGCGGGGAAGTTTAAATACTATAATCAATTCGGTCAATTTTACCCCAGCCATATTATTTTTTATGACTGGGGTTTCTATTATTGAATATTTAAATATTTATGTGTTTGAATCGATAGACGCCAATTACGCTGAATGCAGGTTTCAATACATAATTTCGTTGCGGCCTCTTTTTGGCTAATGGGTTGCAGTGCAACAATCGGTGGGTTGCTCGATGAACGTAACGCTAAAAGGGTATTGAGCGCCTCAATGTCTTTTTCCCGCGCAACAGGATGTTTAACTTCATTTGCCCGATTAACTGCCTGAGCTAATACTTCGAGCCCTCCTTTCATCCCCACTTTTGGTGAAACCGTTACCCAGGTTTTTTCTGAACATTGAATAGGGTAAGTCCCGCTAGTTTCAATTTGGCATTGATACCCCTGTCGTTCCAATGACTCAGTCAGTGGCGTTAAATCATAAATGCAGGGTTCTCCCCCTGTGATCACAATATGCTTTGCTGTAAATTGCTTTACCTGCATTAATTGAATTAATGCATCACTATTGGCCATCGCCCATGAGTCTGAATCAAGGGTCTTTAATGCGATATCACCGAGGGTAGTTTGTTTGTCTTGTTCTTTTTCCCACGTTTGTTTGGTATCGCACCAACTGCACCCTACAGGGCAGCCTTGTAAACGAATAAAAACCGCTGGAACACCAGTAAAAAACCCCTCTCCCTGCAATGTTTGGAAGATCTCGTTAATTGGGTATTTCATATCACTCCTAAATTAGTTAACTAAGTAGACATTATATTGCAGATATCTATCTCACGAACAAGGAAGTTTGTGATAATGTAGCCACCTAGGGTTCAACAATGTACGTCCAACTTAATTAACAATACCGAAACGACATTCGGAACGATATCTCCTAAGAAAAGACAGGAAAAGACATGCAAAGTAGTCAAACAAACCAACTCAGAAAGGGACTGAGTGTCAGGCACATTCGCTTTATGGCTTTAGGCTCTGCGATTGGAACTGGTTTATTCTATGGTTCCGCGTCCGCAATTCAAGCTGCGGGTCCTGCGGTTCTGCTCGCCTATATGGTCGGTGGTGCTGCTGTATTTATGGTCATGCGCGCTTTAGGTGAGATGGCTGTGCATCATCCTGTTCCCGGCTCTTTCTCACACTACGCTAGCCATTACATGGGACCTTTAGCTGGTTTCTTAACAGGTTGGAACTATGTCTTTGAAATGCTGGTTGTTTGCTTAGCAGATATCACCGCTTTTGGGATGTATATGGGGTTCTGGTTCCCCGATGTTGACCAGTGGATATGGGTGTTAAGCATCGTTTTATTCATCGGTGCGCTGAATTTATGTCACGTCAAAATCTTCGGTGAAATGGAATTCTGGCTGTCCATCGTGAAAGTCTCCGCCATCATTGCGATGATTGTCGGGGGAGCCTTCTTAATGTTTTATGGCTTTGGCCAAGAAACAGACCATGCTGTTGGTATCCATAACTTATGGGAACATGGCGGCTTTATGCCAAATGGTATCTCAGGGGTAATTGCTTCCCTTGCGATTGTGATGTTCGCTTTTGGTGGAATTGAAGTCATTGGGATCACTGCCAGCGAAGCACAAAACCCAGAAAAAACCATACCTAAAGCGATTAATGCAGTACCAATCCGTATCTTATTATTCTACGGATTGACCTTATTTATTCTAATGTGTATCTATCCATGGAACCAAGTTGGTCAAAACGGTAGCCCGTTTGTCCAAATTTTCTCCAGTTTAAACATTTCATCAGCCGCAAATATTTTAAATATTGTGGTCATCACAGCGGCAATATCTGCTATTAACAGTGATATTTTTGGTGCTGGTCGCATGATGTATGGCATGGCGCAAGATAAACAAGCACCTCAAGTTTTTACTAAGTTAACTAAAAATGGTGTGCCATGGGTAACAGTTTTAGTGATGTCTGTTGTGATGTTACTGGGGGTTTATCTCAACTACCTATTACCTGAGAAAATTTTCGTTATCATTGCCTCAATTGCAACTTTTGCAACGGTATGGGTTTGGTTGATGATCCTGTTATCTCAAGTCGCAATGCGCCGTAAAATGAGTAAGGAAGAAGTGAAAAAACTGAAATTCCCAGTACCATTTTGGCCTGTTGGACCTGCGATCACCATCGCCTTTATGGTGTTTGTTATCGCGTTACTGGGCTTTTTTAAAGATACACAAGTCGCATTATTGGTTGGGCTTGTGTGGGTGGGAATACTCAGTGTGGCATTTTTTATTATGCGTCAATTTCAAAGCAAATAATCATTAATATTCATAGCACAGAGCCCGATATCATGATGATATCGGGCTGTTTTAATTATGCTAGTGCTTGTTTCAAGTCTTCAATCAAATCCGTTGCGTTTTCTAACCCGATAGATAACCGGATTAATCCATCACTAATACCGTATTGCTTCCGCTCTTCAGCAGTGTAAGTTGAATGCGTCATACTTGCAGGATGCTGGGCAAGGGATTCACAATCCCCCAAACTAACCGCTCTCGCAAACAAATTTAAGCGATTCAAAAATTGCTTACCTGCTTCAAGTCCACCTTTAAGTTCAAATGCAATCATCCCACCGGGTAATCGCATTTGCTTTTGAGCCAGTTCATATTGGGTAAAACTTGGCAGCCCAGGATACATAACTTGAGCAACATGAGGATGCGCTGCCAAATACTCTGCAACGCTTTGTGTGTTTTCTACAATACGTTCCATACGAATAGACAGTGTTTTCATTCCCCGTAATACTAGGTTCGCATCGTGTGGAGAAAGACAAGCCCCTGTCATATCCTTTAGTCCCACCAGTCTAATTTTTTTCGCTAAATCCTCTGTTGTCACTACGGCCCCTGCCATCACATCGCCATGACCATTCATATATTTAGTTAGTGAATGAATAACGATGTCAGCGCCTAATTCTAATGGTTTTTGGATATAAGGAGTGCAATAGGTATTATCTACAACCGTCAATATTTCCTGCTGATGGGATTGACGATATTGATGTACAATATCGCTTATAGCTTTAATATCCACCAAACGCATATTCGGATTCGCAGGCGATTCAAAAAAAAGTACGCGCGTTTTATCTGTTAACTCACGAGCCACATTTTTTGGGGAGCTCATATCAATATGACGAACCTTTACACCAAAACGCGCTAAACCATGATGGAAAAAAGCATAAGTACAACCATATACGGTCATATCTACCAATAACTCATCACCAGGACTCAGTAACGTCCAAAGTGTCGATGTTATCGCCCCCATACCAGAAGAAAACACAATCCCCGCATCCCCTTCCTCTAAATCTGCAATACGCTTTTCTAATAGGCTTAACGTTGGATTATTAATACGAGTATAAATATAACCATTCGATTCGCCACTAAAACAGGCAGCACCTTCTTCTACACTTTCAAAAACATAGGTTGATGTCTGGTAAATAGGGGCCGTTAATGAACCTAAGTTTTTGGTTGGATCATAATAATTATGTATTACACGAGTATCAAAAGAATACAATTTATCTAAAATCATACCACCTCCGAAATATTATCCCTCCTGGGTTTTACTCAATCGAGAACCAACAATTTGTAAAGTTCGTAAAACGGTACTTATTCCACGTAATGTATCGGGATCTTTTAATAAATTATAAACGGATCGAAAATTATGTTTCTTTTCTGAATATTTGGCTTCCATCTTTGCCATATTATAAGCCGTACCCAACTCCCAAACAGGTGTTAACGTATCCTCAAAACTGTTTGCTAATTTTTCTACTGTACCTGTATCCATAATATCCACCAGATCAGATATTAAAGATAATAAATCAACAATATTATCAAATCGCTGTAAATATAATAATGGTGCTATTTTTTCCGCTAAATGGTTTGCTGGCTCGCTATTTAGTAATTCAAGAAGTTTTGCTTGCTGATCATTATTTGACATAATTATTCCCCTATTACACTAAACCACGAATAGCAGCCCAATAAATTCCTCGATTGAAACCATTTCTTAATAATCCGCCCACTTTGGTTGCTGGAGTAGGAATAACATCGTGTTTATAATCGTATTGTAATGGCATCCCCGCATTAAGCCCCATCTGTGCAACCGCTTGAACTCGCCCATCATAAATAGCGGATGGATAGCCATAGGTCAGTTCACCACAAATATTATCAGCAATAATTGCCGCCTGATTATGACAACTCCCCCCAGCTTTACTTATTGGTAAATCAACTGTATCACCAATGACATAAACACCATCTGTGCCATAAACTTGCATGGTTTCATGATCTGTTGGTAACCAACCTTCACCGTTTTTATGTTCACTTAAATTGGTATTGATAACCGCCTCAACTGCGGTGATCGGGGGAGTACTTATTAAAATATCAAAAGGTTGTTCATCCCCCTCTTTCGAATAAGCAATTTTTTTATCGGGATCAACTTTACTTAATGTAAAACCGCGTTGCGCTTTGATATTTTTAATATTAAAAATTTCAGGTATCGCCTCACATACCGGTTGTTGCAAAAATAGGCAATTCCTCAGTAATTGGGAAACTGTTGGGTAAGTATAAACAATTTCAATATTGTCCCTAACTCGTCGTTTACGTAAAAAATCATCAAGCATCAATGTTGTTTCCATTGGCGCGATACCGCATTGGTGAGGTACATTAGGTGTTTCAGGAAATGAAACTGTAATAAAAATACGCCCTTTTTCAATCTTAGCAATTTGGTCAGCTAATTTTCTCGCGGCATCATAAGCATAAAAATGATTTCCAATCTCTTTCAAACCTTCAATTCTATCTGGTCGTGGAACACAGCCTGTGGCGACAACTAAAAAATCATAATTATATTTTTTCCCACTCCTAGAGTGTAATTCTTTATTTTTAAAATCAAACGATTCTATTTTATCAATCTCTAATTGAATTTCAGGTCGTAATAGTGACCCTTGCTCTCTCATCAACTCATCTTTAAAGAATAAATTAAATGCAACATACATAAAAGCAGGTTTGTAATAATGAATTGGATTATCGGTAATGAGTGTGATTTTTATTTTTTTTGAAAAAATCTCTTTGTTTAATTTTCGAGACAATATATTCGCTAACATTGTCCCTCCTGTACCACCACCAACGATAACAATACTTTTCATAACATCTCCAAGCTAATAACTAAAAATAGGAAGATATCAATCACATTACTACATTAACATATTATAAATATAGTTTAATTTTAATTATTTCTAATACATTTAATTCAATATAATTCAATTAATAACAAGTAAAATTAATAACTTTTAAATATAAAAACCAATGAATAAGTTAATTATAAAAACTATCATCTATGTAATTACTTTTTGAAAATAAAAAATCAATAAGAATAATGACCTATGATTTTCCATCTAAATAAAACATCTTCTGCGATTTGACCATAACCAATATTATGCATAATTAAATTATTTTTATTATTTGCAGATTTTATAGATGTCACGATACCAATATGTGGTCTTCCATTGTCTAATCGCCATGTAACAATATCACCGGGTATATAGTCTTTTGGATCTTTGGTGATCGGTTTATTCTTTCCTTTACGAGAAAAAAACACTTCTAAATTAGGTACTCTGCGGTGATCAATATTGGTATCCGTTTTATGCAGCCCCCAAATACGCTGGCTCGGGTATTCGCTGAAGTTCGATTTCATATCTTCATGCACTAATTTTTGTAGATCGATACCTATTTTTCGGTAACTGCGTATCACGACATCAGAGCAAACACCATAATATTCAGGAACATCACCGTTAGGGTATGCTATTTGGCGATAGGCAGGATCATAAATGACTAACTGAGGAAGTTGCTCTGCATGTTTAGCTAATGCCATATTCGCACTGTTTGCCGTTTGAGATAAACAAAGCAATAAGAAAAAAAGTAATAACTTTGGCAAAAAAGATCCTCCATATGAATATATGGATAAATCTACAATAAAAACAGAGAAAAATAAGGTATGAAAATCTTAATTATTTAGGTACATCAAAGCGAGTTATTATTGGGTTATGATCAGACGCATCTGTGATTAATACTTTACTATCAATCGCTTTGAGTCCTCGATAAAAAATATAATCCAATGGACGGCCAAACGCTTTCGTGCGTAAATCCTCATCAAGAGCAATTTCTTTTAATCCAACTCTACGAATAAACCGTTTTAACGCATTCACCCTTTGCCGACTCCATGCATTGAAATCTCCAGCCAGAATAACAGGCCCTACATGCTTACCAATATGGATCCCAAGATTATTCAGTTGCCTTGTATAAACATCAACACCAAAGCTAAAATTGATAGCATGAACGTTTGCTACCATTAGTTGCTTTCCATTTGGTAAGGGATAAACCGTAATCAGAGCCGATTTAGCCAGGCGAAGCAAAGGCTCTTTTTCACGCAGCGGACAGCAATAAATAGGATGGGATGTTGCAAGAGTCATCACTCCCGATGGATGTGGGGAAAATGGGAGTGCAGGAACTTGATCTGCAATAAGCTGCTTTGAAGCAGCAAAAGAAATCAGTTCAGGGGACATTTGAGCTTCTTGGAGTAAAACTAATTTGCGATCTTTAACTAATTCACTCAGAGCGACTTTCCAATTAGGTCGTTGCTGTTTATAAATATTCCATGTCACAACATCCAGTGTTTCACCAGCAGCAAACAAAGGCAAACCAATTGGAAGAGATCCTCCTAACATATGAACAGGCATCGGCTGAATACGTTTAGCTGGTTGACCTGCTATATATCGAACAGAATAGGTTCTTTTCGCCAAATTCAACTTCCTACATTATGACAATGGAATGATAAAATTCTACACTTACTAATTAGGGTCTAGTATACCAAATCCACCATGTCCTCGCTTATCTAATTTAGTAAACTATTTTCTACTACTCGTAGATATCATCATTATCCGGCGCATTGCGACTTAATACTCTACCGCTTCTTATCCTACACACATTAAACAATCAATTAACACTTTGAAATATAAAATGATTTTTATTCACTTACATTTCATTTTCTATACTGACTTATTCAATGTGCGGTTACTCGCGACTTTATGCCGTTAATTATATTCATACGCTAAATATCGATAAGCAGCTATCATACATCAAGCTAGAGAAACAAATCATTGCCTAACCATTCTTGTGTTATTTCTTATCCATAAGCTCGGTCAGCGCGTAGCTAGCGTAGATTAAATAGCTATATCTATCGTTTAATCCGACCTCGCTCAATGCCCTATTTACTTACTAAATTGCAACAAAAACAGGGTCATTGACCAGGTAATTGCTAAGGGGACAAATCATTGCCTGACCATTCTTGTGCTATTTATTATCCATAAGCTCGGTCAGCGCGTATCTAGTGCAGACAAGATGGCTATATCTATCGTTTAATCCGAGCTCGCACTCAATGCCTTATTTGCTTTTTAACTAGCGAAAAACAGGGTCATTGAAAAGGTAACTGCTGAGGGGACAAATACTTGCTTTAACATTCTTTTGTATCCGTTATCCATAAGAGCAGTCAGCAAATGTCTAGCGCAGATAAGATGGCTATATCTATCGTTTAATCGGAGCTCGCTCTCAATGCCCTATTTGCAGATCGAGATAGCTAAAAAACGTGCTCACACGAAAGGTAATTGCTGAGGGGACAAATATTTGCCTGACTATTCTTGTACTATTAATTATCCATAAGAGCGGTCAGCGCGTGCCTAGCACAGATTAAATAGCTATACATATCAATTAATCCGAGCTCGCACTCAATGCCTTATTTGCACATCGAGATAGCTAAAAACGTGCTCGCACAAAAGGTAATTGCTCAGGTGACAAATCATTGCCTGACTATTCTTGTGCTATTTATTATCCATAAGCTCGGTCAGCGCGTAGCTAACGTAGATTAAATAGCTATACATATCGATTAATCTGAGCCTGTCTTCAATGCCCTATTTGTACATCGAGATAGCTAAAATTGTGCTTACACGAAAGGTAATTGCTCAGGTGACAAATCATTGCCTGACTATTCTTGTGCTATTTCTTATCCATAGGAGCAGTCAGCGCTTGTCTAGTATAGATAAGATAGAGACCAATACCGATTAATCTGAGCCTGTTTTCAATGCCCTATTTGTACATCGAGATAGCTAAAATTGTGCTCACACAAAAGGTAATTGCTAAGGTGACAAATCATTGCCTAACTATTCTTGTGCTATTTCTTATCCATAAGCTCGATCAGTGTGTAGCTAACGTAGATTAAATAGCTATATCTCTCGTTTAATCCGAGCTCACACTCAATGCTCTATTTGCACATCGAAATAGCTAAAAACGTGCTTACACAAAAGGTAATTGCGGAGGGGACTCATACTTGCCTTAGCATTCTTTTGTATCCGTTATCTATAAGAGCGGTCAGCGCGTAGCTAGCGCAGATTAAATAGTTATATCTATCGTTTAATCCGAGCTCGCACTCTATGCCCTATTTGCACATCGAAATAGCTAAAAAACGTGCTCACACAAAAGGTAATTGCTAAGGGGACTCATACTTGCCTTAGCATTCTTTTGTATCCCTTATTCATAAGGTTAGTCAGCGCGTGGCTAGCGCAGACAAGATAGCTATATCTATCGTTTAATCCGAGCTCGCTCTCAATGCCTTATTTGCTTTTTAACTAGCGAAAAACAGGGTCATTGAAAAGGTAATTGCTGAGAGGACTAGTACTTGCCTTAGCATTCTTTTGTATCCCTTATCCATAAGAGCGGTCAGCGCGTAGCTAGCGCAGACAAGATGGCTATCTATCATTTAATCCGAGCTCGCACTCAATGCTCTAATTGCACATCGAAATAGCTAAAAAACGTGCTCACACAAAAGGTAATTGCTGAGGGGACTCATACTTGCCTGATTATTCTTGTTGTATCCCTTATTCATAAGGTTAGTCAGCGCGTGGCTAACGTAGATTAAATAGCTATACATATCAATTAATCCGAGCTCACACTCAATGCCTTATTTGATTATTAAATTGCGACAAAAACAGGGGAATTGACAAGGTAATTGCTAAGGGGATATATAATACGATTATCATTGCTGGGTTAAAAATTGCAGCCTTGCGGCTGAACCCATTTTATCGTGATTTACCCAGTACTGGCTGTGCTTGATGCAATGATTTTATTAGCTTACCATTCGCCAAACGCAAAAAAGCCACCCATTGGGTGGCTTTCTCACTAATTTAATGTCTGGCAGTTCCCTACTCTCACATGGGGAGACCCCACACTACCATCGGCGCTACGGCGTTTCACTGCTGAGTTCGGCATGGGGTCAGGTGGGACCACCGCGCTATTGCCGCCAGACAAATTCTGTCTCTTCCCGTTTAGTTATCTTTCACTAAACCAGAAGTGCAATCTTGAACAAGCTGTTGTGTCCTTCACCTTTCGGCTTCTCACCCTCTTGAATATCAACACACTCTCTCTAAAACACCTTCGGTGTTGTCAGGTTAAGCCTCACGGTTCATTAGTATTGGTTAGCTCAACGTATCGCTACGCTTACACACCCAACCTATCAACGTCTTAGTCTTAAACGTTCCTTTAGGACCCTTTAAGAGTCAGGGAAGACTCATCTCAAGGCAAGTTTCCCGCTTAGATGCTTTCAGCGGTTATCTTTTCCGCACTTAGCTACCGGGCAGTGCCATTGGCATGACAACCCGAACACCAGTGGTGCGTCCACTCCGGTCCTCTCGTACTAGGAGCAGCCCCTTTCAATCTTCCAACGCCCACGGCAGATAGGGACCGAACTGTCTCACGACGTTCTAAACCCAGCTCGCGTACCACTTTAAACGGCGAACAGCCGTACCCTTGGGACCTACTTCAGCCCCAGGATGTGATGAGCCGACATCGAGGTGCCAAACACCGCCGTCGATATGAACTCTTGGGCGGTATCAGCCTGTTATCCCCGGAGTACCTTTTATCCGTTGAGCGATGGCCCTTCCATTCAGAACCACCGGATCACTAAGACCTACTTTCGTACCTGCTCGAGCCGTCACTCTCGCAGTCAAGCTGGCTTATGCCTTTGCACTAACCGCATGATGTCCGACCATGCTTAGCCAACCTTCGTGCTCCTCCGTTACTCTTTGGGAGGAGACCGCCCCAGTCAAACTACCCACCAGACACTGTCCGCACCCCGGATCACGGGGCAACGTTAGAACATCAAACATTAAAGGGTGGTATTTCAAGGTTGGCTCCACGCAGACTGGCGTCCACGCTTCTAAGCCTCCCACCTATCCTACACATCAAGGCTCAATGTTCAGTGTCAAGCTATAGTAAAGGTTCACGGGGTCTTTCCGTCTTGCCGCGGGTACACTGCATCTTCACAGCGAGTTCAATTTCACTGAGTCTCGGGTGGAGACAGCCTGGCCATCATTACGCCATTCGTGCAGGTCGGAACTTACCCGACAAGGAATTTCGCTACCTTAGGACCGTTATAGTTACGGCCGCCGTTTACTGGGGCTTCGATCAAGAGCTTCTCCTTACGGATAACCCCATCAATTAACCTTCCAGCACCGGGCAGGCGTCACACCGTATACGTCCACTTTCGTGTTTGCACAGTGCTGTGTTTTTAATAAACAGTTGCAGCCAGCTGGTATCTGCGACTGGCTTCAGCTCCATGGGTAAACCACTTCACCTAATGCCAGCGTGCCTTCTCCCGAAGTTACGGCACCATTTTGCCTAGTTCCTTCACCCGAGTTCTCTCAAGCGCCTGAGTATTCTCTACCTGACCACCTGTGTCGGTTTGGGGTACGATTAATGATAATCTAGAGCTTAGAGGCTTTTCCTGGAAGCGGGGCATGAGCTACTTCGCCACCGTAGTGACTCGTCATCAGATCTCAGTGTATAGTGAACCGGATTTGCCTAATTCACCCACCTACATCCTTAAACCGGGACAACCGTCGCCCGGCCAGCCTAGCCTTCTCCGTCCCCCCATCGCAATTATCACTAGTACGGGAATATTAACCCGTTTCCCATCGACTACGCATTTCTGCCTCGCCTTAGGGGTCGACTCACCCTGCCCCGATTAACGTTGGACAGGAACCCTTGGTCTTCCGGCGTGCGGGTTTTTCACCCGCATTATCGTTACTTATGTCAGCATTCGCACTTCTGATACCTCCAGCATACCTCACAGTACACCTTCACAGGCTTACAGAACGCTCCCCTACCCAACGAACGTATCCTTAAACTGACTCGCCGTGCGTTGCCGCCTCGACTTTAATGAACGCATTGACGTCACTGCGTTCCGTCAATCGTTTTGATACTTATGTATCACTTAATCAGTATGTGTCGTGTGCTTTACCGCCTCGACTTTGATAAACGCATTGACGTCACTGCGTTCCGTCAATCGTTTTGATACATTGCAGTACCACTTAATCAGTTTAAGTGATACGTTCGCTGCCGCAGCTTCGGTGCATAGTTTAGCCCCGTTACATCTTCCGCGCAGGCCGACTCGACCAGTGAGCTATTACGCTTTCTTTAAATGATGGCTGCTTCTAAGCCAACATCCTGGCTGTCTGAGCCTTCCCACTTCGTTTCCCACTTAACTATGACTTTGGGACCTTAGCTGGCGGTCTGGGTTGTTTCCCTCTTCACGACGAACGTTAGCACCCGCCGTGTGTCTCCCGTGATAACATTCTTCGGTATTCGTAGTTTGCATCGAGTTGGTAAGTCGGGATGACCCCCTAGTCGAAACAGTGCTCTACCCCCGAAGATGAGTTCACGAGGCGCTACCTAAATAGCTTTCGGGGAGAACCAGCTATCTCCCGGTTTGATTGGCCTTTCACCCCCAGCCACAAGTCATCCGCTAATTTTTCAACATTAGTCGGTTCGGTCCTCCAGTTAGTGTTACCCAACCTTCAACCTGCCCATGGCTAGATCACCGGGTTTCGGGTCTATACCCTGCAACTCATTCGCCCAGTTAAGACTCGGTTTCCCTACGGCTCCCCTATTCGGTTAACCTTGCTACAGAATATAAGTCGCTGACCCATTATACAAAAGGTACGCAGTCACCCCATCCTCAAATGTCCCGCTTGCCTTGCCGTCCAATCTTGCCCGATTTTTTAACTTCCGCTGCTCATGGACTTCTATGTCCACTGCGCGGCGGCTTGAAAAAATCGACCAACCTTGTTAGCCAATGCTGCGCTGCTCTTGTGGTGGTGTTTTAAGCCATCACTCAATTGCCGAGGCACTTGAGTGATGGGGCTCCCACTGCTTGTACGTACACGGTTTCAGGTTCTATTTCACTCCCCTCGCCGGGGTTCTTTTCGCCTTTCCCTCACGGTACTGGTTCACTATCGGTCAATCAGGAGTATTTAGCCTTGGAGGATGGTCCCCCCATATTCAGACAGGATAACACGTGTCCCGCCCTACTCGTCGAGTTCACAACACCAACACCTTCGGATACGGGGCTATCACCCTTTACTGCCGGACTTTCCAGACCGTTCTCCTGATGCTGATGCTGATTAAGACTCTGGGCTGCTCCCCGTTCGCTCGCCGCTACTAGGGGAATCTCGGTTGATTTCTTTTCCTCGAGGTACTGAGATGTTTCAGTTCCCTCGGTTCGCCTCGTTTGACTATGGATTCATCAAACGATAGTGCAACGAATTGCACTGGGTTTCCCCATTCGGATATCGTCGGTTATAACGGTTCATATCACCTTGCCGACGCTTTTCGCAGATTAGCACGTCCTTCATCGCCTCTGATTGCCTAGGCATCCACCGTGTACGCTTAGTCGCTTAACCTCACAACCCGAAGGTGTCTTTTCGTGTCATTCTGACGGGTAATGGCTGCGCGTGCATCGATTCTATGTTGGGCAGTGCTCGCAATGCTCACGTACTCATGTACGCTGCGCTTGCTGTGCGCTGGCCGCCTTGAATCGCTGACTGCTCGCTCATTACGTTTTGCCATCATGACAAAGAACATCTTGAGTTGAGATTTTTGAGAGACTCTCACATCGTTTAAGCGATAAACGATGTGCGTTGTTTTCAATTTTCAGCTTGTTCCAGATTGTTAAAGAGCATAATTATTCGCAATAGACTATTGCTAATCTATTCTGAATAATCAGAAAAATTATGGTGGAGCTAAGCGGGATCGAACCGCTGACCTCCTGCGTGCAAGGCAGGCGCTCTCCCAGCTGAGCTATAGCCCCATAAAGGTTTTTCGGTATCAATCAATCTCCTGATAAGATTTTTTTCTTACTCGGAGGTCTTTTTTCTTAGGCAAGGCATGGATTAGCGACGTTTACTTGAGTAAACGAGCTGAGCCATAACGCAGCATAAGAGAAAAGTGGTAGGCCTGAGTGGACTTGAACCACCGACCTCACCCTTATCAGGGGTGCGCTCTAACCACCTGAGCTACAAGCCTATCGATACCGCTACTCTATTTCATCAGACAATCTGTGTGAGCACTTCACAAATACACTTCAATGGTAAGGAGGTGATCCAACCGCAGGTTCCCCTACGGTTACCTTGTTACGACTTCACCCCAGTCATGAATCACAAAGTGGTAAGCGCCCTCCCGAAGGTTAAGCTACCTACTTCTTTTGCAACCCACTCCCATGGTGTGACGGGCGGTGTGTACAAGGCCCGGGAACGTATTCACCGTAGCATTCTGATCTACGATTACTAGCGATTCCGACTTCATGGAGTCGAGTTGCAGACTCCAATCCGGACTACGACGCACTTTATGAGTTCCGCTTGCTCTCGCGAGGTCGCTTCTCTTTGTATACGCCATTGTAGCACGTGTGTAGCCCTACTCGTAAGGGCCATGATGACTTGACGTCATCCCCACCTTCCTCCGGTTTATCACCGGCAGTCTCCTTTGAGTTCCCGACCGTATCGCTGGCAACAAAGGATAAGGGTTGCGCTCGTTGCGGGACTTAACCCAACATTTCACAACACGAGCTGACGACAGCCATGCAGCACCTGTCTCAGAGTTCCCGAAGGCACCAAAGCATCTCTGCTAAGTTCTCTGGATGTCAAGAGTAGGTAAGGTTCTTCGCGTTGCATCGAATTAAACCACATGCTCCACCGCTTGTGCGGGCCCCCGTCAATTCATTTGAGTTTTAACCTTGCGGCCGTACTCCCCAGGCGGTCGATTTAACGCGTTAGCTCCGGAAGCCACTCCTCTAGGGAACAACCTCCAAATCGACATCGTTTACAGCGTGGACTACCAGGGTATCTAATCCTGTTTGCTCCCCACGCTTTCGCACCTGAGCGTCAGTCTTTGTCCAGGGGGCCGCCTTCGCCACCGGTATTCCTCCACATCTCTACGCATTTCACCGCTACACATGGAATTCTACCCCCCTCTACAAGACTCTAGCTGACCAGTCTTAGATGCCATTCCCAGGTTAAGCCCGGGGATTTCACATCTAACTTAATCAACCGCCTGCGTGCGCTTTACGCCCAGTAATTCCGATTAACGCTTGCACCCTCCGTATTACCGCGGCTGCTGGCACGGAGTTAGCCGGTGCTTCTTCTGTCGGTAACGTCAATCGTTGATGATATTAGCATCAACGCCTTCCTCCCGACTGAAAGTACTTTACAACCCTAGGGCCTTCTTCATACACGCGGCATGGCTGCATCAGGCTTGCGCCCATTGTGCAATATTCCCCACTGCTGCCTCCCGTAGGAGTCTGGGCCGTGTCTCAGTCCCAGTGTGGCTGATCATCCTCTCAGACCAGCTAGGGATCGTCGCCTAGGTGAGCCATTACCTCACCTACTAGCTAATCCCATATGGGTTCATCCGATAGCGCAAGGACCGAAGTTCCCCTGCTTTGCTCCTTAGAGATTATGCGGTATTAGCCACCGTTTCCAGTGGTTATCCCCCTCTATCGGGCAGATCCCCATACATTACTCACCCGTCCGCCGCTCGTCAGCGGGAAGCAAGCTTCCCCTGTTACCGCTCGACTTGCATGTGTTAGGCCTGCCGCCAGCGTTCAATCTGAGCCATGATCAAACTCTTCAATTAAAAAGCTTGATGCTCAAAGAATGTTACTGTCTCGTAACGCTCTTTTGTTCGGTTAACTTTGTCAGCTGCGCATCGCTTCACCTCGCCGTACTTAAGTACTGTCTCGGTTCATCGCTGCTTGCTTTCGCGTTACCCTTCCAAAATAACGTTACTACCTATTAAGTTCATATATATGAATTAACGTGTTAGTCACTCTTCAAGACTTAAAATCAAATATTTTTTTGATAGTGTCCTGTGAGTGCCCACACAGATTGTCTGATAAATTGTTAAAGAGCGTTGCGACTAAATCTTTCGATTTTCGACTTCAAGGTCGTTGTCGCGAGGAGGCGTATAATACGTTTTCCTCCGTGAGAGTCAAGCAATTTTTTGCTTTTTCTTTTCAGAATCTCTCGCTGCCGTTTCAGTGTTCATCGCGCTTTGCGTTGTCTTGTTCCCGGTCAGTGGATGCGCATTATAGGCAGCTAGAAAAATCTGGCAAGTGTTTTCTTAAAAATAATTTTCAACTGATTATCTTTTGCACTTTACGCCCAATTTTAGACCGATAAAAGCACTTTTTTCGCCAATTTGATAAGAAAAAGGCGGCATATTGAGTGCCGCCTTGCATTTTACTCTTGAATCAATGAACTAACTCACCTTCATTAATTACTGTTTTGCTACAATTTCGTTATTTTCAACATCTAAGACAACTGGTTTGCCTGGAATCAACCGACCAGACAAGATTTCTTGTGCCAGTGGGTTTTCGATTTCCTGTTGAATTGCACGTTTCAACGGCCTTGCACCAAAAATTGGATCAAAACCGGCCTCACCAATTTTTTCAAGTGCTGCGGGTGTTGTTGTAACTTCATAGCCGTGTTCTTCAAGACGTTTATATAAACGAGCCAACTGAATATTCGCAATATTCGTAATTTGCTCTTTACCTAATGGATGGAATACCACCACTTCATCAATACGGTTAATAAACTCAGGTCGGAAGCTATGGGATACCACTTCCATCACCATATCTTTCATTTCTGAGTAACCAATCATGCCAAATCTTTCTTGGATTAAATCAGAACCCAAGTTAGATGTCATAATAATAACGGTATTACGGAAGTCGACAGTACGACCTTGTCCATCCGTTAAACGCCCATCATCCAACACTTGCAATAAGATGTTAAATACATCAGGGTGTGCTTTTTCAACTTCATCTAGCAGAATTACCGAATATGGACGGCGCCTTACAGCTTCGGTGAGATACCCGCCTTCTTCATAACCCACATATCCTGGAGGTGCCCCCACTAAACGTGATACCGCATGTTTTTCCATAAATTCAGACATGTCGATACGCACCATTGCGTCATCACTGTCGAACATAAAGTTAGCTAACGCTTTACATAACTCAGTTTTACCAACCCCTGTTGGCCCTAAGAACATAAAGGAGCCAATTGGTCGATTTGGATCAGACAACCCAGCTCGGCTACGACGAATGGCATTCGATACCGCCACTACTGCCTCATCTTGACCAATCACCCGTTGATGGAGTTGCTGTTCCATGCGCAATAATTTCTCTCTTTCGCTTTCAAGCATTCTTGAAACAGGAATACCTGTCCAGCGCGCTAGGATTTCAGCGATTTCAACATCTGTTACCTTGTTACGTAAAAGCTTCATGCTTTTACCTTCCGCTTTGGTTGCGGCTTCAAGTTGTTTTTCTAGCTCAGGAATACGCCCATATTGCAATTCAGACATTTTCGCTAAATCACCCATACGGCGTGCTTTTTCCATCTCAATACGCGTATTTTCAAGTTCAGCTTTAATATGCTGAGTTCCCGTTAATGATGCTTTTTCAGCTTTCCATTCCTCTTCTAACGCAGAGTACTCACGTTCTTTCTCTGCTAGCTCTTCTTCTAGCATTTCAAGACGTTTTTTACTCGCATCATCTGATTCTTTTTTCAGTGCTTGCTGTTCAAGTTTCAGTTGAATAATACGGCGTTCTAATCTATCTAAGGATTCAGGTTTTGAATCCATCTGCATCCGCAGACTTGCTCCCGCCTCATCAATTAAATCGATAGCTTTGTCTGGCAACATACGATCCGTAATATAACGATGCGACAATGTTGCCGCAGCGACTATCGCAGGATCCGTAATTTGTACATGGTGATGGAGCTCATAGCGCTCTTTCAAACCACGTAAAATGGCAATCGTGTCTTCAACTGAAGGCTCTGCGACATACACTTTTTGGAATCGGCGCTCTAACGCTGGGTCTTTTTCAATATATTGGCGATACTCATCTAACGTCGTAGCACCAACACAATGTAATTCACCACGTGCAAGAGCAGGCTTCAACATATTTCCCGCATCCATTGCACCATCCGCTTTACCTGCACCAACCATAGTATGCAGTTCGTCAATAAATAGAATGACGTTACCTTCTTGTTTTGCAAGGTCACTCAGTACCGCTTTTAAACGTTCTTCAAATTCACCACGATATTTGGCACCAGCAATCAGAGCGCCCATATCAAGGGATAAAACACGTTTATTTTTCAGTCCCTCAGGGATTTCGCCATTAACAATACGCTGCGCCAGCCCTTCAACAATGGCTGTTTTACCTACACCTGGCTCACCAATTAGCACAGGGTTATTTTTGGTACGACGTTGTAATACTTGAATGGTACGACGAATTTCTTCATCACGGCCAATTACTGGGTCTAATTTGCCTTGTTCTGCTCGCTCAGTTAAATCGACAGTGTATTTTTTCAAGGCTTGGCGCTGGTCTTCAGCGCTTTGGTCATTCACTTTTTCTCCACCACGCATCTGTTCTATTGCCTTATTTAAATTATCTTTATTAACACCTGCCGCTTTAAGCATGTCTGCTAATGTTGTATTGGCTTCTAAAGCGGCGACAAGAAATAATTCAGAGGAGATAAAGTCATCTCCATGCTTTTGTGCCAATTGATCACATAAATTTAAGTGACGCATTAAGTCACTTGATGGTTGAACGTCTCCCGCAACACCTTGCACTTGAGGTAAACGCCCTAATGCATCTTCGATCTTTTGCTTAAATTGCACGGCGTTAACGCCTAATGTCGTTAGCAAAGGACGAACAGTGCCACCTTCTTGATTGAATAAAGCACTTAATAGATGAATAGGTTCGATAAACTGGTTTTCACGCCCAAGGGCTAAAGATTGGGCGTCAGCGAGAGCTTGCTGGAATTTATTCGTTAAACGGTCCAGACGCATAACACCTCCGATAAATGAGATTAAATTTGCTACTGGATACTAGATGAGGTCTATTTTTAAATATTCAAGTTTCGTATTAAATAATTTTCATTATATTCGTTAATTTAGAGTAAAACACTAAACACTAGTTATTTACCCATATCAAAGAAGCCATTCTCCCGGTTTTTCCCGCACGTCGGTAGGAAAAAAACCTGTTTTCATCACTTACCGTACAAAAACCCCCACCATAGATAGCAGTTATACCTACCGCATTGAGCTTTTTACGGGCTAATAAATAAATATTAGCATGATATTTATCATTATGAGGGATAAAAGCAGAGACCAAATCAGGTGATTGATTAACAAAAGCATCTTTAACTTCCGGGCCAACCTCAAATTTTTCAGCACCAATTGCAGGGCCGAGCCACGCCATAATTTCATTGGTAGGGCTAATAAATTGACGCACCGTATTTTCAAGTACGCCATTGCATAATCCTCGCCACCCTGCGTGTGCCGCTGCAACTTCGGTCCCGGCTAGGTTACAAAATAAAACCGGTAAGCAATCCGCTGTCATGACAGTACAAACTTGCCCTACTTGATTACTGTATACCGCATCAGCCTGTCTGTTTTTAATTTCACGACCATCAAGATGCACAACACGCGTACCGTGAACTTGCTCAAGCCATACGGGTTGCTGTGGCAATTGAGCCAGTTCGATAAGACGTTGACGATTTTCACTGACGGCTTCAGGGCTATCTTCTACATGATCGCCAAGATTCAAGCTGTCAAAAGGTGGCAGGCTCACGCCACCGGCACGGGTTGTGCTACAACTTGATACGCTTTTAGGCTGAGGCCAGTCAGGAAAAATCAGTGTGCTCATTACCAATCCATATTGTCTTTATGAAGTTCAGTGTCTGCCTTTAAGGCGTCAATAAGCTTAACCATATCATCAGGTAACGGTGCGTGCCACTCCATTTGTATTCCTGAAATAGGATGGTAAAGACGTAGCATTGTGGCGTGCAGTGCTTGCCTATCGAAATTACGCATCACTTCTAAAAACTCTGCCGTGGCACCTTTCAATGGACGAGGACGACCACCGTATAATGGATCCCCAATTAATGGATGGTTAATATGGGCCATATGCACACGAATTTGGTGTGTTCTGCCGGTTTCTAAACGTAAGCGTAAACGAGTGTGCGCCCTAAAATGTTCCATTATACGGTAATGTGTAACCGCAGGTTTACCCATTGGGTGTACAGCCATATGGGTTCTTTTGGTCGGGTGACGAGAAATCGGTTCTTCGACCATACCACCAGCTGTCATGCGACCTACGGCAACTGCTTCATATTCACGAGTAATTTCTCTTAACTGTAAAGACTCCACTAAATGTGTTTGCGCAGGAACCGTTTTCGCAACAACCATTAACCCGGTGGTGTCTTTATCGAGACGATGGACAATACCTGCTCTGGGCACGTCAACAATTTCTGGATAACGGTACAATAATGCATTTAGGATTGTTCCATCAGGGTTACCAGCACCTGGATGCACCACTAAACCTCGTGGTTTATTGATAATTAGGATATCTTCATCTTCATAAATAATGTTAAGAGGAATATCTTGGGGTTCCCAACGATTATCTTCTTCAATAAGGGCATCGATTAAAATTTGTTCGCTACCTAAAACTTTTTCCTTTGGCTTATTGATAACTTTGCCATTAACCTGCACTCTATCATCTAAAATCCACTCTTTTATGCGTGAACGTGAATAATCAGGGAACAATTCAGCCAAAGCCTGATCTAAACGTTGACCGAGCTGTGATTCAGCGATAGTTGCACTAAGTTGTACTTGTTGAGCCATAAATTAATCTACTTTTTGGTGTTTGTATTTTGACGGCGCAGCCGTTTCATTTAAAATATATGCTATTGTAACTCGAATTTTGCCGGGAGCCTTATGGATAGACTCCCTCGAAACACTCAGAGGATAACCTACACGTGATGATACGTATGAAAAATCTGGTGGCAGCAGCCACGTTGAGCCTGGTTTTAGCTGGGTGTTCCAGCAACCCAGAAGTCAGCCCTGATAGCTCCCCAGCTGAAATCTATGCAACGGGTCAGCAAAAACTGCAGGACGGTAACTTTAAAGCTGCTATTAAACAGTTTGAAGCCCTTGATAACCGTTATCCATTTGGTCCATATGCCCAGCAGGTTCAATTAGACCTGATTTACGCCTATTATAAATCAGCTGAGCTGCCAATGGCGATAGCCGCAATTGACCGTTTCATGCGTTTAAACCCAACCCATCCAAATATTGACTATGTCCTCTACATGCGCGGCTTAACGGCGATGGCGCTGGATGACAGTTTATTACAAGGTCTGTTTGGCATCGACCGTTCAGATAGAGACCCTCAGCACGCTCGCGTCGCATTTAAAGACTTAAGCCAGCTGGTTCGCTACTATCCTAACAGCATGTATGCAAATGATGCGAGTAAACGCTTAGTTTATTTAAAAGAACGTTTAGCAAAATTCGACCTTTCTGTGGTTGAATATTACAACAAACGGGGGGCTTATGTCGCGGTTGTTAATCGCACAGAGCAGATGCTGAAAGATTACCCAGATACAGAAGCAACACGTAATGCCTTGCCATACATGGAAATTGCTTATAAACAAATGGGGTTAAATCAAGAAGCCAATAAAGCCGAAAGTATTATTGCGGCAAACCCTCAATAATATCGAGTTCGATCTAAAACAGCAGCCTAGGCTGCTGTTTTTGTTTATCTGATTGGCTTCTAATATTGCCCGGTTATCTCACGTTTTTGTTTCGATTAATCAATCTATTAGGTTAGCTAAATTTTAACCCAAAAAAAGATCCGACTATTAACCGTATCGATAGCCAACTTAATCAGTTTCCCCTAATCCATTCATTTTGGCAATGCTTTTCATTCCCTTTTTTATGCAAAATCACACTTCAGATGCGTGTTACATCTCCCCTAAGTCAGTTGTGATCTACATCAATTTTTTATTGCTGATAATGCGTATTCTGAACTCATCAAAGACGGAAACAATGAGAGGTAACACTATGATAGTGAACATAACAAGTAAACAAATGGATATTACCCCAGCGATTCGTGAACACATTGAAAGCCGTCTAACAAAATTGAATAAGTGGCAAGTTTCCCTGATAAACACGCATGTTGTTTTATCAAAAGAGCCACAAGGTTTCATGGTTGATGCAAATATCAAAACAGCGACAGGTAAATTAGTCGCAAGCGCCAAACATGAAGATATGTACGTTGCAATAAATGAACTGATCAACAAACTCGAAAGACAACTCAATAAAGTGCAACATAAAGGAGAATCAAGAAGAGCCAACAATAGTGTAAAAGAAGCGAACCTCGTTACGTTATAATTTTATATTATCTATCAACTTATCTTGAAACTTTGCAAAACGCGCCTGCAATAGGCGCGTTTTTTATGTTTATGATTCTTTTTTATTGACTTCTTAGAGCGTATCGGGTTTATTTGAATCAAGTCAATTTGAAGGTATTCACATGAAACGTAATTTTGTTTTCTTTTTCTTCTTTAGCAACTCCTAATCAGGGGCTTTTGTCGTTCGAGAAAAAAAAAGAAGACAAAATTAGAAAGCCCCCAACTAGGGGGCTTTTTTTATATCACGATATTACAGGGTGGCCAGGATGGAAAACAGCACTAATTTACTGAAAGTAAGAGAAAAAATAAGCCAGTTAGATACTGAACTCCTAAACCTTTTGGCGAAGCGCCGTGGGTTCGCAGCGGAAGTTGCAGAAACAAAAATTAATGATAACCGTCCTATTCGTGATAAAGACCGCGAACGTCAACTTTTAGATGTGCTAATTAACAAAGGCAAACCACTTGGTCTTGATGGCTTTTATATTACTCGCTTATTCCAAATGATCATCGAAGACTCGGTATTAACCCAACAAGCGATTTTACAAAAACACTTAAATTTAACACCTAGTGATACGGCTCGTTTTGCGTTTTTAGGACCAAAAGGTTCTTACTCACATATTGCTGCACGCCAATATTCTGCTCGTCATTTTGATCAACTCGTTGAATGCAGCTGTAATAAGTTTCAAGATATTTTTTCATTGGTTGAAAGTGGACAAGCAGAGTACGGTATTTTACCGATTGAAAATACCAGCTCTGGAGCAATTAATGATGTTTACGATTTACTGCAAAATACTTCTCTCTCCATTGTAGGAGAAATTCGCTTGCCGATTAATCATTGCTTGCTCACCACCGGAAATACAGACTTAAGTAGAATTGATACCGTTTACAGTCACCCCCAGCCTTTCCAACAATGCAGCCAATATTTATCTCAGTTCCCACAATGGAAAATCAAATATTGCGACAGCACATCTACTGCAATGCAGATGGTTGCTGAACAAAATGCACCAAATGTTGCAGCACTAGGCAGTGAAGCTGGCGGCGCTTTGTATAACTTGCAAGTTGTTGAGCACAATTTAGCGAACCAACAAATCAATATGACCCGTTTTATTGTTGTTGCACCACAGCCTATTGAAGTGACAGAACAAGTTCCTGCTAAAACCACCTTGTTGATCACAACAGGTCAGCAAGCTGGGGCCTTAGTTGATGCACTCGTTATTTTAAAAAACAATAAGATAATTATGAGTAAATTGGAATCTCGTCCCATTAATGGTAAACCTTGGGAAGAGATGTTTTATGTGGATGTTCATGCAAATCTGCGTTCAGATAATTTGCAGCAAGCACTAAAAGAGCTTTCCACAATTACCCGCTCGATAAAAGTGTTAGGTTGCTATCCATCAGAAAATATTGTGCCTGTTGAACCTGAAAAAGTGGCACCATAATCAATAGCAAAGGCTGCTTACTGCTTAAATAGAAAAGCAGCCTTTCATCATGATCACATCACCGCTTCTGACGGGGAATCCCCATTAACACGAAAGTAATTGACTAATTTTTTCAGATGGAATGCTTGCTCATTTAATGAATCCGCCGCGACAACCGATTCTTCCACTAAACTGGCATTTTGTTGTGTGGTTAAATCTAATTGCCCGACAGCACTGTTAATTTGTGAAATTCCATCACTTTCTTCTTGGCTTGCTTGACCGATTTCTTGCAGTAACGTGCTCATTTCTTTCACACTATCAATCATGCCATGAATTTGTTCAGCCGCTTTCTCAACTAACTCCATCCCCTCTTTAGTTTGTGATGAAGAGTTCTCAATCAACCCTTTGATATCATTAGCCGAAGCAGCACTTTTTTGTGCTAACAAACGCACTTCCCCTGCCACCACTGCAAAACCGCGACCATGTTCACCAGCTCTCGCTGCTTCAACTGAAGCGTTTAGCGCTAATATATTGGTTTGGAATGCAATAGAGTCGATTAAGTTAATAATATCAGTCATTTGCAATGATGATGTGTTAATAGCCCGCATCTTATTCGTCAACAGATTCATCATTTGACCATTATTTTGCACAACGACTGCGGCTTCTTCTGCTAACATGCTAGCTTCATGAGTGTGCTCAGTGGTGTTTTTTACTGTTGATGTGATTTGTTCCATTGAGCTTGCTGTCTGTTCAACAGATGCCGCTTGTTCTTCAGTACGCGCTGCTAAATTTTGGTTGCCAGCCACAATTTGCCCAGCAGCGGCAGAAATACTTTCAGAGCCTTTTTGCACCTCTTGGACAATTTCAACTAGCTGGGCTTTCATAGCATTCAATGCATTTAATAAAATACCTGTTTCATCCTTTGAATCGACGGTGACTTCCTTCGTTAAATCACCGTTAGCAATAGATTGTGCCAAGTCGACCGCACTTTCCAGTGGACGGGTGATCATGATGGTAATAAACCACCCCATCACACAACCCGCAGCAATGCTGATCACAGAGAGAATGGCGAGTAAAATTTTATTGCTTTCGTAGTCGGCATTTACAGTACGACCAATTTCTTGCATTTCTAAATCTTGGATAGCCATTAATGTTTGAATATGGTCTCGATAATCACGCTGAATGCTTGATGTTTTTGTCATCATTTCATCAATGGCGGCTTGGCGATTATTTTCAAAAAGGAATGTATTGATACGTGTGATTGATGCATGAAATTGTTGACGAATAATCCGCAATTCAGAAAGAACCTCTTTAGAACGCTCATCCGTCACATTTTTTTCTAGGCTATCCATCAATTCATTAATTTTTAATGTAATTTTGGCTAACTCTTCACGCCGCTTATCACTCCCTCTGTCATCAAGCAAAATCAATTCTTGAATACCAATAAAGGAATAAAAGTTATCCATCATCTGCCCGGCAGTGGAGGCTATAGGATAGCTTTCATACAGAACTTGTTTCATTCCATCATTGGCTCGGTTCATATTGGCCAAAGAAAAGAGTGAACTCAGGATAATAAGCGTAACAAATCCCCCAAATGCGATTGTTAACTTCATACTAATTTTAAGATTTTTAAAAGACATATGTTTACCACGCTAGCCATCGTTGAATGAGTAGTATTATCGGTAAAATATGTTATATCTTTACCACATAAATCGATCGATTTTTAAATTTCAATTTTATAAATCGATTAATTTACCATTAAACAGGGAAAGATAGTTGTTTTAGACCAGAAGGAAGGCTTTTCAATTAAAAGTACAGGAAATAAGTAAAATTACCTATTAAAAATAAAATATCGAATTTAGATACTCGAAAAACAAGCATTATCTAAAATAACAAAAAATTAATAGTAAAAAGCCCTCTACTGCAAACAACACAATAGAAGGCGGGGATGATTACTTGCGGTTATCGTTAGCTCGTTGTAACAATGACTGACTTTCTTTCATAAAGTGGTGAGCATCTTCGCCGAACCACTCGCTAACTTGATTAAATTGGCGAATAAATTCTGCCTTATCTTTGTTCTCGAGCATTTCAATCGATTGTCCCAAACGCTGATGATAGCGGCGAATGAGCTCTACGTTTTTATCTGAAGACATGATGATATCTGCATATAACTGAGGATCTTGAGCAAATAGCCGCCCTACCATTGCCAGTTCTAAACGGTAGATTGGCGATGACAACTCAAGAAGCTGCTGCAAATCGATATCCTCTTTCGCCAAATTTTGCCCATATGTAAAGGTAGTAAAATGGCGTAGTGCTTGGATAAAACTCATGTTTTTATCATGCTCTTGCGCTGAAATTTCTTTCAAACGCGCCCCCCAAACAACTAATTGTTCGAGGAACCATTGATAAGACTCCGCGCCACGACCATTACAATAAGCAAAAACTTGTTTTGCCACACTACCAATATCTGGGCCAAACATCGGATGGAGCCCTAATACAGGCCCTTCATGTGCAGCTAGCATAGCCTCTAGTGGTTGCTGTTTGATAGATGCTATATCCATCAAAATAGTGTGTTTATCTAGTTTTGGTAATTGGTTAATCACCTGAACAGTTAAGTGAATAGGCACGCTGACCATCACTACACTAGCACCCGCAACAAGCGACTCAGCCTGAGGCCAATCATTTTGATTCAATGTTTTAACATGGTAGCCAGACAACGTAAGAAGACGCTGAAATAAGCGCCCCATCTTCCCGTCACCACCGACAATCACAATCGGACCTGCGTTTGGATTAAGCGTCTTGAAGCCTTTGTCATTTTCACGTGCATAAGATTCACGCATGATCCGACGTAAAATATCTTCAATCAGATCAGGCGGGATCCCCATGCGCTCTGCTTCAGCTCGGCGAGCCGCTAACATGCTCGACTCACGCTCAGGCACGTAAATTGGCAACCCATGTAAGCTTTTGACTTCACCAACTTCCGCCACGAGTTGCAACCTTTTGGCTAATAAATCCAATAAGGATTTATCAACCGCATCAATCTGATCCCGTAAATGAGATAACTCAACAGACATACTAATACCTTGCTCAGCTCACCTTACTCAATTTCTGTGTGCGTTGTTCAAGCACTGGTAGTAATGCTTGATGTAAATTACGCAATACCGTTTCTGTTGTCTGCCAGTTAATGCAGGCATCTGTCACAGAAACGCCGTATTTCATTGCGTCCCGTGGCTGTTCAGATGTTTGGTTGCCTTCATTAAGGTGGCTTTCCAACATAATACCTGTAATTGACTCATTACCATTAATAATTTGTTCGATAATTGAATCAACCACCAGTGGCTGACGGCGATAATCTTTATTTGAGTTACCGTGACTGCAATCCACCATCAGTGATGGTTTTAGCCCTGCTTTACGCATTTCGGCTTCACACGCCGCAATATCTTCTGCACTGTAGTTTGGTGTTTTACCACCGCGTAAGATCACATGACCATTGTTGTTGCCTTTGGTGTGTAATAAGCAAACTTGGCCAGATTGGTTAATTCCCATAAAACGGTGTGGCATTGCCGCGGCTTTCAATGCATTAATTGCGGTAGCTAAACTACCATCCGTACCATTTTTAAATCCAACGGGCATAGAGAGCCCAGATGCCATTTCACGGTGAGTTTGTGATTCTGTCGTTCTTGCGCCAATTGCAGACCAACTGAATAAATCCCCTAAGTATTGTGGATTATTTGGATCTAATGCTTCAGTCGCCAGTGGCAATCCCATATTGACTAAGCTAGTCAATAAGTCACGGGCAATATGCAGGCCTTTTTCCATCTGGAATGAACCGTCCATAAATGGATCACTAATTAGACCTTTCCACCCCACGGTGGTACGTGGTTTTTCAAAATACACGCGCATCACAATATATAAGCTATCACTTAATTCTTCGGCTAATTTTTGTAGACGCTCACCATATTCAATCGCAGCATCCACATCATGGATTGAGCAAGGACCACATACCACAAGTAAGCGAGGGTCGCGTTGATGAATGATATCTGCAATCACTTGACGCGATGTCGCAATGGCATGCAGGTTGCTGTGACTCAGCGGATATTTTTCTTTCAGACTCTCAGGGGTGATTAATACCTGCTCGTCTTGAATATTCACATTGTTGAGTACATCTTTTTGCATGATCATTTTTTACCTACTTAATTAGCTTATATTTGCTTAGTTTATTGTTTACGTATTGTGTTTGAGTGCATGGGTAATAACATACCATGCATCGTAAACAATTCAATCCATTTGTGTAAAATATTTCCATTATCGTAAATTATTATTTACATCAACTTAATTTATTGATAATAATACAAATTAACATAAAAACAACATACTCAATATTTAATTTTCGGTTCAAAATCAATTTATCGTAAACATTTTCTTACAGAATAGAGAAATAACCACTCCGCTATATTCTAAATAGTTCAAGTTGTAGCAAGGCGGCAAAGTGAGGACATCGCAGGGAGCATACACAAGTATGTGACCTGTGTGGCCGAACGAAGCCAATGCGATACAATTCGATCTTTCAGCTAAGTCGATTTAGTCTCGTTATTTCCCTAAATAATTCGAATTATAAGTAGGCGGCAAAATGAGGACATCGCAGGGAGCATACACAAGTATGTGACCTGTGTGGCCGAACGAAGCCAACACAGCTACAGCTTGAAATATGACGAATATAAAATTATCTCACCACTATATATTCTAAATAGTTCAAGTTGTCGCAAGGCGGTAAAGTGAGGACATCGCAGGGAGCAGACATCAGTATGTGACCTGTGTGGCCGAACGAAGCCAACACTACCACAGCTTGAAATATGACGAATATATAATTATCTCACCACTATATATTCTAAATAGTTCAAGTTGTAGCAAGGCGGCAAAGTGAGGACATCGCAGGGAGCATACACAAGTATGTGACCTGTGTGGCCGAACGAAGCCAACACAGCTACAGCTTGAAATATGACGAATATAAAAAGGCCCGCAAGATGCGGGCCCCTAACCTTTCGGATGTAGCGAAAGCGTATTACTTGGCGTTCAGACGCTCTTTAATACGAGCTGCCTTACCAGAACGCTCACGCAGGTAGTACAGTTTAGCTCTGCGAACAGCACCACGACGTTTAACAGCGATGCTATCTACGACTGGAGAGTGAGTTTGGAATACACGCTCAACACCTTCGCCGTTAGAAATTTTACGAACAGTGAATGCAGAGTGCAGACCGCGGTTACGAATAGCGATAACCACGCCCTCGAATGCCTGCAGACGTTTTTTAGAGCCTTCTACGACCCATACCTTAACTTCCACGGTGTCACCCTGACGGAATGAAGGTACGTCCTGCTTCATTTGCTCTTGTTCAAGTTGTTTAATAATGTTGCTCATAATAACTCTCTTACCCTAGGTAAACTGATATATTTAGACAATTAATTGTCTGGATTCATTTGTTGCTCGGACTGATATTCACGTTGGAACTCAGTCAGCAACATCCTCTGCTCGTCAGTCAGAGCTAGGCTTTCCAGAAGTTCAGGTCTTCTAAGCCAGGTACGGCCAAGTGATTGTTTCATACGCCAGCTATCTATTTTAGCGTGATTTCCCGAAAGTAATACATCCGGAACTTGCATGCCATCTAACACTTCAGGGCGGGTATAGTGAGGACAATCTAACAAGCCATCAGCAAAAGAATCTTCTTGAGCAGAAGCTTGATGACCAAGCACCCCCGGTATAAACCGAGAGACTGAGTCTATCAACACCATCGCGGGGAGCTCCCCACCACTAAGAACGTAATCGCCGATTGACCATTCTTCGTCAACTTCGGTTTGGATGATACGCTCATCAATGCCTTCATAGCGACCACAAACAAGAATTAATTTCTCATTAGTTGCCAGCTCGCAAACACCGTCTTGACTTAGTTTGCGCCCTTGCGGTGAAAGATAAATAACCTTTGCACCCTCACCAGCCTCAGTTCTTGCTGCGTTGATTGCATCCTTAAGCGGTTGCACCATCATCAGCATGCCAGGACCACCTCCATAGGGGCGATCATCAACAGTTTTGTGCTTATCGTGGGTAAAATCCCGCGGATTCCAGCACTCAAACGTTAGCAGGCCATTTTTCACTGCCCGACCAGTTACCCCGTACTCGGTTATTGCGCGGAACATTTCGGGAAACAGGCTAATTACACCAATCCACATGATACCGTCCCACTTATCAAAACCGTTCAACCGGAGATTTAAAAACCAGGATCCCAATCTACTTCAATGAGTTTAGCATCGAGATCGACTTTCTTGATAACCTGCCCATCAAGAAACGGAACCAACCGCTCCTTGATGCCAAATGCATCTTTTAAATTCGCCTTAATAACCAGTACATCATTAGAACCGGTCTCCATCATCTCAGTGACAGTACCAAGGTCATAGCCTTGTAACGTGACTACGTGACAACCCATCAGGTCTTTCCAGTAGTATTCGTTTTCTAACTCAGGCAATTGGGTTGAATCAACCGCAATTTCAAAGTTAGTCAAAAGCGCAGCTGCATCGCGGTCATCGACCCCGTTCAGCTTGACGATGATATCCTTGTTATGATGTTTCCAATCTTCAATTTCAATTTGTTGCCATTGACCTGAACGTTGGATAAACCAAGGCTGATACTCAAAAATACTTTCAGCATGTTCGGTGGACGAAAAAACTTTGAGCCAACCACGAATACCGTAAGCCGAACCTAATTTCCCCAATATAATGGGATTGTTAGGTGGCTGTAGTTTAGTTTGCTTGCTCATTGTTACCACCGCGACAGATTAAGCTGCTTTCTTAGCTTGTTTGACCAGTTGTGCAACACGGTCAGAAATAGTTGCGCCTAAGCCAACCCAATGCTCAACACGATCTAGGTCTAAACGCAGTTCTTCTGCTTGACCTGCAGCGATCGGGTTGAAGAAACCGATACGCTCAATAAAACGACCGTCACGCGCATTGCGGCTATCGGTTACAACGATTTGGTAGAACGGACGTTTTTTAGCGCCGCCACGAGATAAACGAATTGTTACCATAACATCCTCATTAGTTAACAAAACAACCAGACTCCATCGAGGGATAGAGTCCGGCTGTCATATAAAAAGCCCGAAAAGTTTACTCACTTTGACGCAAAAATCAATCAAAAGTGCGTTTTGTTTGAGGCTTTATTGCTTAACGCCCCGGAAAACCCGGAGGCATCATACCCTTCATGCCGCGCATCATCTTGGCTAAGCCACCTTTTTTCATTTTCTTCATCATGCGTTGCATATCATCAAATTGTTTTAAAAGGCGGTTTACTTCTTGCACGCTAGTTCCTGAACCTGCCGCGATACGACGTTTACGAGAACCTTTAATAATTTCTGGTTTTTCGCGCTCTTTGCGCGTCATGGAGTTAATCATCGCTTCCATACGGATCGTGATTTTATCATCCATTTGAGATTTTACTGCATCCGGTAATTGGGACATGCCAGGCATTTTACTCATCATGCTCGCCATACCGCCCATATTACGCATTTGCTTCAATTGACTTAAGAAGTCATTTAAATCAAAGCTATCACCCGTTTTCAGTTTTTTGGCTAATTTTTCCGCTTCATCACGGTCAACTTTGTGCTCAATCTCTTCAATCAGAGAAATCACATCCCCCATACCAAGGATGCGAGATGCTACGCGTTCTGGATGGAACGGCTCTAAAGCATCCGTTTTTTCGCCAACCCCTAAAAATTTAATGGGTTTACCCGTGATAGCACGAATTGACAATGCCGCACCACCACGCGCATCACCATCGACTTTGGTTAACACAACCCCTGTCAATGGTAAGGCTTCGTTAAACGCTTTAGCTGTGTTTGCCGCATCCTGCCCCGTCATTGCATCGACAACAAATAAGGTTTCAACGGGCTTAATAATACGATGGACCTCTTGGATTTCTTCCATCATCGCTTCATCAACGTGTAAGCGACCGGCGGTATCCACTAATAACACATCGTAAAATTGAAGTTGTGCGTGTTTTAAGGCCTTTTGCACGATAACTGCGGGCTTTTCTTGCACATCCGATGGGAAGAAATCAATCCCCACAGATGCCGCTAACGTTTCAAGTTGTTTGATCGCTGCGGGGCGATATACGTCAGCAGAGACGACTAAAACTTTTTTCTTTTGTTTTTCTTTTAAGTGCTTACCAAGTTTTGCAACACTGGTGGTTTTACCGGCACCTTGCAAACCTGCCATTAATACAACCGCTGGCGGCTGAGCCGATAAGTTCAGTTGATGGTTTTCTTCCCCCATCGCCCGAGTGAGTTCATTTTGAACAATTTTAATGAACTCTTGGCCCGGTGTTAGGCTTTTATTAACATCTTGACCAACTGCATTTTCTTTGACTTTCTGGATAAATTCACGGACAACTGGCAATGCCACGTCAGCTTCCAGCAATGCCATGCGAACTTCGCGTAATGTGTCTTTAATATTGTCATCAGTGAGACGCCCACGTCCGCTGATATTGCGCAACGTGCGCGAGAGTCTGTCGGTTAAATTATCAAACATATGTCTTAGCTCAATTCTGTTGATGGGCCGATGTTTAGCCTGATCTGGTTGCTAAAACACCTCATTTCAAGTGTTTTAGGTTCAACAAGTTGAATTATAAGTATCAAACCTTCAATCAAATGAAGGAAAAACTACAATAAAAATTATTTTCCTGAGTGTACCACATCCGCTATTTTTTCGCTGCCCTCTGTTTGAAACAGATTATACAGGCTATGATAGCATTGATTTCACTACCATCAGTGAAATAAAAAGATACATGAAATGCTATCTATCGCGAATATACCACAATTGGTTCGCCCAATAGTTGGAGCCTGAACTTGTACAAGTTATACTATGAAATAACTTTCCACTAAAAATGAATATCGACACTATACTATGCCCGTATTTGCAGTCATAGCAGTTTGTACATACATGATTAGCCTGCTGCTGATCGTCCCAGGCCAAGTGCGCAAACAACCACTTTATCGCCGTTTGGCAATGCTACTTGCCATTGTTGCGTTAGTGACCCACGCCATCACCTTAAAATTACTTATTTTTAGTGAAGCCGAAGGACAGAATCTCACCTTGTTGAACCTCGGTTCTGCGGTGAGTTTACTGATGTGCATCATTATGACGGTTGTCGCCTATTGTGGAAAAGCGTGGTATTTGACCCCGATAGTGTACAGCTTTGCTATCATTAACTTATTGCTTTCGACCATTATGCCTGGGGAGTTTATTACTCACTTAGAAGCCAGTGTCCCTTTATTTGTGCATATTGGTTTAGCCTTACTAAGCTATGCCACGTTACTTATCGCTGCCTTATATGCATTTCAAGTTGCGCTAATTGATCATCAACTTAAAAATAAAACCTTAAAATTCAGTCCTGATATGCCACCGATGATGGTGGTAGAACGTAAAATGTTCCATATCACTCAAGTGGGTGTCATCTTACTCACGCTGACTTTATGCACGGGTTTTATCTATATGGATAATATCTTTGATAAAGAAAATGTACATAAATCTGTATTATCGGTAATTGCTTGGTTTGTCTATATTACCTTGCTTTGGGGACATTTCCTCGGTGGTTGGCGCGGAAAACGCGTATTATTTTTCCACGTCGCTGGCTCAATCATTTTGACCATGGCTTTTTTTGGTAACCGTTTACTCCAACAGTTTATGATACCTTAAATTTTTATTCGCCTCCCTATTTTGTCATAAGGAACCTTGTTTTGGATGATGTGTCTACCAGTACGCTAATCATCATACTGATTGTTTTAATTTTAATGTCAGCCTACTTCTCTGCCTCGGAGACAGGCATGATGACATTAAATCGTTATCGCTTAAAACATTTAGCAAAACAAGGCAATCGCTCGGCAATACGTGTCGAAAAGCTACTCAAACATCCAGATAAACTCCTCAGCCTTGTCCTGATTGGCAATAACTTAATTAATATCGTCGCTTCTGCCTTAGCCACCATCATTGGTATGCGTTTATATGGCAATGCGGGTGTCGCAATGGCAACAGGGATCTTAACGTTTGTGATCCTCATTTTTGCTGAAGTCATGCCAAAAACATTAGCCGCACTCTACCCAGAAAAAATTGCCTTTCCAAGTAGCTATTTTCTAAAGCCCTTGCAGATCATAATGATGCCAGTGGTATGGACATTTAATACCATTTCCGCGCTACTTTTACGCTGTTTAGGCATTCGTTCATTAACGGCGCGTACAGACGCCGTTAACAAAGAAGAGCTGCGAACTATCGTTAACGAATCAAAACATAAAATTAGCCGTCGTAATCAAGATATGTTGATTTCCATACTGGATTTAGACAAGGTGACTGTCGGCGATATCATGCTACCAAGGAACGAAATTGTCGGAATTGATGTGAATGATGATTGGAAGTCAATCATCAGGCAGTTAACCCATTCCCCTCACGGTCGTATTGTGCTTTACCGCGATTCCCTTGATGATTCAATCGGGATTTTACGCGTTCGAGAAGCTTATCGATTGATGATGGAAAAACGTGAATTTAACAAGCAGAACCTCATTAAAGCCGCGGACAATATTTATTTTATCCCAAATAGTACGCCACTAAATGTTCAGCTCATTAATTTTCAACACAAGAAAGAAAAATTAGGAATTATTGTCGATGAGTACGGTGAAATTCAAGGCCTTATCACTGTAGAAGATATTTTAGAAGAAATCGTCGGTGATTTTACAACATCAATGTCGCCGTCATTAGCGGAAGAGGTATTGCCTCAAAGCGATGGTAGCGTCCTTGTGGACGGCTCAGCCAATATTCGAGACCTGAATAAGGCATTTGATTGGAATTTGCCTGTAGAGGGTCCTAGAACGGTTAATGGCATGGTGTTAGAGGTTGTTGGTGATATTCCACAACTTGAAGAGCAAATCGTGGTGGGTCATTATATGATAGAAGTGTTAGCCATGAATGAAAACACCATCAAGCAGGTGAGGATCACCCCACTCACCTTTAGCTCTCAAGTCCCTGATCTATAAGTTTTCCTCTAAAAAAGCGCCAGTATGACCCAAGGCGCTTTTTGATATTTATGAATGGATCTCTGAGACTAAACGTGAAGCTGTTTCAATTTTTCTTCTGGCAATGCGAGTTCATCATTTTTATTAATACCAATATTTGATGACAACACATTACGTGCAATTTGCTGAGCTTCTGCCAGTGAATGCATCTTATAAGTCCCGCACTGATACACATTCAACTCAGGGATTTTGTTTTGATCCTTTACGTTCAGCACATCTTCCATAGCCGCTTTCCACGCATCAGCAACGCGTTGTTCAGTTGGTTGGCCAATTAAACTCATGTAAAAGCCTGTGCGGCAACCCATCGGGGAGATATCGATAATTTCAACACCATCACCGTTGAGGTGATCACGCATAAAACCAGCAAACAAGTGTTCTAATGTATGAGTGCCTTTTTCTGTCATGGCTTCTTCATTTGGCACAGTAAAGCGCAAATCAAAAACAGTGATGGTGTCACCACTTGGCGTTTTCATCGTTTTTGCCACGCGGACAGCGGGGGCTGCCATGCGAGTATGATCGACAGTAAAGCTATCTAATAATGGCATTTCGTGACCTCCTCAAAAATTAAAAAATTTATTTTGAAAATAAATGAAACTATTTTGAAAACATGAAGTCTGAATTAATGAAAGACGCGCAATTGTTATCATCCCTAATTCTCTAAGAGATTTTTATTTGGCCACCTTGAGTGGCCATTTTCTTTTAGCGTCCAGCATGAATGCGCAAATAGTCTTCAAAAGGTTCAGTTTCGCTCTGCTCCATCCTTCTTTGCTTCTCAATAGAAGCTAACCTTGCTTGCTCAAATTGCGCTTCTGTAATCACTTCGTATGGCTCATTGATTAACTGTTCAAAATATTTCTCAGCTAATTCTAACCCATAACCACCAATGCCTTTTTCTAACATCTCGTCCATGACGAGAGCCGAGTATGTCAGCGTTGGATCCTCAAACATCGCAACAAATTGATGACAAACATCTTGGTATTTTGCATCACAGCATGTGTCAAGCACTTCAGCAACACGGATCAAGTCATTAAATAACTGCTGCCCTACTTCCACTAGCGGTTTCATTTCGCTACCACAACCAAAACCAATCACTTGGCCTGGTTTGCGCCCTTCAAGGATCACACGATTCCAGTTTTGGCGGCAACAATCAAGCTCCTGTGCATTCATTTCTGGCGCATCTGCAAGCACACACCATATTAAGAATAGATCAACAAAACGGGCTTGTGTATCATTCACACCAATTGCACTGAATGGGTTGATGTCCAATGAACGGACTTCAATATATTCAATACCACCACGTAATAACGCGTCAGAAGGCGACTCTGTACCTTTAGGGACGCGTTTAGGCCTAATTGGTGCATAGAGTTCATTTTCAATTTGCAGCACGTTAGTGTTGAGCTGAATATACTTGCCATCTTTTTTCACCCCCAGTTTTTCAAACTCAACGGAAGGTTTGTGAATGGCTTTTTTCAGATTTTCAACGTATTCACTCAACTTATTGAATGTAATATTCAAATCACTTTGTGATTTATTGGTGTAACCCAAGTCACTCATGCGCAAAGATGTCGCATAAGGTAAATAGTAAGTACCACATTCGGTTCTATCAAATGTTAATGCGGTGTCTCTATCTTTTAAGAAAGAACCACAGATCGCCGGCGACGCACCAAATAGATACGGGATCACCCAACCGAAACGATAGTAGTTTCTGATCAAACGTAAATAACCATCAGAAATTTTTTCTTTACCGATTTCGCTTTCTGGATCATCAACACCAGCCCATGCCTGCCAAAATTCAGTTGGCAAAGAGAAGTTATAATGCACCCCTGCTATCGTCTGCATCAATGCGCCATAACGATTTTTAAGGCCTTCACGGTACAAGGTTTTAAAACGCCCGACGTTAGAAGAGCCATATTGAGCAAGAGTGATTTTATCTTCACTTTCGATAAAGCACGGCATACTGAGTGGCCACATTCTTTCATTCTGAAGGTGACGCGCAGTATAGCGATGTAAATCCCTGAGAAAAGCCAAGTTATGACTAATACTTTTATCTACAGGAGTAATAAATTCGAGTAAGGACTCCGCAAAATCTGTCGTGATCCATTTATGTGTTAAAGCTTGTCCCAGCCCTTCAGGATGCAATGTTTCTGCAATTGAGCCTGTCGGGGTCACACGCAATGTTTCACGTTCAATACCACGTTGGATACCATTTAATGTTTCTGGGTGCGCCTCTAACCATGAGAGCGCTTTCGATACGTCCGGGATCAAATCGACCTCCCGCCTGTGATGTTAATTTATTTTATTAAGGCAATTACTTTATCGTAAATCAGCTAAATTGTCGCTGTCTAGATGTGTGGTTTAAAAGGGATTAGACGAAAAGAGGCATTAGAAATGTTATTTAATTGACTTTTCAGGCAAAAAAAAACTCCTCAGTTTGAGGAGCTTTTCTTATGATGGTGCATCCGGGAGGATTCGAACCTCCGACCGCTCGGTTCGTAGCCGAGTACTCTATCCAGCTGAGCTACGGATGCAAAATTCTGTCGATACTTATCGAGTTATTTCAATAACTGTGAATGATTACACTTAAGATATTATTGATACGCTAATACATTAGCTAAGAGATGGTGCATCCGGGAGGATTCGAACCTCCGACCGCTCGGTTCGTAGCCGAGTACTCTATCCAGCTGAGCTACGGATGCATATTTACTGCAAGACGTGCTTCTCTCAAACTTTCTATCAACATCTACTTCTGTAAATCAACTTCTTCGTTACTGCACTATTTTGTTTATTAATTTAATAAAACCAAAACAGCCCCCTAATAGGCTTACCCATAGGGTTAAATGGTGCATCCGGGAGGATTCGAACCTCCGACCGCTCGGTTCGTAGCCGAGTACTCTATCCAGCTGAGCTACGGATGCATAATCTAAAATGGCGGTGAGGGAGGGATTCGAACCCTCGATGCAGCTTTTGACCGCATACTCCCTTAGCAGGGGAGCGCCTTCAGCCTCTCGGCCACCTCACCATATTTTAGTTACACAAGATTTGTTTTTTCAAACATCTCGTCTCTGTGTGGCGCACATATTACTTTCCTAGACTTAGAAGTCAAACAATTTTTCGCAACTTTTTGCATTCCGCAGTCTGTTTGCACATTTCACAAGCAAGATGATTAGTTTAACACCGAAAAATAACGTTTTCAGCTCTTATCTAACTTACTTTATGTATAAAAATGAATTGATAATAATGAGTAATGACACCCGACTAAATCACAACGCTAGGGGTGGTTTATCTTTGATGGTCAATTTTTATTCGAATTAAAGCCATTTTAGGCAAAGCGAAAGGTTCACCGCCAAGTGAACTCGGCAAGAGCCTTTCAACACAGCAATAAATGAGTGAAACGTGCGTTAATCGAACCCGTCGGCCAGCGTTTAGGGATAATAGTTGATTCAAGTCGTCGTCAGTTAGCACGACGGATACACCCATCCATTTTCTGGTTGTTTATTAACCTTTTTTAGCTGTAAAAATCAGCAGCAAGGATAAACAGCCCCTAGGTATTAGGAAAAGCACGAAAAAAATGAAAATTTCAAAAATGAGAGGTAAGACAAGCGTCCATTCTTGCTGTGTGGTCAATCATTGGACGCTTATTCATTATTATTGATTATCTGGTTGAGTTTTTTCGGCCTGGATCCGTTGATAAATTTCTTCACGGTGAACAGAAACTTCTTTTGGGGCATTAACACCAATACGAACTTGGTTGCCTTTAACACCCAATACAGTAACTGTTACCTCATCGCCTATCATGAGTGTTTCACCAACTCGACGAGTCAGAATAAGCATTCTTTGCTCCTTGAAATATTAAAAGAGTCGGGTCTCTAGGTATCCCCCGCTATTGTCCATCACACACCGTGAAAACGTAAAGCAATGACATTCACCTAAAGCATTGATGCCATCAAGGCAAGCATTCTAATTATTTACAAGCAAAATATAGCACTACAAGCAATACATTAACAATGCCGCAACAGATTTAAAGTTGCCTTATATTTCTATAAGGCAACTTAGTAAGTACTTACAGTCGTGATTCAACCCACTCTTCAACACTGGACATCGCTGCTGGTAATGCACTTACGTCAGTACCACCTGCTTGTGCCATGTCAGGGCGTCCACCACCTTTACCACCTACCTGCTGAGCAACATATGAGATTAAATCACCTGCTTTAATTTTAGCAGTCAAATCATTAGTCACGCCAACAATCATACTGACTTTATCACCACTTGTTGTCGAAAGCACGATAATCGCAGACTTCAACTGGTTTTTAAGATCATCAACCATGGTTCTCAATAGTTTAGGATCAGTATCGCCCAATTGTTTCACTAACAATTTGACGCCTTTCACATCTTTTGCTTTGCTACTTAGTGAAGCACTTTCTTGAGAAGCTTGTTGATCTTTTAGTTGCAAAATCTCTTTTTCTAACTGACGAGATTTATCTAATGCTGACTTCACTTTCTCAACGAGGCTATTAATATCACCTTTTAATAAATGAGCAATAGCTGAAAGTTGCTCTGATTGATGATGAATACTCTCAATAGCCATCTCGCCTGTTGTCGCTTCAATACGACGAACACCCGCAGCTGTTCCTGATTCGCTCAGAATACGGAATAGACCGATATCACCTGTGCGGCTTGCGTGTGTACCGCCACATAATTCAATAGAAAAATCGCCCATGCTTAGTACACGAACACGTTCTTCGTATTTTTCACCAAATAATGCCATAGCTCCTTTCGCTTTCGCCCCCTCTAAATCCATCAATTCAGTTTCAATTTCTGAATTTTGACGAATTTGAGCATTGACGATATCTTCAACTTGGCGAAGTTGCTCTTGCGTCATAGCTTCAAAATGGGAAAAATCGAAACGCAGGTACTTGTCATTAACAAGAGAACCTTTTTGAGAAACATGATCCCCCAGAACTTGGCGCAATGCCGCATGTAATAAATGCGTTGCAGAGTGATTTAAGCGAATAGCATTACGTCTCGCGCTATCAACTACGGCGGTAATACGGTGGTTAATAACTAATGAACCTGATTCGACTTTACCGATATGACCAATGGCTTGCCCATATTTTTGTGTATCTGTCACAGTGAAGCGAGCATTGTCATTATTTAAGTAACCAATGTCACCAACCTGTCCACCTGATTCGGCATAAAATGCTGTTTTATCAAGAATGACTAAGCCTTCTTCACCTGCGTTTAAGCTATCAACAGGTTGACCATCTTTATACAGTGCAGTGATAGTCGCTTGTTGTTCATCATATTGATAACCGGAAAACTCACTACGCTTATCAACTTTGATTAATGCGTTATAGTCAGCACCGAAGCCACTCGATTCTCTGGCGCGACGACGTTGGTCTTCCATCGCACGTTCGAAACCTTCTTCATCGACTTTGATATTGCGTTCACGGCAAACATCAGCCGTAAGATCAATTGGGAAACCGTAAGTATCATAGAGACGAAACGCAGCCTCACCATCAAGAGTATCCCCTTTTAATGACGCCAGTTCTTCATCTAATAATTGCAAGCCGCGTTCTAAAGTGCGTGCAAATTGTTCTTCTTCTGTTTTAAGAACTTTTTCAACCATGGTTTGTTGGCGTTGAAGTTCTTCCGCTGCGGAGCCCATCACCTTGATAAGTGGAGCAACTAATTTATAGAAGAAAGTCTCTTTTGCACCAAGCATGTACCCATGGCGAACTGCACGGCGAATAATACGGCGCAGAACATAACCACGGCCTTCGTTTGATGGAATAACACCATCGCTCACGAGGAAAGCACAAGAACGAATATGATCTGCAATGACACGCAGTGATTTATTTTCCAAATCCGTTGCACCTGTCGCTTTCGCTGCCGCTGCAATTAATTCACGGAAAATATCGATGTCATAGTTAGAATTAACGTGTTGCAGTACCGCTGAGATACGCTCTAAGCCCATCCCAGTATCAACAGAAGGCTTCGGTAGCGGTTCCATGGTGCCGTCTGATTGACGGTTAAATTGCATGAAGACGAGGTTCCAGATTTCAATATAACGGTCACCATCTTCTTCTGGGCTCCCTGGAGGGCCACCCCAAATATGATCGCCGTGATCATAAAAAATTTCAGTACAAGGACCGCATGGACCTGTATCACCCATCTGCCAGAAATTATCTGAAGCATAAGGTGCACCTTTGTTATCACCAATACGGATGATCCGTTCTACTGGAACACCGATTTCTTTGTTCCAAATATCATAAGCTTCATCATCTGTCGCATAAACAGTAACCCACAATCTTTCTTTTGGCAGGTTAAACCACTCTTCACTTGTCAGTAATTCCCAAGCAAAGCGGATTGCATCGTGTTTAAAGTAGTCACCAAAACTAAAATTACCTAACATTTCAAAGAAGGTGTGATGACGAGCTGTGTAACCTACGTTTTCTAAGTCGTTATGTTTACCACCTGCGCGCACACAGCGCTGTGCAGTTGTCGCTCGGGAATATGCTCTCTTATCCAGACCAAGAAATACATCTTTGAACTGGTTCATCCCTGCGTTTGTGAACAATAGTGTCGGGTCATTGTTAGGCACTAGCGAACTGCTGGTGACCACCTGATGACCTTTTGTATGAAAAAAGTCGAGAAACGCTTGGCGGATCTCAGCGGTGCTTTTACTCATATTTATCCCGATATCAAGCTGGAAACAGAATTATGAATTGTTGAGATGGAATGTAACATCACCTCTAATCAACTCTCCGATTAAAAAGTGACTGATAAGATAAAGTCTCTTTGCATAGAAGTAAAACTATAGCTACATCCATTCGTGGCTTTCATTGTAAAGCGTCTAGATATTTTCTGAAAGTATGTTTATACCTCTGGTTAGCGTATTTTTCCACAGAAAAACTGTTGAATAAACTATTATTGTGATTGGAAAAAACAAAAAAGGCGCTACTCCATAAGAGCAACGCCTATAATTTAATGATTAATCAACTCACTAGCTAATAATTAAAATTCTTCTGGTGCTTCTTCTTCATCAGAATCACTGATATAGTCTGTTGCTGCACTGCTAAATTCACCAGTGTGATTGAGTAACATTTCACGCAGTTTTGTGTCAATTTCTTGAGCAACTTCAGGATGTTCTTTTAAATAAGTTGTTGAGTTAGCTTTACCTTGACCGATTTTATCGCCGTTATAGCTATACCAAGCACCTGCTTTTTCAATTAGCTTGTGTTTAACACCCAAGTCAATTAACTCACCAAAGGTGTTAATCCCTTCACCATAAAGAATTTGGAATTCTGCCTGTTTAAACGGTGCGGCAACTTTATTTTTTACCACTTTAACGCGTGTTTCACTACCAATGATTTCTTCACCGTTTTTTACCGCGCCAATACGACGGATATCTAAGCGAACTGATGCGTAGAACTTCAGTGCATTACCACCCGTTGTCGTTTCTGGGTTACCGAACATCACACCAATTTTCATACGAATTTGGTTGATAAAGATCAGAAGCGTATTTGAGTTTTTTAAGTTACCCGCTAATTTACGCATTGCTTGGCTCATCATACGAGCAGCAAGCCCCATGTGAGAATCACCAATCTCACCTTCAATTTCAGCTTTAGGGGTTAATGCAGCAACAGAGTCAACGATAATCACGTCAACAGCGCCAGAACGCGTCAGAGCGTCACAGATTTCAAGGGCTTGCTCACCTGTGTCAGGCTGTGAACACAGTAAGTTATCGATGTCAACGCCGAGTTTTTTAGCGTAGATAGGATCAAGTGCGTGCTCAGCATCGATAAACGCACAGGTTTTTCCACTGCGTTGTGCTGCGGCGATAACTTGTAATGTGAGAGTTGTTTTACCTGAAGCTTCTGGGCCGTAGATTTCAACAATACGACCTAATGGCAGGCCACCAGCACCTAATGCAACGTCAAGAGATAAAGAACCTGTTGAGATAGTTTCAACATCCATTGAGCGGTCTTCACCAAGACGCATAATGGAACCTTTACCAAATTGTTTTTCAATTTGACCTAATGCCGCTGCCAGTGCTTTTTGTTTGTTTTCATCAATAGCCATGTTTACTCCCTAAGTGCAATGGCTTTACCACTGCGAATAAAACGATTGAATTCGATTTGTTGGAACTAAGTATACTGTATAATCATACAGTATCAAGGAAATTTTTAATTTAACAGACTCAAAAATGTTTCTAGTGCATAACCTGTTGATTGTAAACGCACTTGATTTCTATCACCTTGAAACACACAATGTCGAGTGATAACCGATACCGTGCCATCCCCTTGTTTTTGGGCAAAACCAAACCATACCGTACCAACAGGCTTGTCTATACTACCGCCACCTGGACCTGCAATACCACTGACAGAAATCGCAAAATCAGCAACGGCTTGTTGTAATGCCCCCGAGGCCATTTCCTCTACCACTTGTTGGCTAACTGCACCAAATTGTTGTAAAGATGCACCTGTTACACCAATCATTTGGTGCTTGGCTTCGTTACTGTAAGTGACAAAACCACGCTGGAAATAGCCTGAGCTTCCAGAAATATCCGTCAGTACCTTTGCAATCCATCCCCCAGTACAGGACTCTGCCGTAGTAACTGTTTTACCTTGCGCTTGCAGTTTTTGCCCTATCTGAATACTTAATGTTTCGAGTCGCTTCTCATCTATCATTATGTAATCCACCTTTACATCATTTTTTACGAGCACGATCCCAAACCCATAAACCCGCAATCGCTATCGCAAACACCGCACCAAAGCCAATACCCGCATTCACCACAGATAAACCAGCCTTAATTGCTAGGGAATATAAGCCTAGCATAATCAACATCGCGCTGTTTTCGCCTAAATTTTGTACTGCAATAGCATTTCCTGCGCCAACCGTTTCTTTTCCTTTCTCTTGTAATAACGCATTCAGGGGAACAACAAATAGCCCACCAAACACCCCTAAAACAATCAAAATAAAGTAGGATGGAATAATATGAGTTTGTAAGGACAGTAACACTACCATCACGCCGATAATAACCCCAGCAGGAATGCAACGGTACACCGTTTTCAAGGTAATAAATTTAGCAGCAAGCCCCGCACCTACAACAATCCCCACTGCAACCATTGCATTTAAGATGGTTGGCGTTGTGTTATCTTGCAAACCTAAAGCCACAGGCACCCACGCGACGAGCAAGAAACGTAATGTCACCCCTGCCCCCCAAAATAAGCTGGTTCCTACGAGTGAAAAACGGCTCTCCTGATTTGCCCACAAGATACGGCACGCTTGGAAGAAATCAGTCACGAGTAGTTTGAAATGCCAGCCTTTTCCGGGCCTTGCCGCCTCAAGATGAGGAATAAAGAAGTTAGCAATGACGGCAAGAGCGTATAAGAGCGCACATGTCCCTAATGCTAATAATAGATTAATATCAGAGAGCATTCCCCCGACTACTGAACCGATTAGGATCGCGGCAATGGTTGATGCTTCCATCACGCCATTGGCCTTAACCAGGTTATCTCCCCCTGTTAATTCACCTAGGATACCGTATTTAGCCGGTGAATAAGATGCCGCACCAATCCCCACTAATCCATAGCAAAGAAACGGATTTAATCCCAAGCAAATCCCCAACGCACCTATAAATTTAAAGATGTTGGAGAACAACATCACTCGGCCTTTGGAAAACCTATCTGCGATTTGCCCTACAAATGGGGCTAACACAATATAAGTAAACACAAACACCATTTGCAAGATAGGGTGGCTCCATTCTGGATAAAACTCAGCTTTGAGTTGCGCTAATATGGCAAATAACAGTGCATTATCCGCAAATGCCGAAAGAAATTGAGATGCCAAAACGGCTTTCATTCCTCGGCTCATTAGCGGTAAATTTGTTGAACTCTCTTGCATATTAAGCATCCTTTACGGCCATTTGTTTTAGTGTGACAAAGTCCGTTTTCCCGCTTCCCAAAACTGGTAGCTCTTTCACAAAACGGATATCTCGAGGAACTGCAAGTTCAGTTAATCCTCGGCTTTTGGCCGCTGCCGATAAAGCGCTTCTATCTAACTCTTTATCAGTCGTAAACAACACTAATGCCTCACCTTTGCTACTATCTGGTTTTGTCACTACACCGTGATTAGCATTAGGTGATAATGCTGCGACCATTTGTTCAATACTTTCAAGTGACACCATTTCACCCGCAAGCTTAGCAAAGCGTTTAACACGACCTTTGATAGTGCAGAAATTTTTATTATCCAATTCAACAATATCGCCAGTATCGTACCAACCATCTTCAACCTCGCCTTGTGCGTTTTCGGCGCTTGGTGTTTCGAGTACGCCTGGTGCTTCTACACGTAAATACCCTTTCATGATATTCGGGCCTTTAAGTTGCAGTTTACCGCCGTTTTCAATACCGGAAATAGGGATAATACGGGCTTCCATTTCTGGTAATATTTGCCCTACAGTGCCTTCTTTCGCCGCCATTGGGACGTTGATAGAGACGATTGGCGCACACTCCGTCACACCATAACCTTCAAGAATACGAATACCGAATTTTTCAAACCAAATTTTCTTTGTTTTATCCGAAAGCTTTTCAGCCCCTGCGACCACATAGCGTAAACGAGCAAAGTCATATTGGTGAGCAAAGCGCGCATAATTCCCCAAAAAGGTTGAAGTACCGAATAAGACTGTGCAATTTTTGTCATACACCAACTCAGGAATAATCCGGTAATGGAGTGGACTTGGATAAAGAAAAACACGACTCCCCGAAAATAATGGAATAAGTAACCCAACCGTTAGACCAAATGCATGGAATAACGGCAGTGATGACATAAAGCGATCTCGAGGAGTGAAGTCTGCAATGGTTTTAATTTGTTCAACGTTTGCCATTAAGCTTGCATGACTATGAACGACCCCTTTTGGTGTCCCCTCTGAACCTGAGGTAAACAATACAATCGCTTCATCCGCTGGCTTTCGAGGAATAACTGCTTTGCGAGGATTAATTAAGTGTTTGATAATCCATAGCTTATCCTGCCAAGTGACCGTATCTTTTAAATCTTCAAGGTAAATCCAATTGGCTTCCGGTACTTGTTCTGGAATATGGGTTAAATTACCTTTTTCTAAAAATTGTCTTGAGGTGAAGACGACTTTAGCCATTGAGGCTTTGAGCGCGTTACTGATCCCATGGCTACCCGCAGTGTAATTTAACATCGCAGGTACGCGTCCTCTCATCAGCGCACCAAAAATGGCAGCCGCCGTCACCGTTGCATTAGGTAGCAATAAACCAACCCGTTCGTTTTCATGGGTATAGCGCTCAATAATACGCCCAACCCCTAAGGTTTTTTTCAATAGAGTTTGATAAGAGTCTTCTTTAAATGCAATGTCTTCAATACACGGTGTGAAACGCCCAAAACGTTGTACGCTTCCAATAAATTCTTCAACCAGCGTGACCTGAGGTTGACAGGCCATACGCGCAGATTTCATGATTTGATAGAGATGCTCACCCGCTAATGCTCGGCGTTCAACTGATTTAGGCGCTTCCGGCATAGGGATTGTTTGTGCAGGTAAAATATGTAGCGTAATTTTAGGAAACCACTTAAGAGGGATAATCCCTTTTAAGCGTCCAAAATGACTGCGCTCAGCCCCTTCAATGCGAATGGGAACAACTTTTGCTTCGGATTTAGCCGCGACAAACGCTGCACCTTCATAGATTTTCATCAAAGAACCATGCACCGAAATTCGCCCTTCAGGGAAAATCACTATCGGCCGCCCTTTTTCGACCTCTTTAACGAGATGGCGGATACCTAACGGATTTGCAGGATCAAGGGGAACGATATCCGCGTAGGGCTTAAGGCGTTTGATCATTTTTGGGGTAGCAAATGTCGAATAAACGGCAAATACAGGTTTTACAGGGAGAAAAAGGGCGACCAAAACACCATCCAAAAAAGAGACATGATTTGGTGTAATCAAACACTTATCTTGATCGAATTCTTTCGCATCACCAATAACTTCAACACGAAATAAAAATTTAAGGATGGTTTTTATTATTTTCACCAACATAATGAGTCCCTATATTATGATTATATTTTCGTTTACAACTAACATATTGTTATGCCGTAATAACAGTTATCTTACTGAGCAACACACACCTCATTAAGGGGCATTATCCGAAAAAGCCCCATATGAAAAGTATCTAGGGGCTGTTTATCTTTGCTGCTGATTTTTACCGCTAAAAAAGGTCAAAAAAACAATCCAAAAAGTGAAAGATGTATCCGTCGTGGCTGGCTGGCGACAACTTGAATAAAAATTGACCATCAAAGATAAACAGCCCTAGCTATAATGAGTTTAAGATAAATCATTGAGTTGCGCGATAATTTCATCAATAGGTTGCGTCGCATCAATAATATGATGAGCGACTGCACGATAAATAGGTTCTCGTTGCTGCATAACCTCTTCAATTTCTTCCACTAAGGATTTGCCTGTTAGGCTTGGGCGTTGTTCTGCCTGAGGCTCAGCAGCAAGACGTTTAGCTAAAATTTCAGGGTTAGCATTTAAGTAGATAACTGTCCCGTTATCACGCATCACCTTTTGGTTTTCATCAGAAAGGATGATCCCGCCCCCTGTAGACACAATGACATCATCCTGTGCAATTGATTTTAAGACGTCACTTTCTAGCTGGCGAAAATAATCCCAACCGTTCTCCTCAACTATCTTAGCAATACTTTTCCCTGACTTTTCAAGTATTAACTTATCTGTATCAACAAATTGGTAGCCTTTAGATGCCGCAAATCGTTTTCCAATTGTTGTTTTACCTGAACCTCTTGGACCAATAATGTAAAACATTAATTTCCATCCCATCATCATAAATGCTAATAAAATTTAGACATTCATTTGCCTATAAACGCTGCCAAACACGGCAAACTATAAAAAAGAAAGCCACACTTCACTTGTGTGGCTTGATGATTTTATTTTCACTTCTTAAGGGCGATTTAAAAAGTCGCCGTAACCAATCCATTTATAGGTTGTCAGCGCATCCAGCCCCATAGGACCTCGTGCATGCAGTTTTTGTGTACTCACAGCCACTTCCGCGCCTAGACCAAATTGACCGCCGTCAGTAAAGCGGGTGCTTGCATTAACATAAACTGCTGCAGAATCAACGCATTGTACAAAATAATCCGCTTGGCCAATCGATTCTGTCAATATTGCATCGGAATGTGCCGTGCCATAATGGCGAATGTGGTCGATAGCCGCATCAACATCGGTAACGATTTCCACGTTAAGATCTAAGGACAACCACTCATCAACTAAATTTTCAGGTTTCACCTCGACCACTTTTGCCGGGCCTTGTTGTAAAAATGGCATCGCTTGTTCGCTGGCGTGTAAAGTGACTTGTTGTTCAGCCATTTTTTCACTGAGTAGTGGCAAAAATTCAGCTGCAATATTTTTATGAACAAGTAGTGTTTCCAATGAGTTACATGCGCTCGGGCGCTGCACTTTTGCATTAATAATCACATTGATGGCTTTATCAAAATTGACCGATTCGTCAACAAAAGTATGGCACACGCCAATTCCACCAGTGATAACAGGGATCGTTGATTGCTCACGACACAGCTTATGTAACCCTGCCCCACCACGAGGAATTAGCATATCGACATAACGATCCAATTTCAGTAATTGCGCCACTAATTCACGATCTGGGTTATTAATAGCTTGGACGGCTTCCGCTGGCAATCCACTATTTTTCAGAGCCTTTTGGATCACACTGACAACCGCCAGATTGGTGTTGTGGGTTTCTTTCCCCCCACGCATAATTGCAGCATTTCCTGTTTTTAGACATAAAGAGGCGACATCGACAGTGACATTAGGACGCGCTTCGTAAATAACGCCAATCACACCCAATGGAACACGACGGCGCTGCAAATTTAAGCCGCTATCCAGTTTGCAACCATCAATCACTTGGCCGACAGGATCGGCTAATTGGCACACTTTACGCACATCATTCGCGATATTTTTTAAGCGTTCAGGCGTTAACAACAAGCGGTCTTGTAGCGCTTCGCTCATGCCACTCGCTCTTGCCTGCTCCATGTCTTTTTCATTTGCCGCCAAAATAATTGCACTTTCTTGCTCTAATAAATCCGCAATTTGTTGTAGTGCTGCATTTTTTTGTTTTGTGCTTAGCTGAGCTAATTGCCATGACGCAGCCCTTGCTGCTTTACCCATTGTTTCTAACATAATTAACTCACTATCATATCATCGCGATGAACAGCGACTGAACCGTGTTCATAACCAAGTATCTTGTTTATATCTTGAGAATGATGACCCGCAATCATTCTGAGTGCGTCACTATTGTAATGGGTGACACCATGTGCAAGATCTTTACCTGCCATGTTACGGATCCGGATCACCGCACCACGAGAGAAATCCCCTTCGATTTTCTTAATGCCTTTTGGCAATAATGAGCTGCCTTTTTCCAAAATTGCCAGTTGAGCCCCATCATCAATGTAAACATCCCCCGCCGCTGGCGCACCGAAAATCCAGCGTTTGCGGTTTTCCATGGGATTCTTCTGCCCGTAAAAACGGGTTCCTACTGGGATATTTTCAATTACCGCATTAATAACATCAGGTTTATTACCCGCAGCAATCACCACATCAATACCCGCGCGCCCAGCAACATCCGCAGCTTGTAATTTGGTGGCCATACCGCCTGTTCCTAAGCCGCTTACGCTATCGCCCGCCATTTTCCTAAGCTCATCATTAATACCATACACTTCGGGGATCAATTTTGCATCCGGGTTACTGCGAGGATCGGCATCATATAAGCCTTCAATATCTGTTAGTAGCAGTAATTTATCAGCATCACCGAGAATTGCCGCAAGTGCTGATAAGTTGTCATTATCGCCGACTTTAATCTCTGCTGTTGCCACAGCATCATTTTCATTAATAACAGGAATAATGCCGTTATTCAGCAGCGCTTGTAAGGTATCTCGCGCATTTAAAAAGCGTTCCCTGTCTTCTAAATCGGCACGTGTTAACAGCATTTGCCCAATGTGGATGCCATAAATAGAAAATAATCTTTCCCACAATTGAATCAGACGACTTTGGCCGACCGCCGCAAGCAACTGTTTAGATGCAATGGTAGCCGGCAGTTCGGGGTAATTTAAATGTTCGCGACCCGCAGCTATTGCCCCAGATGTCACGATAATAATACGGTGCCCTTTTTCATATTGCTGCGCACACTGCCTCACCAGCTCAACAATATGAGCTTGGTTTAAACGGCGCGAGCCCCCTGTAAGTACACTGGTGCCTAACTTAACAACCAGCGTCTGGCTATTTTTCATCATTTTTCTGCCATTAGGATTAATAAAATAAAAGTAGGTATCATTTTTATCAGGAGAAGCGCGTTATGCCAACAGGCATAACGCAAAATTCAACAAAAGTTGGTTTAAAACAAATTTATGCGCTTAATTCCAGTTTTAATTCTGACATTAGCGGTGAAGGGAAGAGGGTTAACTCAAGATCAGATAATTGCTTAGTGAGGGCTTGGTGAAAAGACACTAAGTTTTTCTCAACCGCTTCCATAGTGCTACTGTCTTTTAATTCCTTAGCCTGCCAACTGCCATGCCCATTATAAAGCCCCAGATGGTAGGTAAATTCAAAGCCTTTCTCAGTTGCAACAAGCTTTAACCACCACCCCCAAAACTCACGTTTTTCTGGTGCAACATTCACATTCACACACACAACCAAGCTATCAAATAGGTAGCAACCATTTAAGCATTGCTTTTCTCTTAAATAAGGACCTAACGCTGCAAATTTCTTTAAATATTTTCCATTTGTATAATCAGTCGGTAAAGCCATGTTAAGGATCTCCTTCTTGGGAAGATCCCTTTTTAACAAATGGGAAAAAATAAGCAAGTTATTAAATTATTTTAAAGTATTTTTGCTTTTAACCAGTAAGTTGTTTCACTTAATGCTTTTTCAAAATTAGCAAAAACCGGGTGACTTGGCAGCATAATCACATCCGCATCTATAGAAGAGCGTCTAATTAAGTCGGCCTCTGCTTTCGGACTATAAATATCATCTTTTAAACTCACAGCCAACATAGGCACTTTACTTCTTCGCCCTAATAGTCCTTGATTTTTAAGGGAATAACAGCTTAACTCATAGCGCAATGCTGAACCATCAACTTGATAAATCCCCAAACGACTGGCGAACACATCCAAAACCATCCGAGGAATATCCTGCTGATATTTCTCTTCATGCAATAAACTGTGCACTATTGGACCTATTACAGCTACCCCTTTTATTATCTCTGGACACATATAAGCTAATCTTAAGGCTATGTTCGCGCCAAAACGTATCCCAACGATGCCAAAACGCGTATGGTCAATCCATGCAATATCATCCAGTTGGCGAATAATTTGCTCATGTAACGCAGTGGTCTCTTGGGTTAATTTATATTTGGCTGAATAACCAATGGATGGCATATCCAGCGTGAGCATTGCAATACCTAATGGTTCAAGGTAATCACGAAAATAACGGCAGAAATCAATCTGTAAGCTATCTAACATGCCACAAATCATCACCGTTGGATAAGGGCCTTGCCCACGAGAAGGAATATGCAAAAAGCCGCAAACTTCTTTGCCGCCATCCACTTTGAAAGGGATTTTCTTTAAACGATATTGTGAAAATTTCGCCGCACTATCATAGGCTTTATTGGCAAGTAGGATCGCTTGATCTGCCAGCTCATCACCTTTAATAAACGGGTAGGCTGCGATGCTATATAAATTCGCCGCACGCAACCATGCCTTGCCTGCCTCAACGCCTTGTTCAAACTCTAGCGCTTTTTGTTGCCAGTGCATGGCTTGTTGAGACCACTCAAAGCACCAATTGCCTGAGCGGTTACCGATAACCGTATCTAACTGATTATCATTACTTCGTGGTGCAGTAGAAATCGCAATACGGCTAAGAACCTCTTCTATTTCTAATGCATCAATACCACGCCAAATCCACATCAAACGGTTAATCATGCGATACCACCCCGCATGGTGGGAACCACTCAGTAAGCTGTGCTCTTTGATTTGCGGCAGCGTTTGGGCGGAATAAGAAACCAGTGTTGATGTTTCAACCTGTCTGATTTTAGGCTTGAAGAGTTTTTCGGATAAATTTTGCTGAGTCATCCCAATTTCCTGTATACCGTCGCTGAATGGAAGCCAAAAATAAGGGGAATGCACATAATGCACTCCCCAAATTATATCGCGTTTGACTCAAAAATTTTAGGTATTAATGTGTTACCACAGTCAAAAAAAATCCATAACCCTTTATAATTACAGTATTTTTACCTAACCTAAGTCACTAACGGATTTATTTATCTTGTTCACACAATGGTTTAACGAAGACAACCCCCATATCCCAAGGCTGTTCAATCCATGTGTCTTGTGGAATATCAACCACATAGTCATCGACTAACGGACGACCTGCTGGTTTTGCAAAGATGGTCACAAAGCGAGCTTTTGGATACATATCACGAATAGCTTGTGCAGTACCGCCAGTATCAACCAAATCATCAATGACGATAAAGCCTTCTCCATCACCTTCAGCGCGTTTAATCACTTTTAATTCGCGTTGGTTATCATGGTCATAGCTTGAAATACAAACGGTATCAACGTGACGAATACCCAGCTCACGAGCAAGAAGTGCGCCTGGTACAAGTCCACCACGACTAACCGCGATAATACCTGTCCATTGTTCTACTGGTAATAAACGTTGTGCGAGTTTACGGGCATGTATTTGCAACATATCCCACGTTACGACATATTTTTCGCTCATAAAATTCGGGTCCCGACTGCTGAGTAAATCTGAAATGTGTCTTGCGGAAAAAAGGTTGCGCGAGATTATAGTGATTCGGCGCGTTAAAAACCAGTAAAAAGCATCATTCGCCATCAATTATTATCATTTACACTGTCCATTCTTCAAAAGAAAGTGTTATCCTGAGTTTATAAAAGAGGCAGCCTTTAATTCGAAACTTCAGGCTGTTAGGTCATAATTACAGCAATATTCCTTTTAAAAAATGAAGCCGAAACTGGTGTTGATTATCAATTAGCTACTGCACGGAATATTAAGAATCTCTTTCTTCAATGGTTCCAAATTATAGCTAGCTGGAAATATGCGGATCCAATCAGCATATGCGACTATATAGCTAGGGATTTGCAAGTGCAGCCAACAAGGCTACAGGTTGAAATATAAAGGAAAAAAAAGGAGACAAAACGTGTCTGAGTTAGCCAAATTATCCCCACAACCACTGTGGGACATCTTCGCTACCATTTGCTCTATCCCTCATCCTTCATATCATGAAGAGGCTTTAGCTGCACATATCGTTGATTGGTCAAAACAAAAAGGGTTCCACGTTGAACGCGATGACGTTGGTAATATTTTGATCCGAAAACCAGCTACCCCAGGCTACGAAAACCGTAAAGCTGTTGTTCTACAAGCGCATTTAGACATGGTTCCGCAAAAAAATAATGACACTGTGCATGATTTTAAAACCGATCCCATCCGCCCGTATGTGAACGGTGAATGGGTAACAGCTGAAGGGACCACATTAGGGGCAGATAACGGTATTGGTCTTGCTTCAGCACTGGCTGTTTTAGCTGATGATACCGTTGAACACGGCCCGATGGAAGTGCTACTAACGATGACCGAAGAAGCCGGAATGGAAGGTGCATTTGGCTTAAAAGCAGGCTGGTTACAAGCCGAAATCTTAATCAATACCGACTCCGAAGAAGAAGGCGAAATCTACATGGGTTGCGCAGGGGGAGTTGATTTCACAACCACTTTTGACTTGGCTCGTGAAGCGTTACCACAAGGGTATCAAACTTTTACTTTGACCTTAAAAGGTTTAAAAGGCGGTCACTCGGGTGGTGACGTTCATTTAGGTTTAGGGAATGCAAACAAGCTATTAGCGCGCTTCCTTGCTGGTCATGCAGAAGATCTTAACCTGAAATTACTCGAGTTTAAAGGCGGTACTGTCCGTAATGCTATTCCACGTGAAGCACACGCAATTATTGCTGTACCAGCAGATAAAGTCGCTGATCTAACCGCATTAAGAGCACGCTACGAAAATATCCTAAAAAATGAATTAGCGGTCGTTGAACCTAACTTAATGCTACTGTTAGATGAAACACAAAGCGATCTAAAAGCACTGTCTGATGACTGCCAACAACGGTTTGTGTTCTTTTTAAATGCCGCGCCAAATGGCGTTATTCGCATGAGCGATGTCGCAAAAGGCGTCGTTGAAACCTCACTGAATGAAGGTGTGGTACGCATGACGGACGATAAAGCAGAAGTCATCTTCCTGGTTCGTTCACTGATTGATAGCGGTAAAAACTATGTCGTTAACATGCTGACATCTATCAGTAAATTAGCGAAAGCACAGTACCGCGCAGAAGGTAGCTACCCAGGCTGGCAACCAGACGCTGACTCTGCGGTAATGCATTTAGTGAGCGAAACATATAACAAATTATTTGGTAAGATCCCGAATGTAATGGTGATCCATGCTGGCCTTGAGTGCGGTTTATTCAAAAAGCCATACCCAGACATGGACATGGTATCAATTGGGCCAACTATTCGTGGTGCTCACTCACCAGACGAACGCGTTCACATTGCCAGTGTTGGTGAATATTGGAAACTGTTAACTGCGGTGTTAAAAGCCATCCCAGTTAAAGCGTAATCGCTGATATAAAATAGAATGCGCGCCCTTGTGGTGCGCATTTTTTAAAGCTCAAGCAATAACTGTCTTTCTAATTGTGGGCTTTGTAACATCACATGTAATCCCACCAGCCTAACGCCTCTTTCTAGTCGACGGTTATCCCAAACTTGTTGTGCTAGTTGCACTAAATCTTGTTTATTAAGTATAGGATACACATGTTCTTGCGTTGTTTGCTGAAAATCATCAAACTTGAATTTCACCCCTTGGCGAGCAATGCGCAAATCAGGTTTTACTTTTGCTAAACGCAACTGCAATTCATCATACAACTTATCTAGCAACAAAAGGCAATCACTCCATTGATGGATATCTTCAGCAAGTGTACGCTCAACCCCCACCGATTTTCTGAGTCTATCAGGGTTAACTGGACGTTCATCAATAGCATGACAACGTTCCCAAAGCGCTTGTCCAAATTTCCCCATGCGTTTGATTAATGCAACCGCATCATATTGCTGTACATCGGCACAAGTATTCAGCCCCATATCTGCCAATTTTTGAGCTGTCACTTTGCCGACTCCGGGGATCTTTTTCAGTGGTAGCGTAAGAACAAATTGTTCCATATTTTGTGGTGTGATCACAAACTGACCATTGGGTTTATTCATATCCGAGGCGATTTTCGCTAAAAATTTGATAGGTGCGATCCCCGCTGACGCGGTTAGTTGTAATTCATCAAAAATTTGCTGCCGGATAGCTTGTGCAATCAGTGTGGCAGAACCATGTAACTGAGCGCAATCCGTCACATCTAAATAAGCTTCATCAAGGGAAAGTGGTTCAATTAAATCGGTGTAGCGCGCAAAGATCTTGCGAATATGAATAGCTGTTTCTTTATACAATGACATGCGCCCAGGGACGACTTTTAAATGCGGGCAAAGACGTAGCGCAATTGCAGTCGACATCGCACTATGTACGCCATAGCGCCGCGCTTCATAGTTCGCAGTGCTAATGACCCCACGACGATCTGCACTTCCCCCAACCGCAATAGGCACATTACGTAAGCTCGGGTCATCGCGCATCTCTATCGCCGCATAAAAGCAGTCCATATCAATATGAATAATTTTACGCACGGGTTCACTCACCAAAACCAATCAACTGATTAAATATACAGTATTTTTATTAACCACGCAATCAAGAGGCACCTCTGCGTTAAGTTGATTTTCAATTCTAGGTAACCCGCTGTTAATCAAAAATAATTCATTTAGTTGTCATATTTTCCTGTCACACTTTACAAGTCAAAAAACACATAGAGTTAGTCTTAAAAATAGTCTGAACGGATTACAGATTAATAAAAAAGTAATACAACAGGCTGACTTATCTCCCACTCAATTCGTTAAAAATAATTTTATGGATAATACTCATGGCAATGATATCAGCTTTAAAATTTAACCCTATCGCGCTCATTGGATTATTACTTTTAGTCGCCCAAAATTCATTTGCATTCACAACTCAGATGACTTCACCGCAAATAGTTGCACACCGTGCAGGTACCGCTGATGCGCCCGAAAATACGCTTTATGCAATTGATCTTGCTAAAAAGAATAAAGCAGATGCTATTTGGCTAACAGCACAACTTAGCCAAGACAATCAACTCGTGTTATACCGCCCAAGCGACCTTGATTCCCTAACTGATAAAAAAGGTCTTGTTTCTGCGTATACTGCTGAGCAACTTAGTCACATCAATGCGGCATACCAATTTAATCAAAAAAATAACCAACAGTTGCCTACTGCAACCACGACTATTAGGACATTAGAAACTGTATTAAAGAAATATCCAGACACTGTATTTTATATTGACTTAAAATCTCCAGATGCTAACCCAAAAATTCAAGCCAAAGCCATTTTAGCGTTATTGGAAAAAACAAACGCATTCAATCAAGTGCGTTTTTACTCTACCAATACCGAGTTCTTAACTGCTCTTAATCAGCTATCACCTAAAATTCAAACATTTGAAAGCCGTGATAAAACTCGCACTATTTTGGCAAATAGCGTTATGAGCCACCAATGTTCAATTTCAGACGCAAAACCGACTCATAAAGCCAATAACCCTACCGTTCGTTGGTATGGTTTTGAATTACATCGTAAAGTTGAAATTGTTGAAAAATATACCCTAGGTGAGGCTCGTTCCCCTGCAACACTTTCATGGGATAAAGCGGCAATAGACTGTTTTAAACGTGATGGGGATGCATACATTATTGTTTTTGGCGTAAATAACCAAAGTGATTACCAACTAGCGAAGGAGATTGGTGCCGATGCCGTAATGGTGGATTCACCGAAAGCTTTTAATAAATAAGCGCTAAAAGCAAACCTTAACTGTTAAATCAACAGTTAAGGTTATTCAAAATATAGGGTCAATCTAGATAATACGATCCTTTTCTAACCGCTTTTGACGTGCTTCTTCACGTGCCATACGCTTTTTACGCGCATCACAAGGTTCAGGGCAATCACACACCTTTTCGACACCAATGCTACTTAAGCCACCACAGCTACCTTGGATACTCTTACGCTTAATAATGTAGCCCAGTGACATCCCCAAAAAGGCCAGTAAAAACAGTGCAAAAGTTGCAATAAAAACATTTAGCATACCTTTAGCCTCCCAGACCTACTGTTTCTTCGTTAAAAATGGTTCGAAAGCCTTAGTATAGCGCTCTTCAAAGCCTTTATCTGTCTTAACAATCATAAAAACAGGTATATTCATTTTTTCAGCAAGGGCAAAGCCCGCTTCTGGTCCTAGTACATTTAACCCTGTTGATAAGCCATCTGCACTCATGCAATTCTCAGCGAGCACAGTGATAGAAACCAAGTTGTGTGTAATTGGGCGACCTGTTTTTGGGTCAATGGTATGAGAGAAACGCACCCCATCTTGCTCAAAATAGTTGCGATAGTCGCCTGAGGTTGCGATAGAACGGTCGCCAGGTTCAATAATTTCTTGTGCTGTTTGGCTGACGCCATCTGTCGAGGGTTTTTCAATGGCAATACGCCATGGTGCTTGTTTACCATTTTTGCCTTTAGTGCGTACTTCACCACCAATATCAACCATATAGTCATTGATACCCAGTGACTCTAAATACTCAGCTACGACATCAACACCATACCCCTTAGCAATAGAAGATAAGTCAACATACAACTCTGGAATGGTTTTAATTAGGTTGTTATCTTTAACTGAAAGCTTTTCAATTCCCACCCATGCACGACGCTTGGCAAGTTCCTCATCTGAAGGCGCTTTAGTCACTCGCCCTTCGGGACCAAAGCCCCATAAATTAACCAGAGGCCCCACTGTCACATCCAAAGAACCTTCAGTCAGCTTATTAATTTCAATAGCTTTGCTCACCACTTTTGCTGTTGCCGCAGAGACGGGAAACGGTGTATTGACTTCTTTGAATTGGTTAAAACGGCTTAATTCAGAATCTGGACGATATGTTGACATTTGGTCGTTCACTTCTTCCAAACGTTTATCTATTTCATTCTGAATCGTTTCAGGTTTTTGTTCCGATGAATCAGTGACATATTTAACAGTGTAATACGTCCCCATCGTCTGCCCTTGCAAGTTTTGTTGTTCAGGGCCGCCACACGCTGTCAAAAATAGCGCGGTAAAAAACAGTAAGACTGGGGTATAAATTCTTTTGTTCAGCATAATTTTCTCCGCGTCAATCATGAGCGCGTATTGTTAGGTTCGCTCAGACTATTAACACACTTTACATCGTCACCCATGCAGAGAATGTTCAAGTCGAATAACTCTCAACCTATTAATAACCAACCTGATAATTAGCAACTAACAGCATTAATATAAATGATAAAGAGGGAATAATTTTCCCTCTTTATTTAATTACTGTCTGTACTTTACTTGGTAAGTACAATAAATCCAATAAAATAACTTAACCACCGAAATCATCCAGCAAGATATTTTCGTCTTCAACGCCCAGATCTTTTAGCATTTTAATCACAGCTGCATTCATCACCGGAGGCCCACACATATAGAACTCACAATCCTCTGGTGCTGGGTGGTCTTTCAAATAGTTTTCATACAGAACATTATGGATAAAGCCTGTATAACCATTCCAGTTATCTTCTGGTAATGGGTCTGAAAGCGCTACATTCCATGTAAAGTTTTCATGTTCCGCCGCCAGCTGATCAAAATCTTCGGTATAGAACATCTCACGAACTGAACGCGCACCATACCAGAAACTGATTTTACGTTTTGAGTCCAAACGACGTAACTGGTCAAAAATATGGGAGCGCATTGGTGCCATACCTGCACCACCACCAATAAAGATCATTTCAGCATCCGTGTCTTTTGCGAAAAATTCACCAAATGGACCTGAAATTGTCACTTTATCGCCGGGTTTTAATGACCAAATATAAGACGACATAATTCCTGGTGGCACATCAGGGTTACGCGGCGGAGGCGTTGCAATACGTACGTTTAGCATAATGATGCCGTGCTCTTCAGGATAGTTAGCCATTGAATATGCACGTACAGTTGGTTCTTTAACTTCAGAAACATAACGGAACAGATTAGATTTATCCCAATCTTCACGATATTCCTCAGGAACATCGAAATCTTCATATTTTACAACATGTTCAGGACATTCAATCTGAATGTAGCCCCCAGCACGGAAAGGAACAACCTCTCCCTCTGGAATTTTCAGCTTTAATTCTTTAATGAAAGTCGCCTTGTTATCGTTAGAGATAACTTCGCATTCCCATTTTTTCACGCCAAAAATTTCTTCTGGAAGCTCAATTTTAAGATCTTGCTTCACGTTAACCTGACAGGCTAAACGACAGCCTTCTTTGGCTTCACGTTTATTAATGTGCGAAAGTTCGGTAGGTAAAATATCACCGCCACCTTCTTTGATTTTCACACGGCATTGACCACATGAGCCACCACCACCGCAAGCCGATGATACAAAAATACCTTGGCTCGATAGCATACTAAGCAGTTTGTCGCCCGCAGGGGCTTCAAAGCTTTTATCAGGATCGCCATTAACTTCAACTTTAATGTTCCCTGTATTGACCAGCTTGGACTTTGCAAACAGGATCAAACCTGTCAGTACCAAGACAATCAGGGTAAACATCACTACACCTAGAATAATAATTTCCATGAATTCTTCTCGCCTTTATAGCTGTACACCGGAGAAGGACATAAAGCCCAATGCCATCAAACCGGTCGTCACAAAGGTGATACCTAACCCTTTTAGACCTGCGGGGATATCGGAGTATTTCATCTTCTCACGGATAGCAGCCATCAAGACGATAGCAAGCATCCAGCCGATCCCTGAACCAAACCCATAAACAACGGATTCGCTAAAGTTATAATCACGCTGGGCCATGAAAGATACGCCGCCAAAAATTGCACAGTTAACGGTGATCAATGGCAAGAAGATACCTAATGCGTTATACAGCGATGGGAAGTAACGATCCAAAATCATTTCAAGGATTTGCACCAGCGCCGCTATTACCCCAATAAAGGTAATAAAGTTTAGGAAGGATAAATCCACGCCTTCAGCTATTGCCCCATCGCGCAACACAAGGTTGTAGACCAAGTTGTTTGCAGGAACCGAGATCCCAAGCACAACGGTGACGGCAATCCCTAGGCCAAACGCAGTTTTCACATTCTTCGATACAGCAAGGAAAGTACACATCCCCAAGAAGAAAGCTAATGCCATGTTTTCAATAAAAATGGATTTAACAAATAGGCTTATATAATGTTCCATTTGATTAATCCTTCTCTATCTGAGTGGGTTTCAGGGTACGCAAGCCCCAAATCAGCATACCGATAATAAAGAATGCGCTTGGTGCGAGTAAGAACAAGCCATTTGGCATGTACCACCCCCCATTTTGCAGTGATTCGAAGACGGTAATACCGAACAATTTGCCGGAGCCAAACAGCTCACGTAGGAAACCGACTAAAACAAGGATCACGCCATAGCCAAGACCATTACCAATACCATCCATAAAGCTTTCAATTGGTGGCGCTTTCATGGCATAAGCCTCCGCACGCCCCATCACGATACAGTTAGTGATGATTAAGCCAACAAATACCGAAAGCTGTTTTGATATCTCATAAGCATAAGCACGCAATATTTGATCCACTACGATAACCAGCGAAGCAATAATTGCCATTTGCACAATAATACGAACGCTACTTGGAATGTAGTTTCGAATTAATGAGATAAAAAAGTTAGAGAATGCGGTAACCAGTGTCACTGCAATGGTCATAACCAATGCCGTTTCTAGTTTGGTCGTCACTGCTAATGCAGAACATACCCCCAAAACTTGTAAGGCAATAGGGTTATTATCGAATAACGGTCCGAGTAGGACGCGTTTTACTTCTTTAGAATCAGCCATTATTCAGCGCTCCTTCACGTACTTTTTTCAGGAACGGACCAAAGCCGTTATCCCCTAACCAGAAATCAAACATATGCTGAATACCGTTTGATGTTAGGGTTGCACCCGAAAGGCCATCGATGCCATAAGGGCTATCGGTTGCCCCACTACGCACGATTTTAATTGCCGGAATACCTTGTTCATTAAACAGTTTTTTACCCGGCCATTGCGCTTTCCACTGCGGGTTATCCACTTCACCACCCAAACCTGGAGTTTCACCATGCGCATAGTAAGTGATACCACGTGATGTCACGCCATCCACATCAATTGCGATAAAGGCGTACATCACTGACCATAAACCTGAACCGTAGACGGGCAAAATAATCTGCGAAACCTTACCTGCATCATCTTTTACCAAGTAGATTTCAGCGTTATTCGCCCGACGACGAATTTTCGCAATATCTTCCTGTGGTGAGAGAGCAATACTCGTTTCATCACTGCGCAGTTCATCATTTAACACAAAACGCCCAGTGCTATCAGATAACTCATTGGTTTTAAAGTTTAAAATTTTTGGTTCAATGCGTTCTGCATAAACTTTTTGAACTTCATTCGCGCTCATTTTCGGTGCTAAGAGCCCCGCAACGCTCAAAATATTACGTTGAGTATCTAACTGAATTTGTTCCTGCTGCTGTGGTTTTAAGCCAACCGCAGCACCGGCAACGACAATTGAGCACACTAAGCACAGAATAAATACGACAAGGAATGTCCTTCCAATGCCATCATTATTGATTGGTTTTTCATTAGCCACGAGCTTTTCTCCGCTTAATATTTGCTTGAACGACCAGATAGTCAAACAGAGGAGCAAACAGGTTGGCGAACAGGATAGCCAGCATCATCCCTTCTGGGTAAGCTGGGTTAACTACCCTGATAAGAACACACATTACACCGATCAGAATACCGTAAGCCCATTTACCTTTATCTGTAAAGGAAGCTGACACAGGGTCTGTCGCCATAAAAATCATACCGAATGCAAAACCACCTAACACCATGTGCCACCACCACGGCATAGCAAACAATGGGTTAGAGTCTGAACCGATAAGATTAAACACATAAGACATTGCAATCATGCCTAACATCACACCTGCGACAATACGCCAAGATGCGATGCGGAAAAACATAATCAATGCACCACCGATAAACAGCATCAATGTTGATACTTCACCGATTGAGCCAGGCATATTACCTAAAAAGGCTTGCATCCATGTGATAGGCTCACCGCTAACGGTGTTCATTAGTGCATGTTCTCCGCCCGTTGCCCACTGAGACAATGGCGTTGCACCAGAGAAACCATCAGCCGCTGTCCAGACTAAGTCACCTGAGATTTGAGCTGGATAGGCAAAGAACAAGAATGCGCGACCAGCTAATGCTGGGTTTAAGAAGTTACGCCCTGTTCCACCAAAGATTTCTTTAGCAATAACCACCCCGAAGGTAATCCCAAGTGCGGCTTGCCACAATGGAATGGTTGGTGGGACAATCAATGCAAATAAAATGGAGGTAATGAAGAAACCTTCATTAATTTCATGGCCGCGGATTAGGGCAAATAAGACTTCCCAGAACCCACCAACAATGAAAACAACGGCATAAATAGGCAGAAAATAGACTGCTCCAAGCAGCATTTTACTCCCCCACCCTGCATCCATCGAAAGTGATGCGCCTAAAAACTGCGCTAAGCTATAATGCCAATCACTCGCAATAATTTGCTGTAACTCAGCACCACTGTAGAGCTGATGTAACGCAGGGATCGCCTGATTTCCCACATTATACATTCCCCAGAACATCGCTGGGAAAACAGCGAGCCACACCAAGATCATCATACGCTTAAGATCGATAGTATCTCGAACGTGAGAACGCCCCTTAGTGACCGTACCCGGCGTGTAGAAAACCGTCGAAACCGCTTCAAACAACACATAGTATTTCGCTAATTTTCCACCGGGTTCAAAATGGTGCTCATATTTTTCAAATAAATGTTTCAGACCCATGGAATTACCCTTCTAGCTCTATCTTGGACAGTACATCACGCAATACAGGGCCATATTCATATTTCGCTGGACAGACATAGGTGCACAGCCCCAAATCTTCTTCGTCCAGCTCTAAACAACCCAATTCTTGTGATGTATCGGTATCCCCCGCAAGGAGATCGCGCAACAAATGCGTGATCATGATGTCGAGCGGCATAACGCGTTCATAGTTACCAATTGGTACCATCGAACGCTCACCTCCGTTCATCGTGGTCGTAAAATTAAAACGTTTATTTTTCAGAAAATGGCCGATGGTAGTGCGAGTAATAGTGAACTTGTTCACACCAGGCATTATCCATCCAAATAATTCTTTTTCGCGACCTTCTGCGAGAACAGAAACTTGGTTATGAAAACGACCAAGATAGTGATGGGTTTCATCACAGGTAACGCCCCAAAGCACAGAACCTGAAATAATGCGATTTTCACCTGCTTTGAGTTGACCTTGAGTTAATTCATACAAATCAGCGCCAAGGCGAGTGCGCAATAAGCGTGGTTTTTCAACTTGTGGCCCCGCAAGGGAAACCACACGATCCGTATATAAGTGACCCGTAACAAATAACTTACCAATAGCGATAACATCTTGATAATTGAGGCTCCACACTTTTTTCTTAATGCTAACAGGCTCTAAGAAATGAATGTGAGTACCAACTAACCCCGCAGGGTGTGGACCGCAAAATTGGGTATAGGTAATTTGTGGTTGGCTGTTAACTTTCGGTAAATCTCCCTCTCCATGACACACATGGATTTTACCTTCAGTTAAACGGCTAAGAACCAATAGACCATCATTAAATGCTTGCTCGTTTTCACGAATGATCCCAATAGGATCCGCAGCCAATGGGTTGGTATCCATCGCTGTCACGAAAATAGCTACAGGTGAAGAACCCGGTTGTGGGGAACGGCTAAATGGACGCGTTCTTAAAGAGGTCCACAAACCCGATTTAATCAGATTATCTTCGACTTGCTCACGCGTGAGTTCTGGTAATGCCTCACGAGAGAATGCTGCAAAAGTGACTTGGTCATCACCGTCTATTTCGATGACAACAGATTGAAGTACACGACGCTCACCACGATGAATAGCAACAATTTTACCGCAGGCTGGACTCGTAAATACTACCCCTGGGTTCTTTTTATCTTCAAAGAGAACCTGTCCTTTTATTACACGCTCACCTTCTTTAACCAGCATCGAAGGACGCATTCCGACATATTCTTCACCTAGCAATGCTACGTGTTGAATTTTCGGGCCGTCTTCTATCACTTGGGCTGGCTCACCTGCGATGGGAAGGTTGAGGCCTTTTTTAATTTTAATCATAAGATCTGCACAAGTTTATCAGTTAAACCCTAAGCTAACGATTCAGCAATGAATGATAGCGACTCAGTCATAAAAACTACTCAAGTCACCCTTCGTGACTTGAACAAGTATTCTCACAAAATTGTTACTAAATTCTTATCTTCTGCCAGGCGTGATTTTATCAGTTTCAGCTCATTCTGTCCGTCTAGAGAAGTGATATAGTTCAAGCAAATTGCATTATTATTTAATTTTTCCTGTTAACAATTCGATATTTTCGAGTAATAAGCTCATATTTATCGATTGCTGTGCATTATTTAAACAACAAAGATCCAGTTAAAAACTATTAACAACCTATATTAATTTTTGAACAGCTCATCTAAAATGTGTAAAACATGTGTTATTTTTAATCAACACCACCTTCAGTATTTGGCTTAAGTATGAGACTAAATAAATTAATCTATGCCGTATCCCCATTAATATTGATGTATACATCGGTTACTTCGGCGGATAACTCTTCATTTTTGCTAAAGAGTGGATCACATGCAGATCCTGATCCATCGATATTTATACAAATATTTAAACAAGAAGGTGTACTTGAAATCTACCAAAAAACACCGACTGGCAAATACACCCTGTCAAAAACCTATCCAATTTGTAAGTTTTCTGGTGGATTAGGACCAAAGAAAATTGAGGGTGACCTTAAAAGTCCTGAGGGTTTTTATCAAATTACAGCTGAACAACTCAATCCTAATAGTCGGTATTACCGATCTATCAATATCGGTTTTCCTAATGAGTTTGATAAAGCCCAAGGATATAGCGGAAGCTACCTGATGATCCACGGCAGTTGTGTCTCTGTGGGATGTTACGCAATGACAGATAAATATATGGGCGAAATCTACCAAACCGTAGAAACCGCTTTACTAAATGGCCAATCGGCAATTAATGTTAATATCTATCCGTTTAAAATGACGAAAGAAAATATGCTGCGCTACCGAAATTCGAGCCATTACACGTTTTGGAAACAGTTACAGCCGGCCTATGAGTATTTCAACCAGACAGGAAGAATAGCCCAAGTTTCGGTCAATTCAGGGAAATATGCTGTCATAGGCCTACCTGATACCCCAACAAAATTATTGGGGATGAAATCACAGTATGCGCTCACCAAGGTGGAATAACACAAAGTCACCCGGCTCAATCCTTTGCCAGTTTTCATTTCCTGTCAAAGGTTGAGTGGCAATCACAGAGACGATATCTGTTGGTGTGGTGCATTGTGCAAAATCAATTTCAATATCTTGATCGAGTAACTTAGCCATACCAAACGGCGCTCTGCGGGTGATCCAATGCAACTTCGTTGAACAAAATGCCATCAAATATTGCCCATCAGATAGCAACATATTAAAGACACCTTTGCTACGTAGTTGATCCGCTAAGGTGGCAATAAAACGAAAGACACTTTTCCAGTTCGACGGCTTTCGCGGATATTTCTCACTCAGTTGCTGTAAGATCCAACAAAAAGCCCATTCACTGTCTGTTTCCCCAATTGGCCAATAGCGACCCGTATCAAGGGAACGAAAACCTTTAAGTTGCCCATTATGAGCATAAGTCCAATTGCGCCCCCACAGCTCTCTAGTAAAAGGGTGAGTATTCACTAACGATACGTCTCCCTGATTGGCTTGGCGAATATGCGCCACAATGCTTTCCGATTTGATGGGGTATTCCTGTACGAAACGCGCAACGGGAGACATAAAGCTCGGTTGCGGATCTTTAAATGTGCGACACCCAAGGCCCTCGTAGAATGTAATTCCCCAGCCATCTTTGTGTGGACCAGTCTGACCACCACGAGAAATTAACCCACTCAAACTAAAGGTAATATCCGTTGGAACATTGGCACTCATGCCGAGTAGCTCGCACATTTAAAAACTCCTACAACGACTAATTCGCTACTTCACCATCTCTTTTTCAATTAATTGAATAAGAATATGGATAACTTTAATATGAATTTCTTGAATACGGTCTGCATAACCAAAATGAGGTACACGAATTTCAATATCTGCTGTACCTGCCATTTTTCCGCCATCTTTCCCTGTTAATGTGATGACTTTCATGCCTTTTTCACGTGCAGCAGCGATTGCTTTGATGATATTGCCTGAATTCCCCGAGGTCGAAATCCCCAGTAAGACATCACCTTTCATACCAACAGCTTCAATAAAGCGAGAAAAAACAAACTCATAGCCAAAATCATTGCTCACACAGGATAAATGACTAACATCTGAAATCGCAATTGCAGGGTAACCAGGGCGATTTTCACGATAACGACCCGTAAGTTCCTCAGCAAAATGCATTGCATCACAATGAGAGCCTCCATTGCCACAAGATAATACTTTACCACCCGCTTTAAAAGAATCGGCTAATAGCACTGCCGCTTGTTGAATGGCTTCAATATTCCCTTCGTCGCTTAAGAAATTCGATAACGTCTCAGCCGCTTCAGTTAATTCACCACGGATCAGATCTTGGTACATGAGGTTTCCCCTTAATTTAGAATACGTTATTGAGAATATAGCTGACTAACACACCAAGTACTTCGCGCTAAATCGATCACGGAACAACATAAATTTAGCTGGATATCAGTCATAAAGCTTTAATACTCAGATTGTTACACAGGGGACACTTTGTTTCTACTTTTGATTGTGCTGTCTTGACCTCGCCGACAAAAATAACATTTGGTTATACTCAATAACCTTATTTTCTTTAAGGGCGGTTAGTTTAATTTCAACTTTTCTTGCCATTATTTGGTGTTTTTGTGAACTGAGTTGTAATTAGGATGTAAATATATTGCTAATCCTTTATTAATAGGTATAGATTGAGATAACAAACAGGTCAGACCTCTTACAAGTCGATAGGAGCTTCACTATGATCCTTCTCAGTATTGCGTTATTTTTAGCCTTAATAGGCGTACTTTGTTATCACAGAACTTCCCTTGTACTCAGTACAGTGCTGCTATTAACCTATACCGCAGTGATGGGTGTGTTAAATATTTGGAGTTACTGGATGTTGCTACCAGTGGCTCTCGTCTTATTTCCTTTCGTTTTTTCGCCTGTACGCCAATCCTTTTTCTCAGTGCGTGCCATGAAAATGTTCCAAAAAGTCATGCCACCCATGTCGAAAACGGAAAAAGAGGCCATTGATGCAGGAACAACATGGTGGGAAGGCGATCTTTTCCGTGGAGCGCCAGATTGGAACAAACTACACAACTACCCAAAACCGCAATTAACCGCAGAAGAGCAAGCCTTTATTGATGGCCCAGTGGAAACGGTATGCGGTATGGTGAACGATTTCCAAGTCAGCCATGAACTTGCTGATTTAACACCAGAAGTTTGGCAATATCTGCGCGACCACCGCTTTTTCGCCATGATCATTAAAAAAGAGTATGGTGGCCTTGAGTTTTCAGCTTATGCACAATCCCAAGTTTTACAAAAACTTGCTGGCGTATCGGGTATTTTAGCCATCACCGTAGGCGTACCAAACTCATTAGGTCCAGGTGAGTTATTGCAACATTATGGTACTGATGAGCAAAAGCAACGCTATTTACCTGGTCTCGCAACGGGTGAAGAGATCCCTTGCTTTGCCTTAACGAGCCCTGAGGCAGGTTCCGATGCGGGGGCGATCCCAGATTCAGGTGTTGTCTGTATGGGAGAATGGCAAGGTGAGCAAGTATTAGGTATGCGCTTATCATGGAATAAACGCTATATTACCTTAGCCCCTATTGCGACTGTACTTGGTCTTGCATTTAAGCTGTCAGACCCAGACCAATTATTAGGTGGGGAGAAAAACCTCGGCATTACATGTGCACTGATCCCAACTAACACACCGGGAGTTGAAATTGGTCATCGCCACTTCCCACTCAATATTCCATTTATGAATGGTCCAACTCGTGGAAAAGATATTTTTGTCCCTATCGATTACATTATCGGTGGGCCTAAAATGGCGGGGCAAGGTTGGAGGATGTTAGTCGAATGTCTTTCTGTTGGACGCGGAATTACTCTGCCATCAAACTCAACAGGTAGCTTGAAAAGTATCGCTATTGCAACAGGTGCTTACGCCTATATCCGCCGCCAATTCAAATTACCGATTGGTAAAATGGAAGGTATTGAGGAGCCGTTAGCACGCATCGCAGGTAATACCTACTTAATGGATGCCGCCGCGACACTCATTACCTCAGGTATTATGTTAGGTGAAAAACCCGCAGTACTTTCCGCTATTGTTAAATACCATTGTACTCACCGAGGTCAACGTTCAATTATTGATGCGATGGATATTACTGGCGGTAAAGGCATCTGTTTAGGGGATTCCAACTTTGTTGCGCGAGCTTACCAAGGTGCACCGATCGCGATTACTGTAGAAGGTGCGAATATCCTCACCCGTAGCATGATCATCTTTGGGCAAGGTGCGATCCGTTGCCATCCTTTTGTCTTAGAAGAAATGGCTGCTGCGCAAGATAACAATCTACACAAGTTTGATAAAGCTGTATTTGGTCACATTGGTCACGTCATTAGTAACCTATTTCGCAGCTTCTGGCTAGGTTTAACCAATGGTCGCGGCAGTAGCGCACCAACCAAAGATGAAACGCGCCGTTATTATCAAATGTTAAACCGCCACAGTGCTAACTTAGCGTTATTATCGGATGTTGCGATGGGCGTGTTAGGGGGTAGCTTAAAACGTCGCGAACGTATTTCAGCCCGTTTAGGAGATATTCTCAGCAATCTGTACCTCGCATCTGCGACGTTGAAACGCTATGAGGATGAAGGTCGTCAAAAAGCGGATTTACCGTTGGTAAAATGGGCGGTTGAAGATTGTTTATATCAGTCTGAAAAAGCAATTGATGATTTGTTGAAAAACTTCCCGAACAAAATGGTGGCCGCTATGATGCGAGTGACTTTATTCCCGACTGGTCGCGCGATGTCTATGCCATCAGACAGACTGGATCATAAATTGGCTCAACTGTTAATGGAGCCGTCAGAAACCCGTGACAGATTAGGTCGTGGGCAATACCTGACACCAACAGAAAATAACCCGCACGGGTTAGTAAACCAAGCGTTATTCGATATTATTGCCGCAGAGCCTATTTTCGAACGCATCTGCCGTCTGAAAGAACGCAAGCTAAGCTTCACCCGTTTGGACAAACTAGCGGATCAAATGCTTCCTGAAAATGTGATCACGCAGGAAGAGGCCGATATCTTACGTAAAGCAGAAATCAGCCGCTTACGTACCATTAATGTGGATGAGTTTGAATTTGATGATTTAGGCGTACTACCATCAAAAAAGTCTCCGAGTGAACCTTCAAACGAAGACAGCAGTAAGAAAAAGAAAGCGGCTTAGACACAATAACCGAAGAATAAAACGCAAGGAGCATATTACGCTCCTTGCGTTTCAGACTGTTGACAAACATGTTATGTTTGGCGGCAGGTTTGATAGGTTTTGAAAATAAGCAAGGAAAATCAATATATTGATTTTTGCCTGAAAACACAAAGTGGTAAAAATCGCGCTTTTATCCCACTTTATTAACAACCTCCAGCGAGTTAGTCGCTGTTTTTATCGTATTTAATCTGTTTTTACACGGATAGCTCTAACGCCAATAATTCTTCAATCGTTTGGCGACGGCGAATTAATTGAGGTTTGCCATCAATAAACATCACCTCTGGTAATAATGGGCGGCTATTATAGTTTGAAGACATTGATGCGCCATAAGCCCCAGTATCGTGGAAAACCAAGTAATCCCCCACATTGACTTTAGGTAACGCACGAGTCACCACGAGCCCCCCCTCGAGCTGGGTAAATACATCACCAGATTCACATAAAGGACCAGCGATAATGGTATCTTTTAATTGGGACTCATCCGCAATGCTTCCGTCTGCGGGCAAAACAGAAATGTGATGGTAACTACCATACATCGCTGGGCGCATTAAATCATTAAATCCACTATCAACTAAAACATAGTGGCGACTGCCCATATCTTTAACCGCTCGAACTTCCGCCAGCAAAACCCCTGACTCTGCAACTAAATAACGACCGGGTTCTATTTCAAGCTCAATGCCGTGCCCCAGATGTTGGGCTATACGCTGGCGAGCGTTATCCCATAAGCTATAGTAATGCTGCACATCGATTAATTCATCACCTTCACGGTAAGGCGTCGATAATCCGCCGCCTGCTGAAATAGCATGAATATCAACCCCTGCCGTGGTCACCAGTGCCACCATTGAATCACACACATCGGCAAGATGTTGATAATCTACACCAGACCCAATATGCATATGAATACCGATTAACGATAAATTGTAATGGCGAATTTTTTCTAATGCAGCAGGCAAATCTTCGTGCCAAATGCCGTGTTTGCTATTTTCACCACCCGTATTGGTTTTTTGACTATGACCATGACCAAAGCCCGGATTAATGCGTAGCCAAACAGGGTGCCCCACTTTTTGCTGGCCTATTTGATCTAACATATCGATTGAACCCGCGTTGACAGGAATATCCAATTCCGTCACTTTAGCCAGTGTTGCTCTATCCAGCACATCTGCGGTAAACACGATTTCTGATTTATCACGCCCCGGCTTGAAGCCAGCCACCAGCGCACGTTCAATTTCCCCTAAAGAAACCGAATCCACTTTAACACCCTGTTCTTTCATTAGGCGTAAAATATGAATATTGGAGCTGGCTTTTTGTGCAAAACGCACCGTATCAAAAATTTGTAATTGCTTGATACGCTCAATAATTACCGAGCTGTCATAGACCCAAACAGGGGTACCATATTGTGCGGGTAACGCACGTAAATGTTCAGGAGTTAAATATTGGCTTGTGGTGGTTGCGAATGACGTCATGATGTTTCTCGTTTGCAAGTTTTTATTCTATTAAAGTCTATTATTCAAAGAATAAGATGGGAAAAAAAATATCCATTTTGCTAAAGTCTATTCATATTTGATATGGATTTAATTTTGAGGTGAAAAATGCAAGCCATTTCATGGCGACATATTGAAATATTTCGTGCAGTGATGACCACCCCTAACTTAACGGAGGCCGCCGCATTACTGAATACATCACAGCCAACCATTAGCCGTGAGTTGGCTCGTCTTGAGCATCTATTACAATTTAAGCTTTTTGACCGAGTCAAAGGACGCTTGCACCCCACCGTGCAAGGGCTGCGATTTTTAGAAGAGGTCGAACGCTCTTATTACGGGTTAGAGCGCATCAAAAACTCAGCCGAAACGATCCGTCGTTTTGAACATGCTCAAATCTCAGTAACCTGCTTGCCAGCTTTCGCCCAATCTCTTTTACCATCCGTCTGCCAATCTTTTATGGAAAACTACCCCGATGTCAGTATTACGGTGATCCCTCAAGAGTCTCCTGTGCTTGAGGAATGGCTTTCTGCCCAGCGCTATGACTTTGGTTTAACCGAACATCAGCAGATGCCACCTGGTACTGAGCAACAAACACTGGGAAGTTTAAATGAAGTGTGTGTTTTATCCGCCGAGCACCCACTCACCCACAAAAAAGTGCTAACCCCCAGCGATTTTCACCACCAGCGTTTTATCAGCTTGTCTTTAACGGATAGTTATCGCCAATTAATTGACTCAACGTTTGCAGAGCAGAAAATTGACCGAAAAATGGTGATGGAAACACATTCCGCATCTTCTATTTGTGCTATGGCACTGAAAGGTATTGGAATATCGATAGTTAACCCTCTGACTGCTCTGGATTTCCATCAGCAATCTTCAGGTAAATTAGCATTGCGCCCATTAAGTTTTTCAATTCCTTTTACGGTGAGTTTAATTAAGCCTATTCACCGACCGTCATCACAACTCACAACCATTTTTACACAACACTTAAAGAACCAATTTAACCAAATTGAGCAAAATTTAACGCAGGCCTTGCTGCATCAGTGATAACCAATGCGGTGAGGTACTAAACCAGTTGGCAAGATAATCAATCACAACACGTAATGAAGTTGGCATTTTTTGTCGGCTGGTATACACCGCGTAAATACCTAACGGCATCGGGGTATAATCAGGTAATAATTGGATAAGTTCCCCTGAGTCTAAATACTTTGCAACTGAATAGTAAGGCTGCATAGAAATTCCTGCCCCTTTTAAGGTCGCTTCGGCAATAAAAATCGACTCATTAGCACTCAGCCGTCCATCCACTAGCACCGTATGCTGCTCACCCTGTTTTTCAAACGTCCATATGCTACGACCAAAAAAGTTATACGTTAAACAGTCCAGTAATGCTAAATCTGCCGGTTTCGTTGGTCGTTTTTTTCCGTCCAAAAAACGCGGAGACGCACAAATTACTGAATAGCAAGTTGAAAGAGGCCTAGCAATTAAACTCGGCTCTAACTGGTTCGTGATACGAATGGCTAAATCGATGCGCTCTTCAATAAGGTTTACTGATTTATTCGAGATCTGCATATCAATTGTCATATTGGGGTACTGCTGCATAAACTCAGTGATTGCAATGGCGAGTGCACTTTGGGCTATAGATTGCGAGCAACTGATACGCACAAGCCCTGACAATGCTTGGCTATCATGTTCTTGCTGAACTGGCACGGTTTGGGAAATCGCGTTTAGCTGTAACGATTGCTGGTAAACACCTTCACCTGCTGAGGTTAAACTAAGTCGCCTTGTTGTACGGTTTAATAACCGTACTCCCGCCCATTGCTCCATCTCGGATAAATAACGCGTTACCATTGCACGGGACATATCTAATTTGTCTGCCGCACTGCTTAAACTGCCACTTTCCACGATTGTGATAAACACTTCTACTGCTTTTAGTCTATCCATAACACCCTTATTCGTTCGATTTATGCAACAAACAAGCTCTAATTATGCTGTTTTTCCCACTATTATTACAATCTAATATACACGCCAAGCCAAAAAACATTTAACTGCTTGACTTTATTTTAGGATATAAAAATGAAATTCAACTTATTAGCAGCAACCACATTATTCATAACAACCCTGAATATGGCACAGGCCGAAAAGCTAACACTAGACGTATATAACCCAGGTCTTAACAGTGTTTTCCCTGTTTCATCTGAAATTATTAGCGGCCCAACAGAAGTGGCGCTCATCGATGCTCAGTTTCAAAATAATGATGCACAAAAGCTGGTCGATAAAATCCAAAAACTGAATAAAAAATTAACCACCATTTATATTAGCCATTCAGATCCTGATTATTATTTTGGTTTAGAGACAGTAACCAAAGCCTTCCCTGAGGCAAAAGTGATAGCAACAGCCGAAACAGTTAAAGCTATTAATGCAACTAAAGATGCCAAACTTGCCTATTGGGGAAGTGAATTAAAAAATCAAGTTCCAAGCTATATCGTTGTTCCTGACGTTATTAAAGGAAATAGCTTTACCGTCGATGGTGAAACGCTAGAAATCAAAGGACTAGATGGTACATCCGCGGATAGAACTTATGTATGGATCCCCTCCTTAAAAGCAGTTGTGGGAGGAGTCATCGTTTCGGATAATATTCATGTTTGGGTGGCAGATACGCAAACTGAAGGTTCACGCCAAAATTGGCAACAAACGTTAGAGAGTATTAAGGCGCTAAAACCCGATACCGTTGTACCTGGACATTTTACCGGCACTTCTAAATTTGATATTGGAACCGTCACATTTACTCAGCAATATTTAAATGACTTTGAAGCAGCAATGAAAGTAAGTAAAAATGCCGATGAGCTGATTAATAAAATGGAAACTCAATATCCTAATTTAGATGAAAAATCGAGCTTAGCACTAAGTGCCAAAGTGGTTAAAGGCGAAATGCAGTGGCCTCAATAATGTCGCCAAGCTATCCCCTCTGTTTCATTTATTTTTGACTCTTCTTTTAAATTGTAGAGGCACATTAAAAACAAAATGATTTAGGGGGATAGGTTATGGTACAACCCTTCATATATTAATAAATAGCCCAATGAGACATTATTATGAGCAATATTACCCTACATTATATTTACGACCCTTATTGTGGTTGGTGTTATGCGGCAGCGCCACTGATTGAGGTTGCCGCAAAACACCCAAACATTCATATCGAAATGCATGGTGGTGGCATGTTAGCCGGTCGCTCTCGCCTGCATTTAGATGATGATTTCCGTCAACATATTATCCAATCAGATAAACGCATCGCATCAATGACAGGGCAAGTCTTTAGTGATGACTACCTCACAATGTTACATGAGCCTAATTTAGTGATGGACTCCGCAATACCGCAAACAGCGATATTGGCAGCAACAAAGCAAGGAAAAGGCTTTGAAATGCTAAAAGCCATTCAAAAAGCCCACTATATTTCAGGCCGCCATATTAACGATACATCTGTCCTTATGGATTTAGCGCAAAGCATTGGTCTGGATGTAGCGCAATATACCACTGATTATGCACTGTGCGAGCAAAATGAAACAGCAGCTCATATTCAAGACAGTCAAAAACTATTAGGGCAATCTGGCGCTTCTGGTTTTCCAACATTACTTATTCAACAAAACGCTCAATGGTTGCGAGTACCACTACAGAACTACCTTGGAGCAACAGATAAATGGCAACAATTCCTAGATACTATGGTAAAAGCCGTCAAGTAATGGAATAAGTTCGTCATTTGGCTGTGTCATTCATTTATTATTGAATAAGTGATAAACACAGCCAAATAGTTGCACTAACCAAGATTGCTGGCCCAAAAGGAATAGTCGGGCTTCCCGTATTCACACAACTTCCACTCATTAAATGCAATTTTCCATTAATCGCCTTTAATCTAGGCAATACCCAATAACTCATACTGTAGTGCATTAGCCCTAGCGCTGCTGCTACTCCCAAAAAATAGGGTAAATTCAACACACCTAGCCATGCTGCGCATGCAGCAATCAGTTTAAAATCCCCTCGCCCCATTTGTGGCTGTTTTTTGATTTTTTCCATCACAACGGTTAATGCAAAAACACTAAGGTAAGCAACTACAATGGCATAAATCGCCGAGACAACATTCCCTGCTGGTACACTGATTTGATATAGTAAGCCCGTGATTAAAAATGGAAATGTTAATACATTCGGTAAATACCCTATTTTATAATCTATAATCAATAATAAAATAGCGAAGTTTAAAAATAGCAATAAGAAAAAAATAACAAGCAAATGATCCAATGTGAAAAAAATACTCCCGCCCAATATTGAATAAATAAGTATCAATGAAAAATAGCTGACATCTATAGGAGATAATTGAAAATACTTTTTAGGGATATAACTCAACAACTTACGATTAATAATTACAGATAGAACTAATAGCGTTGAAATTAAATAAACTTCCTTATTAACCATGATATTAATCAGTTCACCATAAAAACAATTCCATTGTGCTTTCAGTTTTAATAAAAAATTTATGATCTCATTAAATATAAAAATGCATTTTTCTAACGCTAAGTACCCGAAATCAAACATGTTAACTCCTTATTCCATTATGGAGAGAAAAATAAATATACTCAGGAAGACTCACAACCTAAACACTTTTATTCCGCTTAATATCGTCAGCTTATTCGAGCTCAAATTTTTCTTTTTATTTATCAGTCACGTCTAATTTAACAACGATGGCACAGACGCACTATAAATACCCTTTTTTTCGTTATAAACTAGATAGCAGAACTTGAGTTTTACGATTCAATCCCCATATTCACCAGAGTTATCATATTTATTAATCGAGTCTGTACTAAGGAAACGTCATGCGCATTCCACGCATTTATCACCCTGAGCCAATACAAACCAATACAACCATTTCTCTTGGTGATGATGCCGCAAACCATGTAGGCAGAGTCCTTCGCATGATGATTGGCCAAAAGCTTGAGCTGTTTGATGGCAGCAACCAAACGTTTAGTGCTGAGATTACAGCAGCGTCGAAAAAGCATGTTCAGGTCTACATTGAAAGTGGCAAGCTTGATGATAGAGAATCCCCTCTTGACCTCCATTTAGGTCAGGTGATGTCTCGTGGGGAAAAAATGGAATTTACCATTCAAAAATCCGTCGAGTTAGGTGTTAATACGATTACACCTTTAATTTCAGAGCGTTGTGGTGTACGTCTTGATGGAGAGCGGCTAGAGAAAAAACGACAACAATGGCAAAAAATTGCCATTGCCGCTTGTGAGCAATGCGGCAGAAACCGCCTCCCCGAGATTCGTCCAGTACAAAGCCTTGAGGCTTGGTGTGCTGAGGATGATGGTGCATTCAAAGTAAATCTTCACCCAAGAGCGACAGAAAGTATCAATACGCTGCCGACTCAATTAAAAAAAGTAAGACTGTTGATTGGCCCAGAAGGCGGGCTTTCAGCGGATGAAATCGCCATGACAGCCAATTATCAATTTACCGATATACTGTTAGGCCCTAGAGTTCTTAGAACAGAAACGACTGCGCTAACCGCTATCACTGCACTGCAAGTGCGCTTAGGTGATCTGGGTTAAGGAGAAAAAATGATCAAGCTCGGTATAGTGATGGATCCTATTTCATCCATCAAAATCAAGAAAGACACCAGTTTTGCAATGATGTTGGAAGCTCAGCGTCGTGGTTATGAAATCCATTATATGGAAATGAATGACCTTTATTTACATCAAGGTGAAGCTCGTGCACAGACTAAAATCGTCACGGTCGAAGAAAATCCAGCCAAATGGTACGAATTCCATAGTGAACAAGATATCGCTCTCGGCTCCCTTGATGCTATTTTAATGCGCAAAGATCCGCCATTTGATACCGAGTTTATTTATGCAACCTATATCTTAGAACGCGCAGAACAAGCGGGTTCTCTCATTGTGAATAAACCACAAAGCCTCAGAGACTGTAATGAAAAATTATTTACCGCTTGGTTCCCTGAATTAACACCTGACACCTTAGTGACTCGCAGTCCGCAAAAGTTAAGAGAATTTCACCAAAAACATGGGGATGTTATTTTCAAGCCCCTTGATGGTATGGGGGGAGCATCGATTTTCCGTTTGAAACAAGATGACCCGAATATTGGTGTGATCATTGAGACTCTCACAGAGCACAGCTCACGCTACTGCATGGCACAAAACTTTTTGCCTGCCATCAAAGATGGCGATAAGCGCGTGTTAGTTGTTGATGGTGAACCAGTACCTTACTGTTTAGCACGCATCCCTGCACAAGGTGAAACTCGTGGTAATTTAGCCGCTGGTGGTCGCGGCGAAGCGCGCCCGTTAACAGAAAGTGATTGGGCAATTGCGCGCGCAGTCGCACCAACGCTGAAAGAAAAAGGCTTAGTATTCGTTGGGTTAGATATCATTGGAGATCGCCTGACTGAAATTAACGTCACCAGCCCAACCTGTGCTCGTGAAATCGAAGCGGCTTTCGATATTTCCATCACAGGTATGTTGATGGATGCCATTGAGCGTCGTTTGAAAAAATAAGTGATAGATCTGGCTAAAGAGGTCATCTCGACCCTTTAGCCAATGTATTGAGTAAAAATGAATGGAGTTTAAGTTTGAATCTGCAAAACCATTTTCTTATTGCCATGCCATCCCTCATAGACCCTTATTTTGAGCAGTCTGTGGTTTATGTGTGTGAACATAATGAAAAAGGCGCAATGGGTTTGGTGATTAATAAACCCATTGATGACTTTTCAGTCGATACCATGCTGAAAAAGCTCGAAATTTCGGTATCCGATAATGTGAATAAGCGTAATTTGCAACGCCCTGTAATCGCTGGCGGACCGGTTGCGGAAGAACATGGTTTTATCTTACATACCCCCATTAGTGGCTTTTTATCTAGCTTGCATCTTAACGATGACGTGATGGTCACCACATCGAAAGATATTTTAGAAACACTCGGTAGTGACCAATCACCGAAAAATTCTTTAGTCGCATTAGGTTATTCCAGTTGGGAACCGGGGCAATTAGAGCGGGAAATTATGGAAAATAGCTGGTTGACAGTTGAAGCATCCCCTGAGCTGATTTTTGATACCCCAATTAATGAACGTTGGGCGGCTGCGGCAAACTTACTTGGCGTAAATATTCACACTATCTCCATGCAGGCGGGGCACGCATAATGTCAGGTAGAACACTATTAGCCTTTGATTTTGGAACTAAAAGTATTGGTGTTGCAATTGGACAAGAGATCACGGGTACTGCGCGCCCATTAACATCGCTGAAAGCAAGTGATGGACGCCCTGATTGGCAACAAATCGAAAAGTTACTTAAAGAATGGCTTCCTCAGTTGGTTATTGTTGGCCTTCCGCTTAATATGGATGGCACTGAGCAATTGGTCACAAGCCAAGCTCGCAATTTTGCAAATCGCATTCATGGCCGTTTTGGTGTCAAAGTCGAATTGCATGATGAACGGCTTTCTACCGTTGAGGCAAAAGCGGGATTATTTGAGCAAGGTGGCTACCGTGCACTTAGCAAAGGAAAAGTGGATTCAGCCTCCGCAGTGGTGATCCTTGAAAGTTGGTTTGAGCAACATAGTTAATTTTGCCCGAATTTGCAGTTATTTTTCACGGAAATCTGATGCAAAGGTGCCGTTCTAACGCGAATTGCTTTACACTATGGTCAAGTCACTGTTCATGAACACCATGAATAAAATAGTATTGAATTAAACTATAATGAATAAACACATGACCATTCAAAATAATATCTCTGATGTTACCGCACGTATTCAAACTGCTGCTGAAGAATGTCATCGTTCACCACAGGACATTACACTGCTGGCGGTTAGTAAAACCAAGCCTTGCGACGCTATTTTAGAAGCCATCGAAGCGGGTCAGCGCCAATTCGGTGAAAACTACGTTCAAGAAGGCGTTGAAAAAATTCATTATTTTTCAGATAGAACTGACCTTGTTTGGCATTTTATCGGCCCACTGCAATCCAATAAAAGCCGTTTAGTTGCAGAGCATTTCGATTGGTTCCACACGCTAGACAGAGTCAAAATAGCTCAACGTCTAAATGACCAACGCCCTAGCAATAAAGCACCTCTAAACGTGCTCATCCAAATTAATATTAGCGATGAAAATAGCAAATCTGGCATTACATTAAACGATGTCGAGGAGCTCGCCGCTCAAGTTGTGACCATGCCAAACCTTGTTTTGCGGGGTTTGATGACAATCCCTGCGCCAGAAACAGACTATAACCGTCAGTGTGAAACATTTCATCGAATGAATAATGCCTTTAAGCAACTACAAGCCATTTACCCAACAGTCGACACCCTTTCGATGGGAATGACTGACGATATGCGTGCTGCTATTCACTGCGGCTCAACCCTTGTGCGGATAGGAACTGCGATTTTTGGCGCACGCCAATACCATCAATAATAAGGAGAACAGAATGCAACACCGTAAAATTGCTTTCATCGGAGCTGGGAATATGGCTCACGCAATCATCGCAGGGCTCGTTAGCCACGGTTACCCCGCATCGATGATCACTGTTTGTTCTCCAACGCCAGTACGCCGAGATAAAATTGCCTCACAATATGGCGTTATTAGCAGTGATGATAACCTTGCAGCAGTTAAGCACGCAGATGTCATTGTGCTAGCGGTTAAACCACAAATGATGAAAGAAGTTTGTGAGCCACTGAAAAATGCGACTGATTTTGATAAAAAGTTAGTGCTAACTATAGCTGCTGGCATTCCCGCAGAACGCTATAACGACTATTTTTCCCATCAATTGAATTTAGTGCGCATCATGCCAAACACCCCTTCTTTGGTTGGTAAAGGTGTTAGCGGGTTATTTGCGCAAGCCAAAGTGACTGAGCAAGATAAACAATTCGCACAACAATTGATGCAAAGTGTAGGTTCGACAATTTGGTGCCAAAAAGAGCAAGAAATCAATAATATCATCGCAATTACCGGGAGTTCACCTGCTTATTTCTTTTTGTTTATGGAAGCCATGCAACAAAAAGCAGAGCAACTCGGCTATGATGCCGTGCAAGCACGTGAATTAGTGCTCAATGCCATTGAAGGCTCCGTTGAACTGGCAAAATCCCAGCACGACACGGCTTTTTCAACCTTACGTGAACAAGTCACCTCTAAAGGCGGTACCACCGCGATGGCTTTAGAGCAATTTTACAATGAAAACCTTCCGCAAACTGTTGCTAACGCGATGCAAAGTGCCATCAACAGAGCAGAAGAAATGGAAAAACTTTTTTAATTAATCGCGGAATGAGCCATGAAGACTTTAGTATTTGTCGTTACTACTTTGATCCAACTGTATATTTTTGTGTTACTGCTCCGCGTTTGGATGCAGTGTGTCCGTGCAGATTTCTATAATCCATTTTCCAAGTTTGTGGTAAAAGCCACACAGCCTATCGTGGCACCTCTGCGCCGTGTGATCCCAGCAATCGGCTCAATTGATAGCGCATCCGTTGTTGTTGCCTTCGTTTTAGCCATTGCAGCGATTATTTTTGGCATGTGGGTAACCAACTTACTGCCTATCTTAGGCGTGACTATTCTACCAATGGGGATCATCTTACTGCTAACATACGCTGGTAAATTGGTTTTTTGGATGATATTGATCCGCGCAATCCTCAGTTGGGTCAGCCAAGGCCGTAATCCTGTTGACTATTTATTATACCAATTAACTGAGCCATTAATGGCACCAATTCGCCGTATTATCCCCGCAATGGGAGGCTTAGATTTCTCCGCAATGATTGTGATGTTTATCTTAATTGCCTTGAATTATTTACGTGTGGATATTTCCCTGATGATTGACCCATCATTGACCGCGATGATGTATTCCATTGGTATTATGTAAAAACGAGTTTTAAACGATGCAAAAAGTTGTTTTAGCCACCGGTAATCCCGGCAAGGTAAATGAGTTAGCTGACCTACTCCGCGATTTCGGCATGGATATCGTTGCACAAACGTCATTGGGCGTTGAGTCCGCAGAAGAGACTGGTTTAACCTTTATTGAAAATGCGATCCTAAAAGCTCGACACGCTGCGGCACAAACGGGTTTACCTGCGATCGCCGATGATTCAGGGATCTCAGTTGATGCGCTTGGTGGCGCGCCGGGGATCTACTCGGCACGCTATGCAGGGGAAGATGCAACGGACGAGCAAAACCTCGTTAAACTATTGGATGCAATGAAAGATGTGCCTGATGGTCAGCGTCAGGCACAATTTAACTGCGTGTTGGTTTATCTGCGCCATGCCGAAGATCCTACGCCACTGGTCTTTCACGGCCGTTGGCACGGCATTATCACTCGTGAACGTAAAGGACAAGGGGGTTTCGGTTACGACCCTATCTTTTACGTGCCAGAACTCGGTTGTACTTCCGCCCAATTAAGTAAAGCAGAAAAACAAGCTGTTTCCCATCGTGGTAAAGCCTTAGCAATGATGCTGGATGCCCTAAAAGATGGATAAATTGCCACCACTGAGCTTATATATCCATATTCCTTGGTGTGTACAAAAGTGCCCATATTGCGACTTTAATTCGCATACCCTGAAAGGGGAGATCCCGCAAAAAGAATATGTTGAGCACTTATTAGCTGACTTAAATATTGATGCGAAATTGATTGGTAACCGCCCCGTTAAAACGATTTTTATCGGGGGGGGAACACCGAGCTTGCTGACAGCTGAAGCCATGCAAGCATTGATGGATGGTGTTCGCACTCGTATCCAATTAGATCCGCATGCCGAAGTCACCATGGAAGCCAATCCCGGAACAGTGGAAGCTGATCGTTTTTCGGGTTACCAAGCCGCAGGTATCAATCGTATTTCAATCGGTGTGCAAAGTTTTGGTAATGACAAGCTGATCACTTTAGGTCGCATTCATGGCGCTGAAGAAGCAAAACGTGCAGCAAAACTGGCGGCTAACCTCAACTTACGCAGTTTCAATCTTGATTTAATGCATGGCTTACCCGCACAAACTCGTGATGAGGGCTTGTCAGATTTAAAACAAGCCATTGAACTGGCTCCCCCCCATTTGTCTTGGTATCAGCTAACGATTGAACCCAATACACAATTCGGTTCAAGACCACCGACTCTGCCTGATGACGATACGCTATGGGATATTTACACTGAAGGTCACAAGCTACTTAGCGCTGCGGGGTATGTTCAATATGAAACCTCGGCCTATGCCAAACCGGGGTTTCAGTGCGAACACAACCTCAATTACTGGCGTTTTGGTGATTATCTTGGGATTGGCTGTGGTGCCCATGGCAAAATTACCTTTGAAGATGGGCGGATTTTACGTACGGTAAAAACCAAGCACCCACGGGGTTATATGGAAGGTCGCTACACCCATCAGTCTTATGATGTGAAAGCTGAAGATAAGCCATTTGAATATTTCATGAACCGCTTCCGATTACTTGAAGCTATGCCTCGCCAAGAGTTTACTCAATACACTGGTTTGTCAGAATTAACTGTAAGACCCGCCCTTGATGAAGCTCTAGCCAAAGGTTATATCACTGAAACAGCTGATGAATGGCAAATCACAGAGCATGGAAAATTATTTCTTAACTCGCTGTTAGAGCTATTTTTAGGCGAGGAATAATCACGTCAGTGAATTGATGAAAGCCCGCGAAACATAAGATGAATGAAGTGACCCTACGGGCTTTTTATTAGAAATAAAAATGAGATCGACAAAAATAACAATAAGGGTATTTCATATTGCCGCCATCACGAGGGGCTGTTTATCTTGGCTGCTGATTTTTACCGCTAAAAAAGGTTAAGAAACAACCTAAAAAATGGATCAATGTACCCGTCGTGCTGACTGACGACGATTTGAATCAACTATTGTCCCTAAACGCTGCCCTGTGGGTTCAATTAAAGCACGTTCACTCATTTAATGCTACGTTGAGAGGCTCTTGCCGTGTTCACTCGGCGGCGAGCCTCTCCCCTTGCCTAAAATAACTTTAACTCGAATAAAAATTGACCTTCAAAGATAAACGCCCCCAAGAACAACGGCGAATATGCATTAAAGTGCGTTAACCACCGCGTTAATTTGCTCTGTTAAGCTAACAAACCCACCACCTGATAAGTACCACAGATCAGATTGTAGGTAAGTGATTTTACCGTCTTTATACGCTTTTGTTTCTTGAATGTTGGTGTCTTCAAAAACTGATTTTTCTAATTTCCCAGCACCAATAGCTTCACTTCGATCAACGATTAAGATCACATCAGGGTTTGCTTGTGCAATGGTTTTGGTATCAACAACACGGCGTTTAGATTTATCCGCATTTTCATCAACCGGTAATTCCGCCCGTTGGGCTTTTACCACATCGTAAACTACCGCTTGGTTACTTGGGATTAATTTGCCATCGTTGTGCATTAACACTAGCACTTTTTTCTTAGCATCAGCCGCTTTTTTCTGAGCATCTGCAATGGTCTTGTCTAGCTGAATGATTTGTTCGTCAACGGTCTTTTGGTTACCGTATAAGTCCCCCAGCACCATTAAGTTGGCTTTCACTGACTCAATATAATGTTTGCTATCAGAGCCTAAATTAATGGTTGGCGCAATTTTGGATAATGCTTCGTATGATTTCCCCTGACGCCCCGTGATCACAATTAAATCCGGTTTTAATTGTTCAATTTTAGCAAGATCTGGCTGTTTCATGCCGCCAGCATTTTCCATTGAAGCAGGAATGCTCCCTTTTACATAAGCAGGGGCATTTGCGGTAGGTAAAGCCACAACGTTATCGCCTAAACCCAGTTTTTGCATTGAGTCGTATACACCAAAGTCAAATAAAACCACTTTTTTAGGTTTTTTAATCACTTCCGTTTCTCCCGATAAATGCTTAATGGTCACTTTTTCAGCACTTTGGGCAGTGACAGCATTTGGAGTGAAAACGGTAGATTCAGCGCCTAGGGCTAAAGGTGCAGAGAATGACAATACAGAAACAAGTAAAGCAGGAATGAACTTTTTCATTTAAACGATCCCAATTAAGTCATTAAGCCAAACTCGCATTGTAAAGACCAGTACTTATATGTCAATCAAATAAGAATCAATTTCATTTTCATTCCCATTAATGGAATTGGAATCACACTTATCAAGAAAAATAATAACCCACAAATAAAAAACAGCCATGCATTAAGCATATGGCTGTTTTTAGCGATTTAAAAAATTGTTTAATTTGCTTTAAGGGAATTTAATAAAGAAACACGTTGTTGCTCAATACTCGTCACTTTTGAACACACTTGAACACCAAACAATTGAAAGCTTTTCTCTTGCTTTTTCCATTCTGTTTCAAGTTCTTTCTGCAAACCACCTAAATTACCTAGCATACCTTGTAGCGCTTGGTTGGCATCACCGCCTGATAACAGTTGCTTGCGCCCCATTTCATTTATACTATCTTGTAAAATTCCCCCCAAACTTTCGTTCACCAATTGCTTGCCTTTTGCTTCCACATTTTTCATCGCTTCATGATGAAAAACATAGCCATTTGGGCGAGTTTCAATGATTTGGTTGATTTGAGCATTCAGGTCTTTTTCTAATTTAGTGAGACGCTTACGCACATTACTGTCGCTGCCAATCACCTTCACAACCACTTTATCTACCGTTTCACGTGACGTTGCCAATTTTTTCTCAGACTCTTGTTTTATCCAAGGCAAATCGTTCCGAATAGCTGATTGATAACGGATCGCTTGCTGTTTCTGCGCATCTGTCGCCGCAATATTTTTGCCATTTAAGGTAATATCACCATTTGGTGTAATCACTAAATCGCCACTGCGACCAATAACTTGCACGCTTTCTGGCGTCATGAAAATATCATCTTTCGGTGTTACCGAGCAGTTATAGTCCGCAGCTTGGCTCGCGGCACTTGCTAATAGTGAAAATGCAACTAATGTACGGCGTAACATAACATCTCCTAGAAGGCGTTGAATTAATTAAAAAACTGAACGCCCAATTCGTTTCGATAATAGCTCTAAAGCAGCGCAACCTACCAAAGAGTTCCCTGCTGCATCAAGTTCAGGTGACCACACTGCGACGGTAAATTGATTAGGAACCACACAAACAATACCGCCACCAACACCTGATTTCCCTGGCATTCCAATACGAAATGCAAATTCACCAGAGCCATCATACATACCACATGTCATCATCAACGCATTAATTTGCCTTGATTGTAAGGGGGTGATAATGGGATCTATGGAGCAAGATGATATTCCTTGCGATGTTAAATAAGAAAAACATCTCGCTAATTCAACACAACTCATACTTAGAGAACAATAATGAAAATAAGTTTCCAGCACTGTCAAAACATCATTTTCAAAATTGCCGAATGATTTCATTAAGTATGCAATTGCCGCATTGCGACTTGCGTGCTCCATTTCAGAACGAGCAACAACAGTGTCGTAGCTAATGTCCGGTTCACAGGCTAACTTTCGGACAAACTCTAACATACGCTGTTTTGGTGCACTAAGACGTGACTGCAACATATCTGCAATGACAATTGCACCTGCATTAATAAAGGGATTACGAGGGATCCCTTTTTCCATTTCGATTTGAATTAATGAATTAAACGGCAGCCCTGATGGCTCTTTGCCTACACGACGCCAGATTTCATTTTCTTCGTAGCGTGTCATAGCCAGTGTCAGGCTTAACACTTTCGAAATAGATTGAATGGAAAAACGTTGATGGGCATCCCCCGCAGTAAAAACATCACCTTCAATGGTGGAGACGGCAATACCGAGATGATGAGAAGGCACACAACCTAAAGCAGGAATATAGTTGGCAACACAACCTTGACCGATTAGCGGTCGAACTTGGTCTAGAATGTCGTTAAGTAGCTGGTTAGAAAACATAGCACTCAAAACTTTTACTCCAGAAAATAAAGGCACCCAAATATTGGATGCCTCTTCAAACACTGAAAAACTCAGCCTATTTATTTAGCGAAATTTAATCAACTAAAAAGTGATTATTCCCACCAAACATCAAACAGTTCAGAAACAATAACGTCGTTCATTCCTTTTGATTTTAGCCAGTTTTCTACCAGTTGACGGTGTTCTTCGGTACATTTACCAATTTTCTGTAGGCAGACAGTCCCTTCCCAGCTCAGGTAGCCGCTCGCTTCAAATGCTAAACCATTTGGTTCGATAACTTCAGCAATCAGTTGGTCAACGGTGGTGTCAACATCTTCAATCGGTGTACCTTCTTTAAAGCTCCATTTAACCGTAAAACCTAACTCTTGGAATTCATCCAAGCGCATTTTTTTACGTAAACGACGACTACGTGGTTGTTTAGCCATTATTTGATCCTCTCAAACATTAAATCCCATACACCGTGCCCTAACCGCTGGCCTCGCTTTTCAAATTTTGTTTCAGGTCTTGAGCTTGGACGAGGAACATAATCACCTGTTGGTGATAAATTTTTATACCCTTCGACACTCGTCATGACTTCAAGCATATGCTCTGCATACGGCTCCCAATCTGTCGCCATATGGAAAACACCGCCAACCACCAATTTACTGCGAATTTTCTCAGCAAATGGCACTTGAACAATGCGGCGTTTATTGTGTTTTGCTTTATGCCATGGATCAGGGAAAAATAACTGAACCATCGCAAGGCTCTCATTTGGCACCATGCAATCCAGCACTTCAATAGCATCATGGCACATCACACGGACATTGCTGACCTTTTCTTCTTTTGCCGATGCTAAGCATGCCCCTACCCCCGGTGCATGCACTTCAATACCCAAAAAGTTTTGCTGTGGATTTTGCGATGCCATGGTCACTAATGAGGCACCCATACCAAACCCAATTTCCAGTGTTACTGGATTTGAGTTACTGAATACTTTGGCGAAATCAAAGGGTTCATTGACAAAATCAATCCCCATTTCGGCCCATTCTTTTTCTAATGCGTCTTCCTGACGTTTTGTCAGACGCCCTTGACGGCGGACAAAACTACGGACACGGCGCATAACCCGCCCTTCTTCATTATATTCGGGGGAGATAACATTATTGATCATAATAAAGGTTCTAAAAATAGTTGCCCAATTAAGTTAATGTGCCAACGATCAAGTTCTATAAGGCTAGTAAATAGCAATTATGTTTAAATTACCCTTGGTAATTCAATCCGCTAGGTTAATTAGCTAACCACAACATACAGGGTAAGAGTAGGAGTTTAGCAAAACTTCTACAAGGTTGCAGTTGATAATTGGCTAACTTTACACTAAACCACACAATAAGCGGTTTACAGCCTATCGTGTCTATGTTGCAATCCTTAACATTATTAAAAAATTGATAGAAATAAAGTATTCAATGGAAGCTCAACAATTTTCACGTGCCGTGCTCGACTGGTATCACAAATATGGTCGCAAAACATTACCCTGGCAGCAGGAAAAATCCTCTTACCATGTGTGGCTATCCGAGGTCATGCTACAGCAAACCCAAGTCAGTACTGTTATTCCTTATTTTGAGAAGTTTATTTCTCGTTTTGAGGATATTACCGCCCTCGCCAATGCACCGTTGGATGAAGTTTTACATTTATGGACAGGTCTTGGCTATTATGCCCGTGCACGTAATTTACACAAAGCCGCGAAAGTCGTTGCCAGTCAGTATGATGGCAAGTTCCCGACAACTTTCGATGACGTGTTAGCCTTGCCGGGGGTTGGTCGCTCCACCGCAGGGGCTATTTTATCTTTATCCCAACAACAGCATTACCCTATTTTGGACGGCAATGTGAAACGCGTGTTAGCGCGGGCTTACGCCATCGGTGGCTGGCCGGGTAAAAAAGACGTCGAAAACCGTCTATGGGAAATAAGTACTGATGTCACGCCAAGAGATGGTGTGGAATTTTTTAACCAAGCAATGATGGACTTAGGTGCGATGGTTTGCACCCGCAGTAAACCGAAATGCGAGCTTTGTCCGCTAAACTTTGGCTGTATTGCCTATGCCAATAATTCATGGCAAGAATATCCGGGGAAAAAACCAAAGCAGAAAATTCCAGAGAAAAGCGCTTGGTTTTTGATTTTGCAACACGATGACAATGTGTGGCTAGAACAGCGTCCCCCATCAGGTATTTGGGGGGGATTATTTGCTTTCCCACAGTTTGGATCTTGCGAACAATTAACAACATGGTTAGCAGGTTCAGGGCTTTCCCATGAAGCTCCCGAGCAATTAATCGCCTTTCGCCACACATTTAGCCATTTTCATTTAGATATTATCCCTGTAAAGGTTAAAATTCAGACATTTAATTCTGCCATGGATGAAGGCAAAGGACTCTGGTATAACTTACACCTAGGCGCAACTATCGGCCTTGCCGCCCCAGTTGAAAGTTTATTAAAACAGCTCGCCTTACTACCTGATATTTGAGGAAAATTTAATGAGTAGAACGATTTTTTGTACATTCTTACAACGTGACGCAGATGGGCAAGATTTTCAACTTTACCCAGGTGAGTTAGGGAAACGTATTTTTAATGAGATTTCCAAAGAAGCATGGAGCCAATGGATGGCAAAACAAACCATGCTAATTAATGAAAAGAAACTCAATACAATGAACCCAGACGATCGTAAAATGTTAGAACAAGAAATGGTCAAGTTCCTATTTGAAGGCCATGATATTCACATTGACGGCTATACACCTGAAAAATAATCTGTCTGTCTACCTACTCTGTGGGTAGACGTTTGCACCAATACTGTGGATCGTATGAAAAAACTATTTGCCCTAAGTGTGTTGATCCCTTTAATTATTTCTTGTTCCAGCAATCAAAAAACGGACTTTAACCCTGATTATGTCAAAGACACCAATGGGTTTGATATTTTAATGGGCCAGTTTGCCCATAATATCGAAAATATTTGGGGTATAAAGGAAGTCCTAATTGCGGGGCCCAAAGATTACGTTAAATATACGGACGAATACCGTACTCGTAGTCATATTAATTTCGATGCAGGGACCATCACGGTTGAGACCATTTCCGCTGTAGAACCATCACAACACCTCAAAAAAGCGATTGTCACCACTTTATTGATGGGCGATGATCCTAACTCTATCGATCTCTATTCCGATATTAACAATATCCCCCACAGTAAAGAGCCATTTTTATTTGGTCAGGTGCTAGATAACACAGGGGAAGCGATTCGTTGGGAATGGCGAGCAACAAAATTTGCAGATTATCTGATAGAAAATAAAATACAGCGTCGCCAATCTGGCATGAACATTGTTTGGTCAGTCACAATGCAATTAGTGCCTAACCATTTAGATAAACGCGCCCACAAATATTTGCCGTATATTAAAAAGTCGTCAGCAAAATATGGTGTCGATGAATCGTTAATTCTAGCCATTATGCAAATTGAATCCAGTTTTAACCCTTATGCAGTCAGCCGTTCAGATGCATTAGGGTTGATGCAAATCATGCCGAATACCGCAGGAAAGGACGTTTTCCGCTCCCAAGGCAAATCCGGCGTACCAAGCCGCAGTTACTTATTCGACCCAGAAAAGAACATTGATACGGGTACCGCTTATTTAGCTATCTTGCAAAACAGCTACTTAGGGGACATTCGCAATCAGACTTCTCGCCGTTATGCCGTTATTACCGCATACAATGGCGGTGCAGGTAGCGTTCTACGCGTCTTCCATAGTGATAAAAAGCAAGCGGCCCAGCGCATTAATCACTTAGAACCGGGTGAAGTGTATGAAATTTTATCGACAAAACACCCTGCGGCAGAGTCACGAAACTATTTAATCAAAGTGAACAAAGCACAAAAAAAATATCTGCGCTAACATCGACGTACAAAAGTCCCTCGTTCAACGACGAGGGGCTTCATTGTCCTGACGATTTTTAGGGAGTTTCGTTTAAAAATTAGCTAACATGTTGAAAAAAAGCGCATACAGTCGAAAGTTTTTAGAAACCGCCTTGACTCGCCCTCTGAAATCAGGTTTAATACGCTCCGTTGCCCGGATAGCTCAGTCGGTAGAGCAGGGGATTGAAAATCCCCGTGTCCTTGGTTCGATTCCGAGTCCGGGCACCACCTTATTTAGAGAACCCGCCCAAAAGGCGGGTTTTTGCGTTATAGGGGTTTTATCTCATTTTACAAATGCTTTAAGTCTTCTGGAATATTTCTCTTCAAGATGCGCCAAAAATCTTCGGCAGTTTTATTTAAACGAGTATCCATACGGTAAATATAAGCTTGAATTGGGATCGTTAACTCCGGTGTATCAAGACAAACCAGCTTCTTTTCTTTTAATTCATTCACCACGGAATAAATTGGCAACCATGCAATACCATGGCCATCCAGTGCCATGTTTTTTAATAATTCGCTCATGGATGACATAAACAATGTTTTTGAATTAATTGCACCGAACTCACTTAACCGACGATTGACTAACCGCCCCATATATGAAGCACTGGTATAATTCAGTAATGGCACTTGAGGTTGATAAATATCGAATAACGGTTTACCAAATTCATCTGCCGCGCAAATAGGGTACAGCTCAGATTCAAAAACATTCAAACAGGAAAACGGGGATTGCATTAAATCCTCATCATAAAATGAAATGATAAAATCACTTTTCCCTTCTCTGAGTGCATTCACCACTTGCACTACGTCAATAGCTTCAACATGATAAACAAACTCTTCCCCGAACCCCGACAACGCATGAACAAGTTTCGGAAGCAGTGTTAGTGATAAAGAATGCGCCGCCGCAATTTTAATATTCGGTAAGCTTAAAATGTTATGCCCTGATAACTCATTCAGGTTACATTCCAACTGCTGTAGCAGACTGCGAGCTTGAGAATGGAACACTTTCCCCTCTTCAGATAACTGCAAGGGAGACGTGGTTCTATCGAACAATTCCACTCCGATAGCCTCCTCTAACGCTTTGATACGCCGACTAAAAGCGGGCTGTGAAATATTTCTCTGCTCAGCTGCATGGGAAAAATGTCGGCAAGATTCCAAAGTTAAAAAATCGTACAACCATTTTGTTTCTATATTTTTCATGTTATTAAGCCTTAAGCAGACTTGCTGTTAAAATATAAAATAATAATGAGATTTTTATTGGTATATTTAGTTAATCGATAGTTAAATTATCATACTTAAATTGTAGGTCTGTTATTTGTATTATGCATAAGGTTAACGTTTCAAACATTAATAAAAATCAAACTTTATTTTTTATAAACACAAGCATCTCCATCAAACCCAATTATATTCAAGGTTTGCCCGTCATTTCATTGCGTTCATCCGAGTTAATATTAAAATCTTAATGCATATCTTGCATCACGCCATACTTACTTGCATTTCTCTTCCCTAAAAAACATTGCTAAAAACTAAGTCATAATTAATTAGAAACTCTCGTTAATAATTAATTAAACAATATATTTCATGTTAAATAAGTTAAGTAATATCGCGTCTAATTTATCTTAAATCAAAAAAGATAAAAAACGCAGGAGCGTAATAATGAAAGGTTTAATTGGTGTATTAGGTGGAATGGGCCCAGCAGCAACCGTAGATTTATTTAATAAGTTTGTAACATATACTGTTGCCAATAAAGACCAAGAACATATTCCATTAATTATCTCATCCATTCCTGATATTCCAGATCGTACAGAAGCATTGCTTAACCATGGTGTTTCACCACTCCCCTTAATGACTGATTACTTAAAGAAACTCGAAGATGCGGGCGCAGAATGCATTGTTATCCCTTGTAATACTGCTCATTTTTGGTTCGATGAATTAAAAAATGCTTGCCATGTGGATATGCTCAGCATTGTTGAAACGACAATGCATGAAGTTCTATTAACTCAGAAAAAGAATATCGGCTTATTGGCGACTAATGCAACCATGTATATGGGACTTTACCAAAAAAGTATTGAACAAGAAAAATTAAACTGTATTACACCAGATGATGAAAGCCAGAAACGAGTAATGAAAAGTATTTATTTATTAAAATCTGGAAATAAAGATTTGGCTGAGGAAATTATGAAATCTCAAGCTGATTTATTATTTTCACGTGGCGCTGAGGTCATCATTTTAGGGTGTACTGAAGTTCCTGTCATTTTAGTTAATGAAGTTAATAAATATCCCGATAAATATATAGACTCAACCAGCTCTTTAGTTAGAGCTGGTATTCAATGGTATGAAAATCGAGTTGGAAAATCACATTTAATAACAAGCCAGAATTCACAGTAAATATTTAACCATTATTAAAAATAATCAATTTTATAAATTCTATTACTTATGACAGTATATTGTCTATTGGAGACGATTATGGTTTGGCTAGAGATCATTGTTGTACTAGGTGCAATTTTCTTCGGTATACGTATGGGCGGAATTGGTATTGGCCTATGCGGAGGGTTAGGGCTAGCAATATTAACCATTGGATTTGGTTTACCAATAGGTTCGCCCCCTGTCGATGTTATTTTAATTATTATGACCGTTGTTGTCGCTGCATCCGCATTGCAAGCCGCAGGTGGAATGGATTATTTAGTCCGTCTCGCAAGCACATTTATGCGTAAAAATCCTAAGTACCTAAACATTATTGCACCAATCACTACTTGGGTGATGACCATTATGGCGGGAACCGGTTTTATTGTTTTCTCAATGCTCCCCGTTATTGCTGAAATCGCCAAAGATTCTGGTATCCGTCCTTCTCGCACATTGGCAGGTTCTGTCGTTGCCTCACAAATCGCGATTTCAGGCTCGCCAATCAGTGCAGCAATGGCTGCCATGTTGACCATTATGGAAGGCAATGGCGTGACTTTTATTGTTGTTATGTCGGTTTGTTTGCCTGCATCCTTTGTTGCAGCGATGGTTGCAGCATTTATTGCTTCACGCCAAGGCTGCGAACTGGAAGATGATGAAGTCTATTTAGACCGCTTGCAAAAAGGGTTAGTCCATAAATACGAAGAGAAAAAAGGCGAAAGCACCACCCGTGAAAAATTTTCAGTTGTCGTTTTTCTTATCGCCACCGTTGCAATTGTCATTTTGGCCGCATTCCCGCAATTACGTCCAGGTTTTGACATCGGTAAACCAATGGGAACCCGTGATATCATTATCATCTGTATGCTCAGTGCGGCATGTTTGATGGTTATTTTCTGCAAAACATCACCAAATGCTATCGTCTTAGCCCCAACGTTCCGTTCTGGGATGAGCTCTCTTGCCGTTATATTGGGGATTGTGACATTAGGTACCACTTTTGTTGATGCCCATATGGATCAGATCAAAGCGATTGCGGGGGATGTGTTATCTGCTTACCCTATCTTATTGGCTGTCGTACTGTTTTTTACCTGTGCACTACTCTATTCCCAAGGGGCAACCACACCACTTATTATTCCATTAGCCATCGCCTTGGATATGCCAACATGGGCTATTTTAGCCTCTTTCGTCGCCGTCACTGGGGTCTTCGTGTTACCAACTTACCCAACGTCACTAGCAGCAATTGAATTTGATTCCACAGGTTCAACCCGCGTCGGAAAATATATTCTTAACCACCCCTTTATGCTACCGGGGTTAGGCGGAATTATTGCAGGGGTTGCCTTTGGATTTATTATTGCGCCAATGATTGTTTAACTCGACTAGTGGGGGCTCCCCCCACTAATTACTACCACACAAAAATACCTATTTCTGACAAAATGACATTATTGATTGTTACTTTTTGGCTTTATTCTTGGTTGAATTTATTAAATACAATGCAGAGTAAAGCCTTTTTTCTTTCAAATTTTATGTATTCATACTTAATTTTAATAAAAATCAAATTTCAATCTTTTACTACTGCTCTTTCAATTTACTCAATAAAAAGAAAATAAAAATAACGTCTAATTAATGATTTGAATCACTTTACTTTATGTAAATAAAATAAACTTTTATCAAAAAATGTGAGCTGAAATGTTTTTGCATGAATTATCCACTTCTGAAAACAATTAAAATAATTATACTCGGCTTCATATTAATTTCTTAAAGAGTCTAAAACGAGAGATAAATTTTATTTTATCTGGCTATTTTTCAATGCGTTACAAATCCATGATTGACGTTTCCATCCCTATTGAAAGTACCTAGAAGGCAATTAAAAATAAGAGTTAAATCACAAATTTTAATTTTTCCTTCCCATACTTTCAAAAATGACGACGTCGTCATATTAAAAGTGCATTATTTTATTTATAACATTAAATAACCATTTTTCTTACATTCGTATCAGAACTGTTCGTTAAGCGTTAAAAAATCAAAGCAATTTAGCGATAAAAAAACGCTTAATGTTGACGTCAACATTAGGGCTAACAACAAGAAAGAGGTTTTAGAACATGAGTAACCTACCGGAAAAAATGAAAGCCGTTGTTTGTCATGGACCCCATGACTATCGCTTTGAAAATATTAAAAGACCTACCGCAGGCTTTCGTGAAGTTGTCATTAAAGTGGATGGCTGCGGGATCTGTGCGGGAGACTGCAAAGCCAATGATGGTGCACAAATGTTCTGGGGTGATGACCCATGGATCAAAGCACCTGTCGTACCTGGTCACGAGTTCTATGGCAGAGTTGCAGAATTGGGTGAAGGATCTGCTGAAAAATATAAATTAAAAATTGGCGATCGTATCCTCGCAGAACAAATCGTCCCTTGCTGGGAGTGCCGTTTTTGTAAATCAGGTAAATACTGGATGTGCGAAACCCATGATATCTATGGGTTCCAGAAAGACGTCGCAGATGGAGGAATGGCGGAATATATGCGTTTTTCTGAGCGAGCTATCATTCACAAAATCCCAGATGAACTCTCTGATAAAGACGCCGCATTAATCGAACCCATGGCCTGCGCTATTCACACTGTGCGCCGTGGTGATATTGACTTAAATGACGTCGTCGTCATTGCTGGTGCAGGGCCACTTGGCCTATGCATGATCCAAGTAGCTAAACTCAAAACGCCTAAAAAACTCGTTGTGATCGATGCTATCGACGAACGCCTTGAATTAGCAAAAAAATTGGGGGCTGATGTAGTGATCAACCCACTGAAAGAAGATGCCATCAAGTTAGTTAAACAGATGACCGAAGGTTACGGCTGCGATGTTTATATCGAAGCAACTGGAGCTCCTGTTGGCGTGACCCAAGGATTAGAAATGATCCGTAAACTTGGCCGTTTTGTTGAATTCAGCGTATTTGGTAAAGAAACGACGGTTGACTGGTCAATTATTGGTGACCGTAAAGAACTTGATATTCGCGGTGCCCACTTAGGCCCATACAGCTATGAGGTTGCTATCGATCTCTTTAGTCGTGGCTTAGTGAGCGCTGACGATATCGTTACCCACTTCTATTCCATTGATGATTGGGAAGAAGCCTTTGTCATGGCGAAATCGGCAGACTCAATTAAAGTCGTTATCAAGCCATAGACATGCACTAACTGTTTGTAATAATTAACAATTTAAATAAACACTAGACAATTAAGACCCTACATATAATTAAACGCTCTTTAGGAGAACATCTTATGTTGAGTAAATTCAAAAAATTAGCTGTAGCCGCAAGTGTCCTGACCTTAGGTATGGCGTTCAACGCTACGGCAAAACCCGTTTCAGTTGGCATGTCGTTTCAAGAATTAAACAACGAATATTTCGTCACGATGAAAGAAGCGTTAGAGAGCGCAACTGGCGATATGGGAGCTCAACTGTATATTTCTGATGCGGCTCATGATGTGTCAAAACAAACCAGCGATATCGAAGATATGTTACAGAAAAAAATCGATATTCTGTTAATCAATCCTGCTGATAGCGTTGGTGCAGAAACGGCGGTACTGGCAGCGAAAAAAGCAGGAGTTGTGGTCATCGCTATTGATGCGCAAGCCAATGGCCCAATTGACTCTTTCGTCGGTTCTAAAAACTACGATGCGGGTTTAATGGCTGGTAAACGCTTAGGTGAAGCACTTGGTGGCAAAGGCGAAGTGGCTATTTTAGATGGTATTCCAGTGGTACCGATCCTCGAACGTGTTCGTGGCTTTGAAGCGGCAATGAAAGAATATCCAAACATTAAAATTGTCACTAAATTGAATGGTAAGCAAGAGCGTGATACGGCGATGAACGTTACAGAAAACATGCTGCAAGCGAATCCAACTTTGAACGGTATTTTCAGTGTTAACGATGTAGGCTCACTGGGTGCATTAGCAGCTATCGAATCGTCTGGTCGTGATGTAAAACTGGTCAGTGTTGATGGTTCACCTGAAGCTGTTGCTGAAATTGCCAAGGGTAACTCACCATTTATTGCAACTTCAGCCCAGTTCCCTCGGGACCAAGTTCGTATTGGTTTAGCAATGGGTCTGGCGAAATATTGGGGAGCTAACGTACCAAAAGAAGTTCCAATCGATGTTAAATTAATCGACAAAACAAATGCGAAAGATTTCCACTGGTAATCGAATGCTAACTGACTAATGTGGTATTGCACCTGTACCTTGTGTTCAGGGTGCAATACCTCTTCATAACAATTAATAATTAAATGCATATTGGAATCACTTTATTCCAGATGACTTTGTTACCCATTTTTAAGCGGTTAAGAAATATAGGGAAGCAATATGATGCAATTATTAGCATTACAAGATGTCAGTAAAACTTTCCCTGGGGTTAAGGCGTTAGATAATATTAATCTTTCCCTTGAAAAGGGGGAAGTTCACGCATTATTAGGTGAAAATGGCGCAGGTAAATCTACGCTAATGAAAGTTTTATGTGGAATACACAAGCCTGATAGCGGAAAAATTCTGATAGAAGGCAAAGAGCACACATTTCATAATTATAGAGATGCGATCAAAGCAGGCGTTGGTATTATTTTCCAAGAGTTTTCCCTAATTCCTTATTTAAATGCATTTGAAAATATCTTTTTAAATCGCGAGCTAAAAAACAAATTTGGTTTATTAGATAGAAAACTCATGCGTCAAAAGTCCCAAGCGCTGTTGGCAGAACTTGGTGTCAATATCGATATTGACGAGCCAATTAGCCATTTAAGTATTGCGGAGCAACAATTTGTTGAAATTGCGAAGGCACTTTCTTTAGATGCCAAAATTTTAGTATTAGATGAGCCAACTGCAACGCTGACACCTAATGAAGCGAATCATTTATTCGATGTTATGCGCGATTTAAAGGCCAAAGGTGTTGGCATGTTTTTTATTTCTCATCACCTAGAAGAAATTTATGAAATATGCGATACCATTAGTGTGTTACGTGACGGCCAATATATTGGCTCTCGCAAAGTGGATGAAACTGATTTAGACGTCATTATTGAAATGATGGTTGGACGAGAAGTGGAAAATATTTATCCACACAAACGAGAATTCAACCAACAAGAGATTATTCTTGATGCTGAAATACAGCGTTTTGCTAATAGTCCAATTAATCATATTCAGTTGAAAAAAGGTGAAATTTTGGGATTAGCGGGCCTTGTAGGGTCAGGAAGAACCGAAACTATCCTTGCCATGATCGGCGCAGACAAAGCGTATAAGAAAAAAGTTATTTTAAACGGTAAAGAGGTCAAAATTAAATCTGCCGCCGCAGCACTGCAATTAGGCATTGGCTTATTACCTGAAAGCCGAAAAACCCAAGGTTTGGTTTTACCCTTCTCTGTTAAAGAAAATATTTGGCTGAATAACCATGCTCAAAAACTATTTTTAATTCAAAACAAAAAAGAACTGACTTTATCCATTGATTTAATTTCTCAAGTAAAAGTTAAAACACCAGAGCCTCACACTGCGGTTTCCACATTAAGTGGTGGTAATCAGCAAAAAGTTGTTATCGCCCGCTGGCTAAACAAACAAGCCAAAATTCTTATTTTTGATGAGCCCACTCGAGGTATTGATGTCGGGGCAAAATCAGAAATATACCAGCTAATGCGCTCGCTCACTGAAAAAGGGATTTCGATTATTATGATCTCGTCTGAATTACCCGAAGTTATTGGTGTGAGCGACAGAGTTTTGGTCTTTCGTGATGGTGAAATTGCCGCTGAGTTAACTGGAGATGATATTAACTCGACTCAGATTATGGTGCATGCGGCTGGCAATATTATATAGGGTAACGACTATGTCTAATCAAAGTGCAATTCCTTTAACTAAAAATAAATTTAATTTTTCTAAATTAACCAAAATACCGGCATTTTTACCACTTGTTGGTTTAATTCTATTATTTACCTGCATGTCCATTTTTAACGAGCATTTTTTAACGGTAAATAACCTTTCGACTATTGCACGACAAGTTTCAATTAACGCCATTATTGCTATCGGTATGACATTTGCCATTTTAACGGGCGGAATTGATTTATCTGTCGGTGCAGTTATGGCATTATCCGGCACCTTAATGGCTGGCTTGATGAAATATTATGGTATGGACCCCTATGCAGCTATTGCACTGGGTTTATTATCAGGAATAGCATTTGGCTTTATAAACGGAATTTTAGCCGCTTACGGAAAAATGCCACCAATTATCGTCACATTAGGGGCGATGATTATTGCGAAAGGTTTAGCATTAATTTATACCGGCGGCTATCCAATTTCAGGGTTACCTAAAGAATTTGCCTTCTGGGGGCGTGAAGAATTAATGGGCATTCAAGTCCCTATTTTATTAATGCTTGGCCTTTATCTTATTTTTTACGTTGTCTTAAACCATGTCTCCTTTGGCCGTTATATTTATGCCATCGGCGGTAATGAAGAAGCTGCTCGCTTAAGTGGTATTCGAGTTGAGCGCTACAAAATGTTGGTTTATGTAATAAGTGGTTTTACCGCGGCATTTGCAGGGTTAATTTTTACGTCACGAGTCATGAGTGGGCAACCAAATGCTGGAGTCGGCTTTGAATTAGATGCGATTGCTGCTGTCGTATTAGGTGGCGCTTCCATTGCGGGTGGGCGTGGCATGATCATCGGTACACTAATTGGAGCAATGATCCTTGGCGTGTTAAATAATGGATTGAATTTACTAGGTATTTCTCCTTATGTTCAATACATTGTGAAAGGCTTGATTATTTGGGGAGCAACATTTATTAGCTCAATGAAACGCTAAGTTATCCCGCATTTCAGCATACTCGGTTAATTGACTGCTACCACCAACACGCAATTAACCGATTTTTTAATCATTAATACAATTTAGGTATATTGGAATATAAAACAGAATATTTAGGTATATTGCACTCATAGCAGAAAAAGAATAAGAACGTCCTAAAGAAGCTCTTATTCTTTATTAATAAACAACAAGCTTACCATTAACAAAAATTTGTTTCGTTTCATGGGCTTTATTTGTATCACGCTCTATTTCTGAAAATAATAACTCTGTAGTTAATTCACCAAGGTAAACTGAATCATGATGAACACCAGAAATAGATAAGTGATAAGTGTCTGCATACGGCGGTAAATCGACAGAAAAATAGCGGCATGACAATCCTAATTCAGCAATAATTTTATACATGCCAGCGGTAATAATTCCATTTAGACCAACAATGTACATACCTGGCGTATAAAGTTCTTGTACTTTTTGTCTTAAATAAGCTTCATCATTTTTATTAAACATATAGCTACTATATAAGACGTTAAGATTTTTTCTATTTGGAAAACTTGCATATATTCCAGATAAACGAGATAAACTAATTTCTGAATCTTTAGGACCAGAAATAATTAATGTATTCTCGCTATTTTGTTCATTAAGGAACTTTCCTGTTAATGCACCAATTTCAAAGTTTTTTAAAAATAACCCTGAATATTTTTTTTCATGACCATAAATTGCACGATCGACAAAGACTAACGGAACATTATGTTGATCAATTAAGGAAAGATAGCTAGGTTGGTAGGCTTTATCATCACGCACTGGGGATAACAAAATACCACTCGCTTTGTAACTAACAAGGGTCTCGATTGCCGTTTTCTCTGCTTTTTCATCGCTATCCGAATCAAAAATCATCACTTGATACCCTTTCTCTTTTGCCAAGCGAGAAACGGTTTGAATGAGCACCACATAAAAAGGGTTAAATGTACTGTCTGTAACCACACCAATTATACGGCTATTTTTATTTTTCAGGTTTCGGGCAAAAAGATTGGGAACATAATTGAGCTCTTGAGCAATTGCTAATATTTTGTCCCTTGTCTCTTTCTTTACCATTTCAGGGTGATTAAATGCACGCGAAACGGTAATATCCGTAACATTTGCACGCTTAGCTATATCAATTATTGTTGTTGAGCTATCTTGTTTTGTCATAGTTATATTAGTCAACCTTTAACGACGCCCCTGATTGATATAGTAAAAATCCATTTAAGCTATTATCAGAGAAGATGAAAATGCGATTATTCATTATACCTTATTCAAGGTGAAGATAAATCGTTTTTATTCGCTAATGGCACAATAACTCACTAAATTAAAAATAGTGACATATAGCATAAAATATAAAAACAGTTAGATTACCTATTGAATAATTTAATCTGGTTAATATTTAAACAACACACTCAAAGTATATTTAATTCATCAAATACTGAATAGAGTAACCCGAGAGAAACAATAACGATTAAAATCCCAAATATATTTTTAACCCATCTGGCTGATATATAATTTATGATGAATCTCCCTATTAGCAATCCAGTTATACAAGAGATGATAAATATTAAGCTAATTTCTTTAGGGTATTGAAATCCATTAAAAATATTTATTAAGATACTCACACTACCGATACAAAAAATGACCATTAATGATGTCGCAATAATGCTTTTTATATTTAAATTAGAGACTTTGCGTAACGCTGGAACAATCACGAAGCCCCCGCCAACACCCAATAATCCAGTTAAAAGCCCGGCAATAATGCCTATAACACCCAATATCGACGCCGTTTTAATATTCCAAATAAATTTGCCTGTTGCTTGGTTAATTTGGCATGGCGCATCATTTAACTCAGCTAACTGGCTAAAAAAAGTGCGATACGCAACAAAAAGCATCACTAAGCTAAAAGCTAATGTAAGCCAGATAGGCGTAATGATTTGAGCAAGATAAATACCATATTTAGCAAAAGGAATGCTGACGATCGCAATCCATATGGCGGCTTTATAGCGTATTGTTTTATTAATAAGCCCTTGAATGACACCAATAAAAGCAGCTAAGGTTATTGCTAAAAGCCCTACAGGTGCGGCCAGCGCAACAGTCCAATTTTGGCTAACCATTAAGGCAGGCACTGCTAAAATCCCGCCCCCCGCACCGGTTAATCCCAGCAAACATCCAATGAGTAAACCTTCAAAAATCAATAACAGCATAACGATGAATTTATTTTTATCATGATGAGGTAAAGGTTACTTTAAACCCAACACCTAATTAACACAAAAAATTTGGTTTAAAGCTTCTATGGCTTTGCTTAAGGAAAACTCCCCTGGCATCGCTTTTATCAACCGAGATCCTTTGAAAACAGCAATAGTAGGAACCGATTTAATACCATATTTGGGGGCTAAAATTGGGGATTGAGCTATATCAACAACACCAAACTTAATAGCCTTTTTTTCAAAATGGTTCGCTAACTGCTCAAAAATAGGCTTCATATTTTGGCAAGGTAAACACCATGACGCTGAAAAGTAGACCACAATAGCCGCTGACTCTTGTTCTTCAGGGTTATACAGTGTACGTGAAAAATTATCATTATCTAATACTATAATATTAGACATTTGGGCCACCTTGATTGGTATTGATATCCCGTTATTTACTTAAACTGTATCATAAACAAGATACGATTAATGCCTTAAAACACTATTCTACTTAGTCTTATTATGTTATTCGTCATAATATTTTACAGATAAACTGCACCTAATATAATAGGTTTACATTAACGTGAGGAAGGTGATGTTACATCAACGTTCAAATTCAGAATTTGAACTAAATTTGGATTCAAACTGCCAAGAAGAAATTGATACATGCATTTTAGCGCCTTTCAAGTACAGATTGATCAGTGCCTATAACAATAAGCTCAGTGTTTTTCCTCATCGAGGAATTCAGTGTGAAAACTTAACTGCTCTCAATCTTTCCTGTAACTACATTGACTCTATTCCTGCTGTAATAGCAAAGTTAATGCATTGAGCGATAATGGCATCCGTTCTTTATCAAGTGCATTATCCCGATTAAAAAACTGGTTTATTTCAATGCAACGGATAACCAATTAAAGCAAATATCCTTTTGATTTTTCAGCTTACCACCTTACAGAAATACAGTTTTACACCAATTAAATCAATGAGTTAAAGAATTAATACGCTCAATTATCCAACGTACATGAAATGCATTTGATAAATAACAATATATCGGAACTTAATGATGATATTGCTGGATTATCTTCCATTCGTATTCTCGACCTGAACCAATAGGTGAAATGGCATCTATCCAATACTTGGATTTACGTGCCAATCAACTTAAAACATGACCTGATAGTTTAATAAACTTGCCGAACATAATTAAACTCGATTTACGGTGAAATAGTTTTATTGGAGAACCCAAGATGATTGAAGCGTTGAGAAATAAAGGGTGTACTGTTTTTATTTAATTACCTCTTTTCAGTTGTGCCGTAGTGCTCTCTACGGCACAACTAATAATTATTTTTTGAGCTGCTTCACAAGCTCGCTGACATTACCACCCGCTTGCTCTAACTGTTTAATAACTTCTTTAATTAACCATACGTTCATCGTTGCCGTATCACTTGTATCGCCTTGATAACCAAGCTCTGCTGCTAGATTTTTTCGTGCAGTTAAGCTGTTATCCAAACCTAATAAAGTTAATAAATCAACAATCGATACTTTCCAATTCAGCTTTTGCGGATAACTTTTTGCTAAGCCCTCTAAAACAGCCATGGCATCAATTTTATTATCTGAAATCGCATCATTGCTAATATTAATATTAGCTCTAATTGCCTCTGTCATAGCTGTGACGGGATCTGCGCTATTCTCTATTTTTACATCTGCAGGTTTGAAGACTTTAGTCAAAATTTCTTGGAAAAAACTCATAAATGGCCTCTCGAATTGCGCTAAATGATAACATTCTTCAAATCAACTATAGCACTCTATGCTGATAAATCTATTTTTCCTGTTATGCGTTAGCAATGAGTTTTTGGTAGTCGCCGCTCAATGATGGTATTTAGTCACGGATTGAATATGTCACTTAAAAGTCGAAATAAAGCAGATTAATTATTCATTTAAAAAACTTATTGTAGCGCTGTCTAATTCTTAACATTGATTTTTCGACTGATATTTTATCAGTCGGATTATCAAGGATATAATTATCTGATAAATATTGTATTAACTCTATAAAAGTAGGCACACTGATCTCGGTACTTTCCATACCCCCAACATAAAACTCAACAGACGCAAAGTCATTTGGATCATCATAATCACTATCCAGTGCAAAATTAAATCCTTCATCTTCACCATTACTGATACCATATGATGCATCATATACAAATTGCCTATATGTCATTTTTTCTTTTTTAATCAATGATTCTACCAAATAATAAAGATCACTAGCTCCATGATGTATTAAGTCGCTTTTTGTTTTTTCTAACCAATGAATATGCATTTGTTTTTGCTCCCAAAACGATTAACTCGTCGTTGTTTCTAATATATCTTTTTTAATGTCAATCGGTACAGTTGTTATATCAACTCACCGTAAAAAAGCGATAGTTTCACCCGAAATTCAGACTTTCATAGCTAAAGGAGAGGTGTTCAAAAGCGAAAAATTTCAGTAGGTTATTTACCGAACCGAGCCCCCCCCTAGCCCACAACTGGTTATCAGCGACAAGTGGTTGAATAAAACAACCAAGTAAACTAAACAAAGGGTGATTCACTATTTACTTCATATCTTAATGAAGTATTAATGCTAATCAGTACGCCTTTTACTTTTTCAAGAAATTCAATGCATTCTGATGGTATTTCATGTAGAAAAAATATTTCTATCAAAAAATTATTAATTCCTTTCGATTCAGGGAAAGCCTCATATACCTCTTTACTTTCAATAAAACGAATATAGCTATTAATTTTTTCTTGTAGTAAATATAAATGTTCAAGTATGTCCTTATTCCAATATAGATGGTCAGTTATGCCTAATAGAACAATATCTGTATTATCTTTTGGTATACCAATCATATCTACTTTATTTGTCTCTACTATTGACATTTATTCCCTCTATTTTCCCGGTTTGGCATTTTAGCGGTAACCACCTGAATATATTATAGTTTAATATAGGTGCTCGCGCCGCCTTACCCCATCGTACAGTTGATTATTCGGCTGACTGAGGAGTAAAATTGATATTAAAGCTCCCTGTTTAGACTGGTATTTACATCATTTCAAAATGATATGAAGTGTTCAATCAATAATATTTTTTTCTTCATACGTCAGTTGAATTTTTATAGGTAATAATATTTCACTAACGCGCTTTATAAACTCAATACACTCATAAGGAATTTTATACTTAAAGAAAATTTTAAACACAATATCCTTATAAAATGTATCAGGATATTTTTCTAACATTTCTCCGCTCTCAACAAAATCTATATATTTATTAATTTTTTCTTGCAATTTATATAGATGCTCATTAGTACACTCTGACCATTGTAAATGATCTGTAATCACTAATATCGCTTGAGGAGGCTCTACGTCATCACAAGTAACAGTAATTAAATCAATTTTATTTAAATCTTCTATTGACATATAACATCCTTAATTATCAGTTACTTTTGGCCTAACAACTTCAACTACTGTTGGAGGTATCTTAGTATTTCCCCTCAAACCTAGATATTCCTTTCCCGACAATAGTTCTACCTTCAGCTTTAAGTTCAGAGAAGCCGTTTTCTTGATTTTTAATGAATAAGCAATTTTAAGATCTCTTGTAATCAAGACACTTAATAGTTCCATTCTTATCCTTAGCTATTATATCAATTCTAACAACAACTCGTTCAATTACAAAATGGATAGATGAACCACTTATTACCAATATCTTCATTTAATTGCTTATCAACCCGAGGTATCACCTCCCAGCCGCAGCTAACTATAAATAATAGCTGGTTGAAGAATTTAAAATTTGAGGTCGAAAGTCACTATACCCTCACCCGCTAACCGGACGGTTGATTATCCGGTTGGCAGAGGAGTGAGGTAGTTAATAGGATCCGAGTATGATAGTGGAATTCGATTAAGAGCACTTATTAGTTATGATTTATATATATTGAATTATCTTTTGGAGGCGGAGTTTCGGACCATCCAATGCTAACTACAACCTTTCTAGCTAGTGCTCTCATTTTTTCCCATTCTGTACTTAATGAAAGCGCTTCATTATTCCAAAATCGCACATTATATGGACCACTGATTGATAACATATAATCATCAAACTCTTTAATCGCAAAGCTTTGTTCAATAGATAACAACTCATAACTTATGTCATCTAATGCTATTTCCCACTCTGTGGCAAGTTGATCTGCCACATTTACACAATCAGGAAATAAACTTATTTGGGTGTCACTTGACTGCATAAAAGCACGAGCTATCCATTCAAATTTTTCCATAATATCTACTCTTTAGTTTTATTAATTTTTGTAGTTTTTTCACCTTGCGTCGGCTTATATGTGTTTAGTTCTACAAATTTTATTGCACTTTGTGCTGTCGTGGAGACTTTATAATAACTACCAACATTCCTGCCTCTTCTAGAATGATATTGAATTTGGCTAATCTAATGTATCTCAACTAGTGGGGAGTGGACACAACCCTCACTCGCCAAGCCGGACAGTTGATTATCCAGCTGGTTGAGAACGAGTAAAATATTTAAGGACGATCCCAGCAGAGAACTGGGATCGTCTCATTAATTAATAGAGTAAAGATCTTGAATGTAACGCTCAACAAATGGTTTTAATTCAGAAGATGGATAAGGCTCTTTAGCTTGGATTAAATAAGCATCATCATAAATTACTCTTGAATTCAATGAGCTAGATATTATATATAAAATTAAAACTGAAAACTTTAAGTTGCTCTCACCTCTTGTGGAGACACTTACCATATATGGGTACTCTATATCATCTATATCACGTAGATTTTCTTCAATAAAGTTAAAACTTATCCAACAAAAATAATCATATTGGTGGTCGTGTATATAGATAAACTTATCAAGTAAATTTAGTCCTTTTTTAGCTGATATACCTATAGTTAATTGTTTTGTAGACAAAGAAAAGTCATTAAACCCATCGACGATACTATTGAGGATACCTTCAAATTGAGGAAGCTTTTTAATTGGAAATAAAATTTCGTTAGACATTATTTTCCTCCATTGGTACTAATTGAGCCACTTGTAACATTAAGCCAGCCATCTTGGGTTTTAATGTAAATATTATTTACCGTGCCTTCTTTTGTGATATTGCTAACTGGAGAGCCAGATTTAAAGTGGTCAATCATTTCTTTCATGCTTACACCTGTTTTAGATGCATCCACATATAGATCCCCTTGATAGCCAGCTTTTTGCATATCTTTGGCACCACTCACAATATTGCGCCTAACAGCGTTGATGCTCTGCCCTTCTACTAATTTTAATTGGACCGGAACACCATCTAGCTATCCATCTATTCCTTGGAAATTTTCTTTTTCAACTCCTTTAAAATTACCACCCTTATATTTAACAATATCTAATGCTTGCTGGTATTCATGAGGTTCTAATGCATTCTGTATGACTGTCCCTTGTTTTCCATTAGGCAACTTAAGGATATCTTTACCTGAGTTTATTACTGTTGACTCCGCACTCGTCAACTGATTCAAGTTAATCTTACCAGCCTTGGCTTCTGACTGTATTACTTGTTTAACTGTCGAGACTTCTTGTGCTGTTTTACCGATAATCAATGCACCGCCGGCACCAGTTCCTCCCGGTGTTACTACCTCTGCTGTAAATATACCCACTTCATTTAAGCATATTACAGGTGCTGCTTTACAGCCAGTTAAAGCAGCTCGAACAGTTGCTATCATTTCTGGTGCTATAACTAATGAGTAGCCAGCTGCAATGACACCCATCGATGCTCCAGACATAACTAAATTACCATTATTAATGCCTTTAGTTATGTCTACTTTACAGCTCGCATCACAATCTGGGATATCAGCAAATAAGAACCCAAGGTTTCCACCAAGTGCCATTGAGTTATTCTCAACAACAACTCATTCCATTGCGACCCAGCCCAATAAAATCACTTTTTCTAGTTTTCTTAGTCACTTACAACTCGTTTTTCCCAGTGCGTTTTGGCATTTGGACTCAAAATTCCCTATGTGCGTTTTTGAGCTTAGAGAGAGATAAAACCAGACACTATACAGTAGATTACGCCCCCCAACCGTGGTAACCCCAACCAGCAACTGACATTCAGCGGCAAATGGTTGAGTGAGTTAGGTTTTACGGTGGGTAGCAATGTTACTCTCACCCGCTAAGCCGGACTGCTGATTATCCGGCTGGCTGAGGGGGAGTAGAGCGGCTAAGGAGATCCCAGTGTGGGACTGGGGATCTCTATTTTTAGAGACACTGATTTATTATCAAATAAATATTTCTTGTTTTATATCATCTTCGAATAATATTAAAACACTACTTTTAATCAATATAAACTCATGATTTTCTTGGCATACAACAACATCTTTCAATATGATGGGCATAACAAAATAAAAGTATTTGCTGCCAACTAAACTTCCAAATGTTTCATCTTGCTCAAAAATTTTTTTAATATTACTTTCTGATAAAATTATCTTAGTACATTTATCTGTACTATTTATGTTATCTGAATCCGCTATAAATCCTTTAAGTGAGCCATCAACCATTGTAATAAACAAAAAGCCGCTTAGTTCCCTAATCACATTTCCCTGCAAGGAAAATAAATCCCACTTGCTATTCATATATTCTCCTTATTATTTTTTTGGTGACGTGATTATTGCCTGTCCCATATATTTATTTTTAAATTCATCAATAGGGGTAAAATATTGTCTTCCTAATGCAGGATCCCGTATTGCAACAACAGTTTGACCGTTCCTGACTGTAATCCCATCAACAACTACCGCATGACCACCTCTATTAAGCTTCATTGCAACAATTGCTGGATTTCCTTTTGATGTTGCAGCAGCAAGATCCTCAACAGATACTCTAGATATAAAGCGAGCATCGGCAAGTTCTTGGTTTCTCATTGCTGAAGCTAAATTGTTCATTCTAGCTCCTTGAGGAGTAACTTTAGCATCAGTAATTAACTTTCCAAGATCATAATTCAGCCCTGAAGTATTCATAACCATTGCACACGAATTAGGCCGCATGTAGGTAAGTTACCCTGATTAAGGACTAATCTATCACCATTTCTTACTATACTTGTGCTTAAAGGGTTTCCTGGTTCCAGATTTCCTATTTTTACAGGGATCCATTTGCCATTGCTCCACTGAAGAGCTTTCCCGCCAACAGAAACTACTGATGTACCAACCATGTTGTAAAAGGTAGCTTCACCAATTTCATGTCCTGTTGATACACCTAAGGAAAATAAAGCTTTCTCTAATGACTGAGCGGGAATATCTTGACTCAACCACTCCTGAGGAATACCAATAACTATTTTACCAACTTGGAGGGTATCACCAAGCATTTCACTAGCAGAATGATTAGTTACATAGTTAGTCACATTTTTAGCAAGATCTACTGCTTTTTCTGGGCCTGTATTCACAACTCCATCAATAACACTCTCAACTCGTGTGTTATCTGGATAATATTGATAATCCAAATCCCCCAAAGATGTATTTTCTGTGACTATTTTCATATGTTCTCTATAGCGGTTATCATAATCTGTTTTTATCGTTGCGTATTCTTGGCGTTGGCATTCCATATCACCTTGGCAAGCGATCACTGCCGCTTCCATTTCTTTACCCATTTCTCTAACTAGCTGTTGTTTATATGCTAATAACTCATCATCTTTACGTTGACTCAGTTCATTAGTTTCACGTACAACTTTTAATTGGCAATCTTTATCACCGTTACAACGAGCATATTTTTCATCTGCTTCTCGTTTATCAGCTCCCGTCAGATAGTTATTCTCAACAACAACTCATTTCATTGCAAAATGGGCAGGTGAAACACATTTTTGTTTGTATATTCAGTTGGTTAAATGAAGTTCTTTAAAGAGCATTTTCATGTTTGGACTCGAACACCCCCGACGTGTGTTTTTGCCTTTAAATATAAAAACTCAGACATAAGCCGCTAAAGAAGAAGCCCAAAAAACCAGACGATACTCAGTGAGTTACTTGCCGAACCGAGGAAAACCCAACCCCAGCCCACAGCTGACCATTAGCGGTAAGTGGCTGCAAGAGTTAGGGTTTGAGGTGGGCAGTCACTACACCCTCACTCACCAAGCCGGGCAGTTGATCATCCGGTTGGCTGAGGGGGAGTAAAGCTGCCAAGGAGCTCCCTGCGTGGGGCGGGGAGCTCTTTTTCATTATTAGTTTCAACAAATAATAAAAACTATGAACCTACATATTTCCCTGAATCAGTCTTCCATAGTACAGCAGGCATGTCATAAAAATAAAAGTTTAGATCATCATCTTCTTCAGTATTAGCGCTAGTAGGCCAATGTTGCTTAAGAAAATTAACAATGTTCTTATTGTCCGTATCCCAATATGGAATAACTTTCCCTAATGGATCTTCAGGGGAACAAAATTTAATTGTCTGCTTATCCAACAATTCTTCAATTATAGAAAAGAATATATTTTTATTTTCATAAAAAGAGTTATTTGGATTCCAACCAACAACAGCACCAAAAAGCCCTGACAACCACAACCCTCTTGAGTCATCAACAATTTCCTTAAAATGTAAAATTTTGTTCATTTTTGGCTCACTTCAAAAATTTTATTTCTACTGGTGCAGCATCCTTGGCTATACCTCTTGGAATATCAATTGTCCAAGCTTTTCCTGTTTCACTTGTTGAGTTAAAAAATCACGCAAGTTAAAACTTCCATTTGGGGTTTTAACTGTATAAATATTTCCTTTACCAGGTACGACCCTTGCTTCTGGTAGTGACTTATTACCTGTTAATTCAATAAAATACTGTTTGATTTCTGCTTCTGACGCCCCACTAAAAATTTTTGCATTACCTTTATTTGGCATTTCAATTAAAGTCCTATTTCCAATTTGAATACCAGATCTACTATTATCGTATTCAAATAGTTCCTTAATTTCATTTTTTCTATGTGTAGTTTGAATTTCTTGTTGTTTAAATTTTTCATCATCTGGCTCAAAACCGTTAGGTGTACCAGCGGTACCACCGCCAGAAATACCAAGGGCTTCTTTTTCTTCCGCAGTTAGCTTTTTTGCAACATTCGGATCTTTACCTACCTGATCAATATCATTTGAGCAACTCATTCCAAAAGAACAATCAAATATACTGCCTAAACTATTTTCAAGTTCTTTTGCGATCTTTTGGTCAGCTTCGGCCTTGATTTTATCGCCCGGTGTCATTGGTAAGCCCCAACCAGGCTTGGCATCTTCATTAGTTAATGCATTATTCTCAACAACAACTCATTCCATTACAAAACGGGCAGAAAAACCCATTTTTCCTAGTACATTCAGCAAGTTACCACACATTTTAAAAGAGCATTTTAACCTATCGTGCCGATTTTGCCGACGTGCATTTTCGTCTTTAAATATAAAAACTCAGACATAAGCCGCTAAAGAAGAAGCCCAAAAATCCAGAAGATATTCAATGGGTTACTTACCGAACCGAGGAAAACCCAATCCCAGCCCACAGCTGACCATCAGCAGTAAATGAAATGGTTGAAGGAGTTAGGATTTGAGGTAGGCAGCCACTACACCCTTACACGCCAAGCCGGACAGTTGATTATCCGGTTGACTGAAGAGTGAGTAAGATCATTCAAGGAAGATCCCAATCTTGTATTGGGATCTTTTGCTTTAGTCTTCGTACTTAAAATCTATATTAATTTTCATTGTTTCTAAGTCTAAAGTAATTTCACATCCATGCCAAAATGAACTTTCTTCCGATTTTATATTATCAATATAAAAACTTCTCAAATTTTCTAATGTATCAGTCAAATCACTTATAGCTTTACCATCAGGATCATACCAATTTAACTCATTATTTTTATTTACATAATCAAACTCATAGGTACAACCATCTCTTTCACAAAAAAGCTCAGCTCTAACAATGATTTTTTTAGCATCAGATGGACCAGAATCAACAAGTAATTGCCCAATTTTTTGGTATATAACTTGGTCGTTCATGTCTAATTCCCACCTTGAGCATCATTAAAGTTTTTGATCACCGGTCTTTCTCCTTCAATTGTATATCTTACGTTGAATTTTGCTGGTCGATCACTATTCCCTATATATACAGGCTCAATTTTGACATCAACTTGCTTATTCTCTTTCAAAGCTTTTGCCCATAAGTTCTCCATTTTTTTCCATTCAACTCTATTCAAATTAGAATTCATTGGAACAATGTTAATTTTTTCTCCTGGTTCATTAAATCGAGTACCAATTAAATGTCCACCTTCATCACCCGCAACACCACACTTGCCAGCTTTACATTGCTGATAGCTATTTCTATCATTTTTATTTAATGAAAGTTTTGCTTCTACACTTTGCACTCGCCCTTGAGAATCAGTCTTATAGGTATTGTTACCATCAACTTTATAGACTGTATTTGGCTCTGGCTTATTTAGTTGTTTATTCCACTCACCTTTACCACCCGATTTTATCTCAATAATTTTATGGTCAGATGAAGAACCGTTAGGTGTCGAGGTATTCTTTGGTTCATTTCCTTTATTTCCCTTATTCCCTTTTCCTTTGATCCCAACCATTGGATTCACACTACCTGTATTTGGCAATATGTGATAATCCGCAACGATCATCGCTACTTCAGCAACTTTTTTCACGCCATCTGGCATTGCATCATAAAGTTTTTGCGCACTGTCAGAATTTGTCTCTAACATGAATTCATTTAGCTTCGCTCTTTCGTCGGAGCTTAGACCATAAACTAAATCCACAAAAAGGTTTTGCATTTGGCTTTTAGCCGCCTTATTACCTTCTTTTATATTGGTTGTGACCGCATAAATGCATGCAGGATCGTTGACACAATCTGGAGATAGGTTTTTCTGATCTTCCGCATTACTTTTATCCCTAGCTTCTTGATAAATTGCTTCTTTATCAGCACCAGTTTTTCTGCATCAACTAATTTTTGGACTAAATCAGTATAGTCTTTTTGACTGAGCTCATTATTCTCAACAACAACTCTACCTTGAGTAGCGGGCATAATGTCGCGGACTCAACGTATATTAAATTTATACATTAGCCAAATTGCTGCACCAACGCAGCTGCCAAGCATGCTTCCTATCTCAAATCCACGTCTCCATTCCAAGTCAAAGATAGAACTATCAGTCAAGAGCCATTCTACTGATATAGCACTAATTGAAAAAACTATAGCGCAGGCCAATATTATAAAAAATAAAGAACGTATTGACGGCTTCATTTGTTTTCACCATCATTTACTTGTTTATTTCCTTCAATAGTTTTTTTATTCTCTAAAATATTAGAATTTACAACCGAGTTGCCATATTCTAGACTAAACGAACCTAATCCACCGCCAACAATTCCTGGTACAGGGCTAAACTTTGTTCCTTCCGTAAGGAAGTTAGAGTATCTAGGCTTATCACTATATTCGAATGCTTTTTTACTTGCTGACATCCCGAAATGATTCTTAATTTCGACAGCCTCCATTTTACTTGTTATACCTGAGCCTAGCCCATAACCAAGCATTGTTCCAAAACCAGTGCCAACCATTGCAGCTTCCGAATCTTGCCCTGAAACTTGACTTGTTAGGTAAGCATTTCCAACATTGAGCCCCATGTTAGTTTGGAGTGATTTCCCACTTCCTCCCCAACCAGTAACTCCTGAAGTGAAGAAGTTTAAATAATCAAATTTATCGCCTGTATTTCCATTATAGAGCTGAACTCCACCATTAGCGCCCATGCTTAAACCAGAGTCCGTTAATTTAGCGCCTGTTGATATATTCGAACTGAATAAAGTCTTCCCTCCTGCGAGCAAACCAAATGTATTTTCAGGCTCTGCAACAAATGCTCCCAGCCTATCCCAGTTATCTGATTTACCCATGCCATATTCGAGATCTTTCTGATTTTCATATAAAACAGCGTTTCTTACATCTTCATTGTCTAAAGAGCCGTATAACCATGTCGGCCTTTCTGCTGCTGAGATCCCACCATCAAGTTTTAACCTTTCATACCCGGCAGTACAGTTCAGTGAATACCTATCACAATCTGCTTTGTATTTATCTGAGTTTATTTTATTTAATTTAGAATAATGGTCTATAACTGGTTGGTAGTCACTTCCTTCAGCTCTGCATTTTGTAATTGCCTTATCAAATTCTCTTGCTTCATCGAAGCTAAGATAGTTATTCTCAACAACAACTCATTCCATTGCAAAACGGGCAGATAAAATCCTTTTTTGCTAGTGCATTCAGCCAGTTACCATCACATTTTCAAAGAGCTTTTTATCTACCGTGCCGATTTTGCCGACATGCGTTTTCGCCTTTAAATATAAAAACTCAGACATAAGCCGCTAAAGAAGAAGCCCCAAAAACCAGACGATATTCAGTGGGTTACTTACCGAACCGAGGAAAACCCAACCCCAGCCCACAGCTGACCATTAGCGGTAAGTGGTTGAAGGAGTTCGGGTTTGAGGTAGGAAGCCACTAACCCCTCACTTGCCAAGCCGGAGAGTTGGTTATCCGGCTGGCTGAGGAGTGAGGTAGTTAAGTCCCATGTAAAGCAGGGAGCATTCTTAGTGTATTTGCATCAACAGGTTATTGACTGTTTTTTGATCATCCGGATGGAGTTTTATATATATTTCACATGCAAGCCTGACGTAATTAAAACCTACAGATTCAGGTACGATAACCTCTCCGTCATAGACACTGAACATAATTCCTTCAAAATGATACATAGGATCTGGGTCATCTAAATCTGGAAAAGTACAATCAGTTTCATTAACACAGCATCCATATCTTTTCAGGATAAATGGCAATGCCCATAAAAACTTGTGCTGAGAATATATAGAGTTAAAAAACTCTTTTATAACCCACTCAGGATCATTGTTATAATCTATGTCTTCGAAAAGTTGTTTATTATTCATTCAGCCACCGGAAAAAAGTTCCTAACTCTACCTGTTTGTTGATCCAAATATACTTGGAATTTTACCCCTCCTGCGGTTGATTGATACTCGCGTCGACCTTGAGATATCGCATCTTTGTAACCATTGGAAGCAGCTTGCTGACCTAAATCTAACATTTTTTGGTCAGGAAAAACTTTCGGGTCATATACTGTTTTAACATAAAGTTTATCTTTAAATTCTCCAGGAATAATGTTCCCTTCTCTATTTTTTTTAGGTACTTGATACACAACTTCACTAATTCCCTTAATGTTACTTGGCGTCTGGCTAATAATCTTTATTCCATTTTCAGATGCTGCTTGAGTAAATTGATTCAGATTATGCGTTCCATATACACCCTTGTTAGTTATTCCATCAAAAGTGGTTAAATGATTTTTCTGCTCCAGAGCGAAATGAATACCATCTGCATAAGTTATCTCTTTCGATATAGTAGTTCCACCATTTGGCTTACCTGTAGTAACTTTATTTCCTAGGTAACCACCTGATACAACTGCACTACCAAGACCAACATTGATTAAGCCTTCAGCAATTTTACCATCTGCAATTTGACCAATCCCTGTTCCTGCTTGATATGATCCACCTGATATTAAAGCCAATCGCATTATTTGGCTAGCTCGCCCCGGACCAGCTAATAAAGCATCCGTACCTATAGCCGCTTGCCATGCATGCTTTTCTTCCGCACTCAATTGACCCAAGGCTTCGTAATAAGCGGAGCGATCATTTTTGAATTCACCAGGATACTTTAAGATAATTTCTATCTGTTTTTTCGCTTCGCTTTCACTCATACCTCTTAACTGTAACTGTATCCCAATAGCATCAAGGTATTCTGTTAATTCAAGTTGTCCTTTACTATCTAATTCTCCCTTACGATAGAGATCGACTAACTTATCGGTATAAGCATCTTTATCTGATAAATAAATAATATCTTGAGAGGCTTTCTTCAGGTTTCTGCCTGCCTTTTGATCTTCAAGTGCTTTATCTCTTGCATCTCTATCATCAGGACTCAAGAAGTTATTCTCAACTGTCGTCTTCCCTGCCTCAGCCGCATTCGCTGCACTCGATGTATCTCCCCCCACTAACCCGCCCGCAATGCCTGCGGCCAGACTCGCGAATGCACTGACTGTCGCTTTTTCATCTTCTGTCAGTTCATGCGGTTTTTTCTTGTACAACTCTTCCGATAGCATGCCCACCGCTTCAGCAGTCATGGCACCGACTGATTGTGCTCCTGCATTTTCACCTTTTGCCAGCGCTAATGCAACATTGGCAATTCCGTGAGCCGTTAATCGACCCGCTTTATTATCCTGACCGATATTTTTGGCAATTTCATTTGCGATATACGGCGCACTCGCATTTGCCACCGCTTTGTTCACATCCCCATTGACCAAACCTTGAATTAACGCTGTGCCCGACTCAACTATCCGACGCTTATCGCCCCCCACACCCCATTCCGAGCTTTGAACTGCTTTCTCAATACGGTCATTCAATATGGCCTCTCGAATAGCCGTTTCATCCCCTTTCAAGTTCGGATCTTTGATGGCATCAATCGCTTTTTTCCGCTCATCATCTGTGACTGGCGTTTTATCGAAGTTTTTCCTTTCTTCCTTAGTCGCTTTTATCCTTTCATTCGTCACCGCAATATCAGTAATCTGCTTACCTAACTCGCCCACTAACTGCGTCTTTTCTATCCGTTTTTGCTCTTTTTCTTTGTCAAAAATCGTATTCAGCTTCTCATGGGCATTGTCCACATCACGGCTTAAGTCATTGAGGTTTTGTTGCTGGTTCGCCTTATCACGAACGATGATCTCACCTTCCGATACCGCCGCATGGGTGGTGTTGCTCTCTTTGCCCTTGTTATTCACATTGGTCAGCAAGGAGCCTGCCGCATTACCCGCCAACTGGTCTTCAAATGGCGAGCCACCCGTGCTAAACCCACCACTGTGGCTTTCCACTTTATACTCGGCTTTATTTTTGATATTCCCAAAGCCCAGTGTGCCCGTATCCAGTGTGTTTTTATCCGCCTCTGCCGTACTGCCAATCACCGCACCGTCAAGTTGCGTATGATTACCCACCGTGATATCAAAGCCGCCTTTTCCGGCATGGATGCCCGTTTGTTTATCCACAGATTGATAATCACTGTGCATCTCGGTTTTATTCACATTCACCGATGCCGTGGTATTCAACCCTGTGCCAATGCTGCCCGATAGGCTACCGCCTTTTTGCTTCGAGTCATATTTGTCGGTCGTTTGCTGGCTGGATAAGGTTAGATCGCCCCCTACATTGGCTTTCACCGTTTCACCACTGACCTGCGCACCCGTTAATGTAGTGTCTTTACCGCTGTTCAAGGCCAGTTGTTTACCTGCATCCACCTGTGTATCGGTGTAAAACTCACTATTGCCTTTTTCAAAGCCGCTGCCTTTATTGACGCTGGCATTGACATTCCAGCCACCTGAGCTGATACCCGCACCAATTGAACTACCTGAGCTTGAGTTTTTGCCATCCACCGTTTGCGTGTTGCTAGCACTGGTCAGGTTGATGTCATTTTTGGCGGTTAACGTGATGTTTTTATCTGCTGTTAATTGACTGCCTTGCACCGCAATACTGCCTTGGCTTTCCTCTTTTTTGCCCGTTGCGGTGAGGTTGATGTTATCCCCCGCACTTAAGCTACTGCCAGATGCGGTATGTTGCTGCGTTTTAGTGGTAGATTTTGACGAGCTACTGCCATAAGACACGTTGACACCAAAGGCATCTTTTACACTGCCGCCTTTTTTCAGCCCAGCCAGCTCACCAGCTTGTTCTGCTTGCACACCTTGCAGACCCGCTTTCATCCCTTTCAGTGCCGCTAATTGGCCATCGTCTTCCTGTTTCGCCGATTTCGCTGTCTGCGCCATACCGTCTAACAGACTGCCCGCTGTACCACCTAATGATACCGTGAGGCCGCTAGACTTACTTTCCACAGTCGTTATATCCGTTCGGCTGTTTTCAGCCGCCGTAATATTCACATCACTCCCTGTGATATTAATATCCTTCGCCGCAATCACATCACTACCGTGAATATTTGCTGCGCCACCCGCCGTCAGTGTGACATCGCCTGCCGAGCTGCCAATCACACTGCCTTTTTTCTGGTTGCTGTCGGTTTCAGTAGTCACTTTTTGTGAGGTTGAGCCAACGGTGAAACCTAAACCACCACTACTCATTAGCCCTGATTTTTTAGTCTTCGACATATGGGTTTCATGAGAGGCCTCATCAGAAGTGGTCACATTTAATTGGTTTCCAGCGCTAACATTGACATCGTTGGTTCCGAGTACATTACTCCCTTCGATATTAACGTCATTACCCGCCGTCATTTTTACGCTGTCGCCGCTAAATGTACTGCTAATAGCCAAGCGTTCGTTTACTGCGTCATGGGTTTCTTTTGTGGTACTGGATAAGAAACCTTTATCCGTGTGTTTGGTGTGCTTGGCATAATCACTACTTTCCACGCCAGAGGTCAGGTTAATATCACGCCCTACATTCACGGCTAATTCACCGCCGCTGGACACATTCGCTGCACGCGCAGAAAGATCTTGTCCTGCGGAAAGTGTTAAATCTCCCTTAGTTTGAATTTGTGTGCCAACTTCAGTACTATTTTCGCCACGATAATAATTGCTAGAGTTATGGGTGTAATCAAACGCCGAACTGATATCACGGGTTTCTAAACTGATATCGCGTCCCGCAATAATGGATGTTTTACCTTCCACCCCTAAATTGCCGACATCGGTGGCGTTCAAGTTAATATCTTGTACCGCTTTTAAGGTAAGCTGACCGTTATCACCTGTGACATAAATACTGGCTGGGCGATCGAGCCATTGTGATTTGCCATCACCACGCTGCACTGTTTCACTAAGGATATCGCGACCCGCTGACAGCGAAACGCTGTCTAATCCACGGATTTCTCCGCCAACATTTTTAATGTCTTTTAGGGCATCAAGTTGGACATCTTTCCCCTGAATACGCCCACTATTTTCAATATTTTCAGCACGTAAGTCCGTTATTTCACGGCTACTGATTTCACCACTATTGAGGATGTTACCGGTCATATTGGCAGAAACATTGCGTCCCGCAAGTAAGGCACCATTACCGTTTAAATCGCCTTGTCGTGCTCGGACATATACCTGAGGTACGCTGACTAACTCAACACGACCATCAGGTAGGGTGACTTCTTTATTCACCATCCATACAATGTCTGTCGTTAAGTTCGCCATTTGTTCAGGCGATAGCGCAATACCTGGAGTGAGATTAAACTGTTGACCAAATGCTACACCGCTAGTCAACAGTGCACGGTACTGCTCTTCATCACTACTGTAGTTACCCAATAAACGTTGACCGGTGGTTTCAATCAATTGGTCACGAACTAAACGCTGTTCATAATAACCATCACCTAAGCGCTTATGCAGTTGCTCATTGGTGACAATATCAATACTGGATAACCATTTTTTATAGTTGGTAAAGCGCGAGTCGGTTTCAATCAGGTATTGACTATCACTGCCCGGTGTCAGATTAAATAGGCTATTGTCAGGTAATTGAGTATTTGGCCCGACGGTTCTTATCACGATATCGAGATTGTCTTTTCCTTGAGGGCCAGTCTCCGCAGTGATGTTTTCCCCTTTACCTACATCACTTTGACTTTGTATATCAGTTCCTTTAACGATATTGGCATCAACCGTTTGTAACGATGGATCAACCGATTTGTCGTCATTAACATCCACTTTGGCTGAAATTGAAGGTAACTGTACTACTTCTATTTGCTGACCTGGCAACAAGTCTAACGGCGTATTTTTACTCTCTTTTAACGTCTGCTCTGTAACATTTACGCCTTGGTTCTCTTGGCTATCCGCATCAGAAACACGTTCTGCTTGCCCAACCAGTTGATTAAGTTTGACTGAATCTACCTGCGTTTTATTGATGTCCCCTGCATTCTCGGTAACTTCTAATAAATGTAACGCTAAATCTTCTTCGCTATTAATTCCTTGGTATTTTGATGTACTAGTACGCGTTTTCCATTTTTTACCGCCCTTATAGCGATAAATGGTGTTTCCATCTTCAAAAATACGGCGAATACCTTGCGCTTCTTCGTTGTTTAAGTCATAGCCTGTTAAGATCAGGTTTTGCCCCGCAACAACGCGTGAATTTTCATTGTTCAGTTGCTGCCCATCAATCGTCAAATGTTTACCACTCGTGATCAACGCTGCATCGCGTTTGACAACTTGTGTTTCATAAATGATACGGTCGTAGTCATATTCATAGAAATATTTAGTCCACTTACCATACTCAAACATCCGCCAGCGATTGGATTTTTCATAATGAATACCCACTTCCTTGTTGAGCGTGCCATCTTCATTTATGGCATAGCGAGTTTGGTTTCCATTACGTGGCTGAATTTTATAACGTCGCCCATTACCGTAGTCGTACCAATTAAAATGCTCACGGCTCACTTCCACTGCATCGTCAGTCAGTTGTAAATGGATATCTTTATTTTCAAGGTTATCGGTTTTTAGTGTGAGGTTACCGGCCGCTTCCATGTTAGCACTGTGATTTTTCACGCTTTTGGCATGACCAATGGCTTGTAGCTGGTCGTTCAATTGGTTACCGATAACTAAATCGCCATCACTGTAAATCAGAGCGTGGTCACGGTTTAAAAGGTCAGAAACTGCAAGGTTAACCTCTTTACGTCCTGCGATAACGGCGGCTTTGTCCCCTTGTTTATCATTCACTAGCGAATTAACCGCAATAGCGAGGAAATCACCATAAATACGACCTGTTCCTAAATTATCTAAGGAATTAGCAACAATATAGGTCAATACACCATCAATAAGCCCCGTATTCAGTACCCGACCACTGGCTTTAATACGGGTATTTTGCCCACTGATTTCACCGGAAAGTTGGTTAATAACGGTCGTGGTGTTTAAAGCCAGCTCGCCAAGGCTAGAAATTAGCCCTTTATTAGTAAACCCTTGTGCAAAGTTAGCTGTTAGGTTTTCCCCTGCCTGAATGCGCCCTGTATTTTCAAATAGTTGATGGAATGTTAGTGATAATGCTTTTTGTGCGACAAGTTTACCTTCACCCGTTAGCTGGTTCGCCGTAATCGTGGCGGAGCCATTACTGACTATCACCCCTTGCTGATTTGATACGGCTAAGGCTTTACCTTGCGCATTGTCGGTTAGACTTAGTTTCGTCCCCGCAGATAGCATCCCTTGAGTGTTATTTAGGCTTTGCGCGATATTCGCTTCAATCCCTTGCCCCGCACGAACCGCACCGCTTTGGTTATCTAAACGCGTGGTTCTAAGGCTAACATTTAGCCCCTCAAGGCCTTTACCTGCTTGAGCTGTATTTTTGTTATCAATGGACTCCGCAGAAACATCTAGGTTTTCATTGGCTTTTATCCAGCCTTGTTTATTCTCGATTTGCTGTTTTACCGCGAGTTCAACACGATTGAGGCCTTGAATAACACCGCTCGTATTATTGAGTTGCTGAGTATTCACGCTCAGGTTTTGACCAGATAAAAGCTGCCCTTGCTGGTTTTCAACCCGCTGATGAATATCCAGCGTTGCATTCCCGTGTGATTGGATAACCCCTTGTGTATTATCGAGGTTTTTTCCTGTCAGTTGTAACGCAGATTGGCTCAGTAATAACCCTTTTTGGTTATCAATCTGTGCAGCTTTCACCCTAAGCCCAAGCTTTCCTTGCGCTACCCCTTGGGCATTATTGAAATCCCCAATATTCAGTTCGAGCTTGCCATTACTCGCTAATGTCCCTTGCTGATTTAACAATGCCTGTTGCAGCGTATTGATATCCATTGACTGGCCAGCAAAAATTTGACCGTTCTGGTTTTCAATCCCTGTCGTGGTGAGTGATGCCTCGCCTGAACTTTGAATTTGTCCCTGCTGATTAAGCAGTTTACCGCTTTTAATCGATAAACCACCGCCACTTAATAACCCTCCGCTTTTTTGCGTATGGCTATTATTAACTGCTTCACCATGGGTGTTTAATGTCAGTTGCTGACCTGCTTGAAGGCGACCTTGTTGGTTTTCCAGCGCACCTGTATTTGCCATTAAATGATTAACAGCAAGAATTTCACCTTCTGTGTTATCAACCCGGTTTTTCTGGCTATCGAGAGAAATTTGGTTCGCTTGTATTTGCCCTTGGCGGTTAATTAACTCACCCACTGTTATCGCTAGGTTTTGACTAGCAAAAATGCCCTGCTCGGATTTTTTAGCAAAATTGATCAGGCGCTGCCCCTGTGTATCAATACTCACAGAGTGGCCTTTGATCACGCCTTCACGGTTATCCAGTTGCTGCGTTGCCATTGAAAGCCCAGATTGGCTTCCCACTAAACCTTGCTGGTTGTTAACACCTTGACTGTTCAATGCAAGCGGGCCTTTCGCCACAATACGACCTTGTTCATTATTGAGGTCTCCTGTGGTTAGAGCCAGTTCGCCTTGTGCATAAATACCTTTATTATCACCACTTTGCGTATTATTGAGCTGCTCACCATGAGTATCAATCAGCATGTTACTGCCTGATTGAATAGAACCTTGCTGGTTGTCAATTTGACCGCTATTTAGCACTAATGTTTGCTTAGCTAATAACGAACCTTGTGTATTATCAAATCGTTGGTTATAGGTATTAATATTAATGGTATTGGCTTGCAGGTAACCTAACTGATTTTGTAGTGCTTGGTTGCGCATCTGCAACAGTTGCTCTGCGGCAATTAAGCCTGCTTGGTTATTGATACCATTAGCCACAGTCAACATTGCATCACCGTGGCGGGCAACCAGTTTCCCTTGCTGATTTTGGATGTCACTGGCCGCTATGCTCAGCCCACTCTCACCAATAAGAGCGCCACTTTGATTTAATAATTCATTATCTAACTCAATGTTAAGATGACCATTTTTTGCGGTAATAACTTGTCCATCACGATTGTCGAGACTATTGGCTGTTAATGAAAGGGAGCCATTACTGCCTATTTCACCCGCTTGATTATTTAGATTTCCTTGTAAGGTAATTTTCCCTGTTTTATCGCCAGTTTGTAATAATTTACCCCCTTGGTGGTCAAGGGTATTCGCCGTCATTAAGATGTGATTGGCTTGGGTGAGCGCGTGATTAAGTGAAAGGGTTCCACTTTGAATATTCAAAGTGTTAGCTGCCAGTATTTCACCTTTATCCCCCTCAAGTGATTGGCTATTTAAGGTGATATTCCCCATGCTAGCAATCACTTTACCTGTGCGGTTAATCAACGATTGGGTTTCAACAAACACACCTTGGCGACCCGTCAATGTTCCACTGGTGTTATCCAGTGCCTGCTGAATTTGTAAGTCAAGCTTACCCATTCTTGCACTGAATATTTTACCTTGTTGATTTTCAAGGGTATTGGCTTTGATCAGCCATTGTTACACCAGTAAAAATAACTAGAAAATATCCTGAAGGGCAATAATTTGCCCTTATTGAAAGAAAAATATCGTGATTTTTAGCTATTGCTAATATTGATTTTCAATGCAGCGGCAATCGCTAAAGGAGAGAAAGTAACACTTGCTGCAAATAATGCGGCGAGAATAGCAAAATAACCATCTAATGGCATTTTAAAACTGTGGGCTTCCATGGTGCCTGTCGCATAAATCAACACAGGAATATACAGGGGTAGCACCAGCAAACTAACTAATACACCGCCTTTTTTTAATGACACGGTTAATGCTGCGCCAATTGCACCAATAAAACTTAAAACTGGCGTACCTAGCAATAATGTCCCCACTAAAACCATTAGCGTCTCACCACTAAATGACAACATAAGGGCAGCTATCGGTGACAATAAAATCAGCGGTAATCCTGTTACTAACCAGTGAGCAATGACTTTTGCAAACACGGTAATAAATAAAGGGTGAGGCGCTAATAATAGTTGTTCAAGAGAGCCATCGAGATAATCATCTTTAAATAAGCGCTCTAAAGAAAGTAAAGAAGACAAAATCGCCGCAACCCAAAAAACGCCTACGGAGATCCGTGCTAATAGCTGTGGTTCAGGCCCAATACTAAGAGGGAAAAGGGTTATCACAATCAAGAAAAACCATAGCGGGTTCACTAACTCTGAAAAGCTACGAAAGGCTATTTTAAGTTCTCTTTTAATTAATAACCAAAACATTATTCACCCCCGCCCGTCAGTTTTAACGAACCAAATTGCCCTGACATCGCCTGATGAGAGGTAAATAAAATAATCCCCCCTTGCTTGGCATGTTGATGAAAACGCGCGGTTAGCCGCTCAACCCCGGCCACATCAATTGCCGTAAAAGGCTCATCTAAAATCCACAACGGCGCATCACTTAACCATAAACGAGCAAGATTCACACGACGCTGCTGCCCCGCAGAAAGTTGATTCACAGGTATATCTTCAAAACCAATCAGTGAAACTTCCTCTAAAGCCTGCCATATACGATCGCCTTCTGGCCCTTTATGGTGCATTTGATAATAAAACTTGAGGTTTTCATACGGTGTGAGTAAAGATTTAACGGCAGGCTTATGACCTAAATAAAGTAGATGGCGAGTAAAATCTTCTTTTAACTTATCAATCGATTGATTTTGCCAACACACATCGCCTTCATCAGGCTTCAGTAATCCCGCCATCATCCGTAAAAGCGTCGTTTTTCCAGCCCCATTAGGCCCTTCAACCTGCAAAATTTCACTCGGTTGAACAGTAAAATTGAGTTGTTGAAACAAAATGCGATGTTGACGAAGGCAACTGACTTGTTGTGCACTTAGCATGCCGTTGATTTCCTGTTTTTTATTCTAAGGTTTGGCAATTTTGTTCAACAGCATATCACTGATGGAATCACTCGATATTGCTTCACCGCAAAGCACTTGCATCAAAACTTCAGAACCTAAGGAGGATAGCGAAAATAGCATATCGGGTTTAAGCAACCGAATTTTATCCATATTGCTTTCTTGATTGCTCATGACAACGGTTTTTACCGTACTATCACTACCAGATAATTCCTTCACCCCCAATAAGGCAAATGTACTGAGTGAATCACTGTCTGTCATGATCAGCACACACTTTGCATGTTTGACATTCGCTGCGGCAAGTAGCTCTGAACTGGTTGGGTCACCTGTAACAATATTGTCCTTTTCAGGGTAATGGCTACGATGATTTTCTTGGCAAATAACTGCCACGGGGAGTTCTCGTTTTTTCAGCCCTTGATATACATTGACCGCCATTGGCGTACTACCAATCACCACATAATGATTTTTCATATAAGAAAACCTCTTGCGCACAATGTCTTTTGTGCCTTTTGCTAATACGCCAACAACATACACCACTGAAGTGGTAAAAATAGTGATCCCTAAAATGATCACCGTGACGGTAAAAACTCGCGCATCTAATGTTACAGGGACAATATCGCCGAATCCGACGGTGGTCATGCATACCAATGCAAAATAAAACGCAGTCGTACCATCTTTCACGACAGGTAGGAATTCATTACCAATATAGAGCGTACCGAAAATGGAATAGAGTAATAACGAGATAATACAAGTAATTGCTACGAACCCTGCACTGGTTAAGCTATGGTGATGATAAAGTTTCCAAAACACCCCCAGCGCAATAAATAAAGCCAATGAAAAATAACCTTGCTGAATATTTTCTTGCGCTATTCGTAGATCAACAAAAGAAATGATCCCTAATAAAAACAAAGAGAAAACCCAAGCGATACGTGCACCATTTAACATAAATAAAGACAAAAAAATAAGCGAAATACCGAGTAAAAAGCGCGGAATATCTAATAATTTCATAAATCCTAACGATTTTAACCATTCGGTAAAACCATTTTCACGCCAATCAATGTAGTCAGTATAAGCACTTAAAACGGGTTTTAAAATCATCGAACCATCAATGATGATAAGGAGGGAAAGCACTATCCTAATCGTTAAGGATGATTTTAAAAAAGCCACAAACCCGTTATCTAACATGACTGATTTCACCCTTTTCAGTAACCGTTAAAACTTTTTATATACCATAGAATAATAAAAGATAATATCAATTCGCTTAGCCCGATAACAAACGATAATTCGTTTTCTTACCATTTAGATCATGAATGATAAAACATCGTCTATAATTGAAAGTCACCCAACTCGGTGAAGAGCTAAAATGAATGTAGCTCAATTCCATTTTACTTGAAAAACAGAACATTAAAGAATGCTTAAATATTTATCATCCTAACCAAACTATTTTTTGAACTTAAGTTTAGGCGGTATATCTAAACACCGATTTCACGATTATTTTTCAATATTACTTAGCGATTAAAGAAAATAAGAGTTAAAAAAACTATGCTCAACACTACACGCACAGAGAAATTTAGCTGGCTATCACTGTTCTGGCTATTAATCTTCTTTTGGTATTTCTCATCGTTATTGCAACTGTATGTGGTCGCCACAGGCCAAAGTAATAGCATTGGGTTAAGAGATTCACTGCTCTATAGCTCATTATGGTTGATACCTGCCTTACTTTTTCCTCGGAAAATTAAACTGATAGCAGGCGTTATAGGGGTCATCTTGTGGCTGTCTTCTGTCGTTGCACTGGCTTACTTTGTAGTTTATGGCCACCAAATATCACAAAGCGTCATGTTTGTGATGTTTGAAACCAATACCAATGAAGCCGGTGAATTCCTCAAACAGTACTTTAGCTTTAAAGTTGTTGGAGTCATTCTTGCTTACACCCTAGTTGCAATCTTCCTATGGTCACGTCTTAAGCCAGTTTATATCCCGAAAAAAGGCAACATAATAATTTCCTTCCTTATATTGGTTATTTTGTTCGGCGTCCCGTATTACAACAAGGGGATCAAACAAGATAGACCACTGGCGAATGTTGCCTCCTATATCAATAGCAAGCTGGCCTACGCGGCACCATGGCAGTTTGTAAGCGGCTACTTCCTTTATAAAAACCAGCTAGCCAATATGGAAGAGTTGATCCGCGATAATAGTAAAATTCCTCCTCTCGCCAACTTTGTGGATGCCAATGGTAACACGCCACGCACTTTTGTCTTAGTGATTGGCGAATCCACCAGTCGTGACAGAATGAGTTTGTATGGTTATCAACGTCCGACCACGCCTGAATTAGCTGAGTTAGCAAAAGATTATCCGGCTAACTTATCAGTATTTAATGATGTCGTGACTCCGCGTCCGTACACTATTGAAGCACTACAGCAAATTCTCACATTTGCGACGCAAACAGAACCTGAATTGTTTAATTCACGCCCTTCTATCATGAATATGATGAAGCAAGCGGGCTTTAAAACATTCTGGATCACTAATCAGCAAACCATGACTGAACGAAATACTTTACTGACAGCCTTCTCTCGTCAGACAGATAAGCAGTATTATCTCAACAATGATATGGCTCAGAGTTCACGTATCTATGATGATGTCGTGTTTGCACCTTTCAAAGAAGCACTTGCGGATCCAGCAGAAAAGAAATTTATCGTGGTACACCTGTTAGGAACCCATATGCGTTATGAATTCCGCTACCCAGAAGATAAGGCGGTCTTTACGCAAAAAGATAGCATCGTGCCTGCGAACCTAAAGGGCGACCAAGTTAAAGACTACAATGCCTATGATAATGCTCAACATTATAATGACTATGTGGTTTCGACTTTAATTAAAGACTTTGATTCTTCAAAAGAAAATGGTTTTTTAGTTTTCTTCTCTGATCACGGGGAAGATGTCTATGATACGCCACCACATGAAATGTTAGGGCGCAGTGAAGGTAAACCAAGCAAAGTTATCTACAATGTCCCATTCCTTGTGTGGCAATCACCTGAATGGTTAAGCACACATCAGTTTGATTTAAATGATAAAACAACTCGTCCATTCAGTACGATGGATTTTATCTACGCTTGGTCTGACTTAGCAGGCTTTAACTACACAGGTTATGATCCCGAAAAGAGCCTGTTTAGCCCTGAATTTAAACCTCAGCCTCGCTATATCGGTGACCCTGATAATAAATCCTCAATCATGCTGTACGATGATTTAAAAAAATAATGATATAACAAGTAGATGGAGTGCTGTACATTTCATCTACTTGCTTATCTTAAAACCGTCTCCCTCCCTGAACAGCCCCTAATAGTTGGATGCCTTTAGGGCGGGGAGGATATCAAGCAATGACTTTCAGCTCATGGGCATCTTTACGATTTATCTTTCCATCTTGCAAAATAAAGCTCACTTCACCGCGCCAAAATTCAGCCAAGAAAATATCATCGAGCGATTCAATTCCTTGAGATTCAATCTGTTGTTTTAACCACGCCTCGTCTCTTTCTATCGACTCTAATTCGCTGGCTCTGATCACACCATCTTTCATTAAAATGACAGAGGGCATATTCTTTTCATCACAAATAATGGTCAGTTGCCCATCCGGCTCAATTTGTGCGTAGTAAATTTCTTGAAAAGAGTGGATCCCCTGGGCATGAATACGTGATGAGATATTGATAATGTCGATTTTATTTTTTTTCTTTAAGATATTTTCCATAATGAATTGCCCCTTTTTGATAATGGGTATTGGGTTACCAATCGCCACATTACGGAAAAAATTCACTTTCTTGGTTAATAAATTCAAAGAACTAATAAATAAAACACCAATTATTAGAATCGTTATATATTGATACAGTGGTATAGTATCACTATAAATAACCCCTCCGATAATTCCACCTAAAACAAAATTACCAATAAAATCAATTGGCGTCATTTGGGATAGCTGTGTTTTCCCAGATAAATTCATATGAGTGATAACAATAGCAAAACCAATAAGGAACTTTAGAATGATAAATGAATAATAGTAAGTCATATTGCTATCCTTTTATTTAGCTAGTCCAACGCGTTATTTTTATTACTGATTATGCAATAAGTTGCAACCAGTTTAGCCCATTTACGCGATTTTAGATGTTATGACTTATGAATCGATAAAAAGCATCTATTTTCAACATAATATAGCAATTAAACATATCTTCCAATTAAATCCCTAATTTAATATTTCAAAAATTCGCTTATTCTCTTTATAAAAACCCTAAACTCAACTATATTAAAATATGAGCATGAGTCTCAATGCTGATAAATGGTTTTAAATTCATTTTTCCCTAAGGACATGTTTATGAATAAGAAAGTCATCGCTTCATTACTTTTTGTCGGCTTATTGACTGTCATAACAGGCTGTGATGATTCATCTAAACCCAGCGATACGGTTAAGCAAGCTGAAGAGAAAACCCAGCAACTAAAGGCTGATGGTGAGCAAAAAGCCAACGAACTTGCTGAAGATACAAAAAATAAAGCCCAAGAGTTGAAACAAGATGCATCAGAGCTGGGTCAAGAGGTTAAAACGGATGCCATCAATAAAGCTGATGAGCTAGCAACTGACGTTAAAGATAAAACGGAATCCATCAAAGCTGAAAATGATACAAAAACAGATAACAAGTAATATTGAAAAAGTGTGAGAGTGAAAAAATAGCTATTTCACTTATTCATTACTTTAAATCACCTGCATTTGAGGTTGTTGACAACGTGGGATAAAAGCCTAGCTTTTCCCACGTTGTATTATTAGGCGAAAAGCAATGCATTGCTTTTCCTCATTTATTTTCAAAATCTATCCAACCTGCTGCCAAACATGTTATGTTTGGCAGCAGCCTAAAATGCAGACTTCTCGCCTACAATTGTCTGTTTTTGTCTATTGCCATCATCAACAGAAACACAATTTACCTTGTTCTACCGCTATCTCGTTATATAGTAAGTATTCCTTTACTTTTTTAGCGGTAAAAATCAGCGGGACAGCTCAACAGCCCCTAGGGGCTGTTGAGCTTTGATGGTCGATTTTTATTCGAATTAAAGCCATTTTAGGCAAGGCGAGAGGTTCGCCGCCTAGTGAACTAGGCAAGAGCCTCTCAACGCAGCATTAAATGAGTGAAACGTGCTTTAATCGAACCCGTAGGGCAGTGTTTAGGGAAAATAGTTGATTCAAATCGTCGTCAGTCAGCACGACGGAGTTATTTATTCATTTTTTTGGTTGTTTTTTAATCTTTTTTTTAGCGGTAAAAATCAGCAGCAAAGATAAACAGCCCCTAGGACCTCACCATGGAAATCAAACATAGCCTTGGCCATGCACACCCCGCTCTGGTGGCAGATGCCTTTGAGTTACGCCAGCAGGTATTTACCCAAGAGCAAGGGTTCCCCGCTGAAATTGATGTGGATGAATATGACGACTCGGCATTGCACGTCGTTTTATATTTAAACCAACAACCTGCGGCGGTTTTGCGCTGCATATTTTTAGATAATGGGTTAATCAAAGTGGGTCGTGTTGCAGTACAAAAAGCCCATCGTGGCAAAGGATTAGGTCGAGAATTGATGAAATTTGTCCAACTGTATGGCAATACTCATCAGTATCAAAAAATTATTCTGTCTGCCCAGCACACGGCTATTTCCTTCTATCAAAGCTTAGGTTATCAAACCGAAGGGGAAATGTACGATGAAGATGGCATGGATCATATTTTTATGAGCTTATCGTTAAGCCATTAACTGCCCCCTTGAAATTGTTTTTCTTGCCTCCATATGTAAAATATGGTCGAAAATTAAACAGTTCGAGGTGAGCCATGGCTAACGGCTGGGCAAATGAAAATGCGGTACAAGAACAAATTGATGCTACATTGGATGACGCAATTGCGAAAGCACGCAGCCAACTGCATAGTGGGGAAAGTGCGCTATTTTGCCAAGAGTGCGGCGAACCGATCCCTGAAGCACGACGGATGGCGGTATTAGGGGTGAAATTATGCTTTGCATGCCAATCAGAATTAGACAAAAAACAAGCCGCTTTTAGTGGTTATAATCGCCGTGGCAGTAAGGATAGCCAATTAAGATAACATCACTTTTTCATCTACTAATTGGCAATTTATTGCAAGTTAATGACCACTTTCATCCATCATCCTTAACTTATTGGTAAAACATGTAATTTTATCAATCTTGACTATTAATAATTTGATAATCAATACGATATTTTACCTACCTTTCTAATCTTATTTTCCCCGATTGTTGATCATTCCCCCTGATCATGGCAGTATAACCGCCTATTTTTTAACTTATCAAGGTGGCGAAGACTCGACATTTATGATTTTTTCGGCAGTTTTCACTGTCATCAACACCACGTATAACGCGTTTTTATTGTTCTTTCTATTACGTTCCCTCTGGGGATCTTTTCGCAGTTATCCATTGTTTCATTAAGAAGGACAGGTCGTTGCATACCGCTTTCGCTTTTGGTATGCCCAAAATAAAATAAAACAAAAGAAGGTTGTTATGAGTCAAACTAATACTGATTCTAAAAAAATTCGTTCTAAAATTAGCCCCCCAGTGTTTTATAGCTCTGCTCTTATCATTTTGGTTATTGTCGGTTTTGCCGCCCTCATGCCAAAAGTCGCAGAATCTCATCTAAGTCATCTTCAACAAAACTTGTTTAACAACGCCAGTTGGTTTTACATCCTTGCTGTAGCCATCATCCTACTGAGTGTGACTTATCTGGGACTCTCCCGTTATGGGCAAATAAAACTGGGGCCTGACCACGCACAGCCAAATTTTAGCTATGTTTCTTGGTTTGCCATGCTGTTTTCCGCAGGAATGGGAATTGGGTTGATGTTCTTCGGGGTTGCAGAGCCTGTAATGCATTACCTTAACCCCCCCGTGGGCGAAGCCCAAACCATTGAAGCGGCAAAAGAAGCGATGCGTTTGACCTTTTTCCACTGGGGATTACACGCTTGGGCTATTTACGCCATTGTCGCCTTAATTTTAGCGTTTTTTAGTTATCGCCACGGGCTGCCGCTCACCTTGCGCTCAGCGCTCTATCCCATTATCGGTGATCGTATTTATGGTCCTATTGGTCATGCTGTTGATATCTTTGCGGTTGTGGGAACAGTGTTTGGTGTTGCCACCTCATTGGGCTTTGGGGTATTGCAGGTCAACGCGGGCCTAAATCACCTATTTGGCTGGCCAGTGAATGAAATGGTGCAAGTCGGGTTAATTGTTACTTTTACTGCATTAGCGACGCTTTCTGTGGTTTCAGGACTGGATAAAGGCATTCGCATTTTATCGGAACTTAACCTCGGTCTCGCCTTCTTGTTATTGGTGCTGATCGTAATATTAGGGCCTACTGTTCTGTTGCTAAAATCGTTTGTGGAAAATACAGGCGGTTATCTTTCTGAGATTGTGACCAAAACCTTTAATTTATACGCCTATGAACCTAAATCAAGCGATTGGTTAGGTGGCTGGACGCTGCTATATTGGGGGTGGTGGTTATCTTGGTCACCGTTTGTTGGTATGTTTATCGCACGGATTTCCCGTGGTCGTACTATCCGTGAATTTGTTATGGGGGTGCTGTTCGTGCCTGCGGGATTCACACTGATGTGGATGACCTTCTTTGGTAACACCGCAATAGACTTAATCAAAAATAAAGGCGCAACACTATTAGCAGAAACGGTTCAAGCTGATGTGTCTCTCGCTTTATTTGAGTTTCTTACTTATTTCCCGTTTTCGTCTGTATTATCATTTTTTGCGATGTTGATGGTGGTGGTATTCTTTGTTACCTCGGCTGACTCAGGGGCGATGGTCGTCGATACATTAGCCTCAGGAGGCGACTCTAACACGCCTATTTGGCAACGTATTTTTTGGGCTGGTCTAATGGGCGTTGTCGCCATCACTATGCTGCTTGCTGGTGGCTTACAAGCACTACAAACCCTAACGATTGCCAGCGCTTTACCGTTTGCGATGGTGCTACTTGTTTCTATCTATGGACTGTTCAAAGCGCTGCGAGTGGATGCCTATAAACGCGATAGCCAACAATTAGCCACTATTGCGCCTACGGCAAGCCGTAACCCAATCCCTTGGCAACGCCGCTTACGCAATATCGTCTATTTTCCTAAACGTGCTCACGTAAAGCGTTTTATGGAAGAGGCCGTCAAGCCATCAATGGAGATGGTTTCAGAAGAGTTAGCTAAACAAGGAACTGTTTGCCATATTCACACAGATAAAGACGACAGGATCGGCTTTGAGGTGGATTTAGGTGACGATATGAACTTCCTCTATGAAGTTCGCCTCCGTTACTATATTCAACCCTCATTTGCCTTAGCGGGTATGGGCACTGACAGTGATGAAGAAAAGAGCGAAGAACAACGTTATTACCGCGCAGAAATTCACTTAAAGGAAGGTGGACAAGACTACGATGTGATGGGCTGGGCAAAAGAGCAGATCATTCACGATATTCTTGATCAGTACGAAAAACATATTCATTTCTTACACTTATTGGGTAAGTAGCCTAAAAAGAGAAGCATTGAATATTAAAGGCTAAAGTTTACACCTCAGTAACCGCCATCTTTATGCATAGATGGCGGTTACTTATGATACTTTCCTAACTTATGTCATGTTTTAATTTATTCGTATAATAGTCCATGATTTTAATCATGGTACATACGAGGAAAATACTCACTAATTTTATCGTTATCGAATAATTGGTCTACAGTGAAATCAATGGTATCAGATACCGCAATTCCATGGTGTAACTCTTTGGGAAAATCTTCAATTGAAGCATAAATAGTCGGCATCAAATAGCGAAAATAATCCCCCATCTTAGTTTCCCCCTCATAGCCGACAGGGTAATCATCACCAGGGTTATTGCCCTCTATAGCTTGATATATAAAAAAGCCTTTATTGACTGACAGATTAGTATCACTGTAATGTCCCGAAGTCATTAACTCGTTTTTTATGCACTCTTCAACTTCTTTTTTCGAAGATAGATGTCGATAAAGACATGATGAATATAAATCTAAAATAGCTGAGCCGCCTTTATCCAGAGGATAGTTTACAAAGATTGCTGATTCTTCCCACATGTATTCATTTAAATTATTCAATAGTTCTGTAACATTACCAATCGCCAGTAACGATTTAGGTAAATCACCAAAACTATTATTAATCATGACAGCGATTTTTCCGTTTTTATCCATGGCAAACCAAGTAAAAACCGAACCAAAGCTAGGTTCCCAATTAATATCTAACATACTCATTTATCTACTCCTGTTGGCCATGTAACTAGGCAATTGTCACATGTTTCTTTTATTGCTTTTAGCGGAATTGTATCTTTTCCCCAAACCTCTCGTAGCCTGACCGCTTGGGTAAATCGGATATTTTCTGGCTTGACTCCTTGGCGTATCAACGAGTCTGCGGCTGATATCTCAGCACAAGAACCGACTCTATTTTTACAAAATGTTGGATAGTTTGGGGAGCATACATCAGTATGTGAACTAAATAGCCGAAAGAAGCCAACACAGCTAAAGTTCGAAATATGATAACACCGTAATTTTCTAAATAGTTCGAGCTCTAGCAAGGCGGCAATTGAGGATAGTTTGGGGAGCATACATCAGTATGTGAACTAAATAGCCGAAAGAAGCCAACACAGCTAAAGTTCGAAATATGATAACACCGTAATTTTCTAAATAGTTCGAGCTCTAGCAAGGCGGCAATTGAGGATAGTTTGGGGAGCATACATCAGTATGTGACCCAAATAGCCGAAAGAAGCCAACACAGCTAGAGTTCGAAATATGACGAAAATTAGGCGCTCTTTCTCTTCTCAGAAACAATCCCACTATAATCTGGACTCTCTAAGGTGATTAGCTCATCCAACAATGCCGTCAGTTGCTGCATTTTCTCTGGCGAAAAGGCTAATTCAATTTTTTGATAGCCTTCTTCCACTTCCTGACGCGCCTTGTCAAACAGTTCCTGCCCTGCTGGCGTTAGGGAAACGTAGAGCTTACGTTGGTCATTTAGTGGTTTTAAGCGGAAAATTAAACCTTCGCGCTCCATGCGAGTTAGGATCCCCGTTAGGCTTGGACGGAGAATACAGGTTTGAACTGATAACTCATGAAAATCAATTGAACGGTTATCAGCTAAAACGCGAATAATACGCCATTGCTGTTCAGTCAAATTATACGACTTTAATATCGGCCGAAAGAACCCCATTGCGGTTTCTCTCGCCTGCAATAATGCAATTGTCAACGATTCATGCATAAGCTTAAAACTCACCACTTAATTAATGTTATTTGAACCCAATTTAGGTGCTTTGAGGTTACGGGCTTTTGATACTTTTCTTAGTATATCCCTGAAAAAGTCACACCTAGTTTACTGTGATTTTCCCCCACTTCACCTACCTCTGATAAAGAGTAGCACGCTAAAATAACAATCTCAAAGAAAAACCCTAAAATATTAATGAGTAAATAATTTTTTACTCACAACCCAAGTTAAATAAATGTAATTAAAATAAAGTTGAAAAAATAATAAAAATATTAATAACAATAACTTACACAATAACAACCTGATTGTGTTAATACGATCACAATTAAAATTAACAATTTTATAAAACTATTGCTAATTCCAAAATTATACTTTATTAATATGTTAATAATTACTCAAAAGTTGAATTCTTCTCATTAAGGAGTTGTCAATGAAAGGCACAGTATTTGCCGTTGCCCTCAATCATCAAAGCCAGCTTGACCACTGGCAAGAGGCATTCCAGCAAGCCCCTTATAAAACCCCACCCAAAACCCCAGTGTGGTTTATTAAACCGCGTAATACGCGCATCAATTGTGGCGAGGAAATTTTGCACCCTGCGGGTGAAGAAGTACAAAGTGGCGCCACTCTCGCACTCGTGATTGGTCAAGATGCACGTAAAGTCAGCAAAGGGGATGCAATGAAGTTTATTGCTGGATTTGCCCTTGCAAATGAAGTGAGCCTGCCGGAAGACACCTTCTACCGCCCTGCTATCAAAGCAAAATGCCGTGACACTTTCTGCCCAATTGGCGAAATGGTGAAAACCTCACTGAATACGCCAGTTGATATCATCACACAAATAAATGGTAAAGAAGTCGACCGCTGGTCAACAAAAGATTTGATCCGTGATGCTAGCGAGTTAGTTGCTGCCCTTAGTGATTTTGCGACCTTAAAACAAGGGGATGTGATCCTGATGGGAACACCGCAACAACGCGTCACTATCCAACCAGGTGATGAAGTGGTGATCCAAGCAGAAGGCTTTCCTAGCCTGAAAAATACCGTTGTTGCGGCAGGAGGAAAATAATGAAGCATGCAAAAATCCTTTTTAAAGGGACAGAATATGCCGTCACCGTTGGCGATAACGAGACTATCACATTACCAAACAAAGAGCGTGTTGCAGGGGATTCGCCTGATGTGACTTGGTTACCACCTGCACAAGGCACATTATTTGCTCTAGGTTTGAACTATGCAGACCACGCCGCAGAATTAGAATTTAAGCCACCTGAAGAGCCATTAATTTTCTTAAAAGCTGAAAGCAGTTTAACCGGGCACCGCCAAGTGTCTGTTCGCCCAGATAATGTTGAGTATATGCATTATGAATCTGAACTGGTGGTGGTAATTGGTAAAGCCGCACACAAAGTATCGAAAGAAGATGCAATGGACTATGTTGCGGGTTACACCGTCTGTAATGACTATGCGATCCGCGACTATCTGGAAAACTACTATCGCCCGAATTTACGGGTAAAAAGCCGCGATACATTAACACCGATTGGTCCTTGGATAGTGGATAAAGACGATGTGAAAGACCCACATAACCTCGCGCTTTATACCTATGTAAATGGGGAGTTACGCCAAAAAGGGACTACGGCAGATTTGATTTTTGATATTCCATTTTTAATTGCTTACCTCAGTGACTTTATGACACTGCAACCGGGGGACATGATTGCGACAGGCACACCAAAAGGGCTGTCTGACGTCGTGCCGGGTGACGAAGTCATTGTTGAAGTTGAAGGCGTTGGCCGACTAGTCAATACCATTGTCAGCGAAAAAGAATATGAGGAGCGTATGTAATGACTAAGATTAATCATTGGATCAACGGTAAAAACGTTGCCAGTAAGGACTATTTCCAAACGACGAACCCTGCGACTGGGGAAGTACTTGCTGAAGTCGCTTCTGGCGGTCAAGACGAAATCAACCAAGCTGTTGCCGCAGCGAAAGACGCTTTTCCGAAGTGGGCCAATACCCCAATGAAAGAGCGCGCTCGCTTAATGCGCCGTTTGGGTGAGCTCATCGATGAAAACGTGCCTCAAATCGCAGAAATGGAAACCAAAGATACTGGTTTGCCAATTCACCAAACTAAAAATGTGTTGATCCCTCGCGCTTCACACAACTTTGAATTCTTCGCTGAAATTTGCCAGCAAATGAACGGGCGCACCTATCCCGTTGACGACAAGATGATGAACTACACGTTGGTTCAGCCTGTAGGGGTATGTGCGCTGATTTCCCCGTGGAACGTGCCGTTTATGACCGCAACATGGAAAACAGCACCTTGTTTAGCATTGGGTAATACCGCAGTGTTAAAAATGTCTGAATTGTCGCCATTATCCGCAAACCGCCTCGGTGAATTAGCTCTTGAAGCGGGTATCCCAGCGGGCGTTTTAAACGTGGTTCAAGGCTATGGGAGCACAGCAGGTGATGCATTAGTAAAACACCATGACGTCCGTGCCGTGTCCTTTACGGGAGGCACTACAACAGGGCGCACGATCATGCAAAATGCAGGCCTGAAGAAATACTCAATGGAATTAGGTGGTAAATCCCCTGTTCTGATATTTGAAGATGCAGATATCGAACGTGCACTGGATGCCGCTTTATTTACCATTTTCTCTATCAATGGTGAACGTTGTACCGCAGGCTCACGTATTTTCATTCAAGAAAGCATTTATCCAGAGTTTGTGAAACGCTTTGCTGAGCGAGCAAATCGTTTGATTGTTGGTGACCCGAACGATCCGAAAACCCAAGTGGGTGCATTAATCAGTGAACAACACTGGAACAAAGTCTCTGGTTATATCCGTTTAGGTATGGAAGAAGGTGCAACTTTATTAGCGGGAGGTCCTGATAAACCAACGGATCTGCCTGATCACCTAAAAGGTGGCAATTTCTTACGTCCAACAGTGCTTGCTGATGTAGATAACCGTATGCGCGTCGCACAAGAAGAGATCTTTGGTCCTGTGGCTTGCTTGATCCCGTTCAAATCTGAAGAAGACGGCTTACGCATGGCTAACGATATCGAATATGGCCTTGCATCTTATATTTGGACACAAGATGTTAGCAAAATCCTTCGATTATCGCGCAGTATCGAAGCAGGTATGGTGTTTGTTAACACCCAAAACGTTCGCGACTTACGCCAACCATTCGGCGGTGTTAAAGCTTCTGGTGTTGGTCGTGAAGGTGGTGAATACAGTTTCGAAGTATTCGCCGAAATGAAGAATGTGTGTATCTCTTACGGAGACCACAATATCCCTCGCTGGGGGGTATAGCTTTTATTATCAGCCTTTTTGTGAATTATTATTAACTCAACGTCATAGCAGATTAAGCCAAGCTATTGTTTATCCTAAATAATTCATGATGTGGCAAGGCAGCAAATGATGGCATCTCGGGGAGCATACATAAAGTATGTGACCCGAAGCCAACATCGCTACAGCGCGAGGTATGACGGATAAGAGGCGCATACATAAGTATGTGACTCGAGTGGCAGAGTAAGGCCAACATCGCTACAACGTGAAGTATGACAAATAAAGGGGAAGAAAATGGGTAAATTAGCTCTAGCTGCAAAAATAACACACGTCCCATCCATGTACCTATCTGAACTACCGGGTAAAAATCATGGTTGCCGCCAAGCCGCTATCGATGGACATAAAGAAATCAGCCGTCGCTGCCGTGAATTAGGCGTTGATACCATTATCGTTTTTGATACCCACTGGTTAGTCAACAGCGCGTATCACATCAATTGCGCTGATCATTTCAAAGGTATTTATACCAGTAATGAACTACCTCACTTTATTCGCGATATGGAGTATGAATACGATGGTAACTCCGCATTAGGTCAAATGATCGGTGAAGAAGCGCGTAAATTAGGTGTCAGAGCCCAAGCCCATGAAATTCCAAGCTTAACTCTTGAATACGCCACATTAGTACCGATGCGCTATATGAATAGCGATCGCCACTTTAAAGTGATTTCTATCTCTGCATTTTGTACTTCACATAGTTTTGAAGACAGCCGCAAGTTAGGTGAAGCCGTCCTCACAGCCATTGAAAAATACGATGGTACGGTTGCTGTGCTCGCGAGTGGGTCGTTATCACACCGCTTTATTGACGACCAAAAAGCGGAAGATGGGATGAATAGTTATACCCGTGAATTTGATGAGCAAATGGATAAACGCGTCGTCAAATTATGGCGTGAAGGCCGCTTCCAAGAGTTTTGCAAAATGCTGCCTGAATATGCGGATTACTGCTACGGTGAAGGGCATATGCACGACACTGTCATGTTACTTGGCATGTTAGGTTGGGATAAATACGCTGAGAAAGTGGAAATATTAACCGATTTATTCGCAAGCTCTGGTACAGGGCAACTTAATGCGGTATTCCCACTGCCAAGCTATATTACTGACAAACAAACTGAAACTGCGTAAGGAATTGTTATGCCACATTTTTATGCAGAATGTACCGAAAATATTCGTGAAGACGCCAAGCTTCCCGAACTATTTGCCAAAGTGAATGAAGCCCTAGCGGGCACAGGTATTTTCCCATTAGGCGGCATCCGTAGTCGTGCGATTTGGTTAGATACCTGGCAAATGGCAGACGGTAAGCAAGATTATGCCTTTGTGCATATGACGTTAAAAATTGGTGCAGGTCGCTCTCTTGAAGACAGACAAAAAACAGGAGAAATGATTTTCGACCTAATCAAAACGCATTTTGCGGATTTGATGGCAAAACGCTACTTAGCACTGTCATTTACCATGGAAGAGCTTGATCCCGTATTGAACTACAAACAAAACAATGTTCACGCCTTATTCAAAGGGTGATGGTTGAGTCTAAAAAGCGAGGGCACGATGGTCAAAAGTTTCGATAAACGCATCCCACACTGGCTGATCCCATTATTAGGATCATTGGTGGCATTTGGACCATTGTCTATCGATATGTACCTTCCTGCTCTACCTCAAATGGGGATAGATTTACATGCCACTCAGGGGCAAATGCAGTACACCCTTGGGGCATTTTTTTCAGGTTTCTGTGTCGGTATGCTGTTTTACGGCCCACTCAGTGATCTATTGGGTCGCCGAAAAATGTTGTTAAGCGGGCTTGCCATTTTTACTGTGGCAAGCCTACTGTGTGCCCAAGCCACCAGTGCAAATACATTGATTATCTTCAGAGCATTACAAGCGTTTGGTAGCGGTGCTGCAATTGTAATGGCAAGGGCGATAGCGAGGGATGTTTACCCAGCTAATGAACTCCCCAGAGTGCTGTCGTTAATGACCTTAGTTACCATGGTCGCCCCTTTACTAGCACCACTACTGGGTGGCTTTTTATTAATTCATTTTCAATGGCAAGCGATTTTTTATTTGTTGGCGTTTATTGGCCTGATTTCGGTGAGTACGATTTTCCTACTATTACCGGAAACGCTAGTCCATCAGCACACGTCAGAGAACTTAATTTGTCTGGCGTTTAAAAACTACCTACAGGTGCTCACAGACCGAGAAGCATTGAGTATTATCGGCACGATGGCGTTCTCTTTTGCTGGTATGTTTGCCTTTATCAGTGGTTCACCGTTTGTGTACATCAACTATTTTGGGGTATCTGAACAGTATTATGGTTTACTGTTCGGCTGCAATATTTTGGGGATGATTGTAATGGTATTGTTGAACGTGAAACTGCTAAAAATTTACAGTTTAACGCGCATACTCACCATGCAAAGTGGGTTTCAATTAGCATTTGGTCTGCTTTTACTTCTTTTTTACCAACAAAGTCTTCCCATAATTGTTATTCTTGTGGTGCTGTTCTTATCGATGGTCAACGCTATCGGCACCAACAGTTTGTCACGGTTACTGCAACATCGCGGCAAAATCGCGGGTAGTGCCAGCGCTCTTGCGATTTCGATTCAATTTGCATTGGCAGCACTGGCCAGTGTTGCAGTTTCTGTTTTACAGGATGAATCCCCTTTTGCTATGACACTTGTGATGGCTAGCTGTGCCGGATTAAGTTTTGCAAGCCAACGTTTATCGGCTAAAAACATCCGCTCACAAATCCAGTCTGTGTCTTCGGAGAAAAACGAAAAATGAGCATAAACACCAATTCAGCATTATTTCGCCAACAAGCTTATATCGATGGTCAATGGGTTGATGCCCAAAACAAAAGTGTGTTTGAGGTGACGAACCCTGCGGATAATACGGTGATTGCAAAAGTGAGTAATGTCGGCGCGGTAGAAACCCAAAAAGCCATTGAAGCAGCCGAAAAAGCATTACCCGCTTGGCGAGCGAAAACCGCCAAAGAGCGTAGCCAAATCTTGAATAAATGGTTCCGTTTGATGATGGATAACCAAAAGGAGTTAGCACAACTGCTTAGCGCTGAGCAAGGCAAATCGATGACAGAATCGATGGGTGAAATTGCTTACGGTGCGAGTTTTATCGAATGGTTCGCCGAAGAAGGTAAACGTGTTTATGGGGAAAGTATTCCCTCACCATTACCAGGTCGTCGTCTTGTGACCATCAAACAACCTGTAGGGGTTGTCGCAGCGATTACACCTTGGAATTTCCCGAATGCAATGATCACGCGTAAAGTGGGACCAGCCCTTGCGGCAGGCTGTACGATGGTGTTAAAACCTGCGGCTGAAACACCACTGTCAGCTCTTGCCTTAGCGGCGCTTGGCGAAGAAGCGGGTATTCCTGCTGGGGTATTTAATATCGTTCCGGGAACTGACGCACAAGCCATTGGTGGCGTGATGACCTCAAGTCCAATCGTGCGCAAGCTTACATTCACAGGTTCAACCCGTGTTGGTAAATTATTGATGGAGCAATGTGCCAACACCGTGAAAAAAATGTCATTAGAACTCGGCGGTAACGCACCGTTTATCGTGTTTGATGACGCAGACCTCGATGCGGCGGTTCAAGGTGCCTTAGCGGCAAAATTCCGCAATAGCGGTCAAACTTGCGTATGTGCAAACCGCATTTTAGTGCAAGAAGGTGTCTATGATGAATTCGCTGCTCGCCTAGCCAAGGCCGTTAATCAATTAAAAATTGGTCCTGCAACTGAAGCGGATTCCCAGCAAGGTCCATTAATTAATCAAGCCGCCATCGACAAAGTTACTGAGCATATTGCTGACGCCGTTTCGCACGGTGCAAAAGTGGTTGCAGGGGGTAAACCTGCAAGTCTAGGGGGGTTATTCTTTGAACCAACCGTTATCACCGGTGTGACAAAATCCATGAAAGTTGCCAAAGAAGAAACCTTTGGTCCACTCGCGCCACTGTTTAAATTCCGTGATGAACAAGAAGCCATTGCCCTTGCCAATGACACTGAATTTGGCTTGGCATCCTATTTCTATTCACGGGATATCGGTCGCATTTACCGCGTGGCTGAAGCACTGGAAAGCGGCATGGTGGGTATTAACGAAGGCATTATTTCAAACGAAGTCGCCCCATTTGGTGGCATTAAACAGTCTGGGCTGGGGCGTGAAGGCTCACGCTACGGGATTGAAGATTATCTAGAAGTGAAATACCTCTGCTTTGGGGGTCTTTCTAATTAATCAGTAAAGAAACCTCGTATGATGCTTTAGCCATCGTTTCTAAAGCATCGAATTTAGCACTAAATAGTTCGAGTGATAACAAGGCGGTCAACGCAGTTATCGCTCGAAGTATGACGAGCTGAGGTGCAAAAGGAAAATTAAGATGTTACAAAAAGATGTAATCTCACAAATCGCCCAACGTCTAAATCAGGCTGAAAAGTCAGGTGTGCAAATTCGCCAGATTTCATTAGACCACCCTGAAATGACGATTGACGATGCTTATGCCATTCAAAAGGAATGGGTTGGGTTAAAAATTGCAGAAGGGCGCATGCTTAAAGGCCATAAAATTGGACTAACCTCAAAAGCCATGCAAGCCAGTTCACAAATTGATGAACCTGATTACGGCGCGCTTCTTGACGATATGTTTTTTGATGATGGCAGTGATATTCCAACAGAGCGCTTTATTGTTCCTCGTATTGAGGTTGAGTTAGCCTTTGTTCTCGCGAAACCATTGCGCGGACCGAACTGCACTATCTTTGATGTATATAACGCCACGGACTATGTGATCCCAGCGCTTGAGCTGATCGATGCCCGCTGCCATAACAATGATCCAGAAACGAATCGCCCACGTAAAGTGTTCGATACTATTTCAGATAATGCAGCAAACGCAGCCGTCATTTTAGGAGGCAGACCAATAAAGCCTCGCGATTTAGATCTGCGTTGGATCAGCGCCCTACTTTATCGCAACGGCGTAATCGAAGAATCAGGTGTCGCAGCGGCGGTATTGAATCACCCAGCGAACGGGGTTGCATGGCTAGCCAATAAATTAGCACCACATAATGTCCAACTTGAAGCGGGTCAGATCATTCTTGGTGGTTCATTTACTCGCCCAGTTCCTGCGCGTAAAGGCGATGTATTCCACGTCGATTACGGCAATATGGGCTCTATAAGCTGCCGTTTTGTATAAGGAAATCACGATGGACATCTTAGAAAATAAATTTAAAAAAGCCTTAAAAAATGGTCAACCTCAAATTGGTTTATGGCTCGGTCTATGCAGTCCATACAGTGCCGAATTACTGGCTGGTGCTGGATTTGACTGGTTATTGATTGACGGTGAACATGCACCAAACAATGTACAAACGACATTATCACAGTTGCAAGCGATCGCCCCTTATCCATCACAGCCTGTTGTCCGCCCACCGTGGAATGACCCGGTGATCATCAAGCAACTGCTGGACATTGGTGCACAAACACTACTACTGCCGATGATACAAAATGCCGAACAAGCGAAACAAGCAGTACGTGCAATGCGTTACCCACCTGCTGGGATCCGCGGTGTTGGCAGTGCATTGGCTCGCGCCTCTCGCTGGAATCGTGTACCTGATTACCTAACACGAGCCAACGATGAAATGTGCGTGATAGTCCAAGTCGAAACGCGTGAAGCCATGAATAACCTGCCGGAGATCTTAAAAGTGGAAGGGGTTGATGGGGTGTTTATCGGCCCTGCGGATCTCAGTGCGGACATGGGGTTTTCGGGTAATCCTAATCACCCAGAAGTCAAAGCCGCAATTGAAAAAGCGATCGTTCAAATTCGTGCCGCGGGTCTCGCTCCTGGCATTTTAATGGCCGCCCCCGAGGTTGCTGAACATTATCTGAAACTCGGCGCACTGTTTGTTGCTGTCGGAGTAGACACCACACTGCTAGCACGTACCGCAGAAGCCCTTGCCGCTAAATTTGGCAAAACGGTTTCGAATATCACGTCCAGCAGCCCCAGTGTGTACTAGCTGAACCACCTCATTTAGATAAACCTTACCCTACAAACAAATAGCTTATCTAAACGAGTGAAATATAAAAGTTGCAATAAAGGGCAGACACTACCATGACTGCCTCGTCGTCCCTTGTACCTATAATAATTTTCAGAAGAAAGCATTGAGGGCCCTACAATGAGCAATCAACAAGTTGCAAACACGAATCCTGCTGAACAACATAAGAATTTAACCAAGCCTCAACAGCAGGTGATTAATAAGTTATTCAAACGGCTGATCGTCTTTTTATTCGTGCTGTTTGTTTTCTCTTTCTTAGACCGGATTAATATCGGCTTTGCAGGTCTTACTATGGGGAAAGATATCGGTCTAACCTCAACCATGTTCGGCTTAGCCGCCACTTTATTCTATGTTACTTACGTTATATTCGGTATTCCAAGCAACATCATGTTGGGGATTGTCGGTGCTCGCCGTTGGATAGCCACCATCATGGTACTTTGGGGGATTGCATCAACGGCAACCATGTTTGCCACAGGGCCAACCAGTTTGTACGTTCTGCGGATGTTAGTGGGGATCGCTGAAGCGGGCTTCCTACCGGGGATTTTGGTTTACCTGACTTACTGGTTTCCTGCCTATTTCCGTGCCCGTGCAAATGCCTTATTTATGATTGCGATGCCTGTCACCATGGCGTTTGGCTCGCTAGCTTCTGGCTATATTTTAGGTATGGATGGCATTTTAAACTTAAAAGGTTGGCAGTGGTTATTCCTGTTAGAAGGTTTCCCATCTGTGATTTTGGGGATAGTAGTGTGGTTTTATCTTGATGATTCACCGAAAAAAGCAAAATGGTTGACGCAAGAAGACAAAGACACACTGCAAGAAATGATGGATAGAGACCAACTGGAACTTGTACAACCACAGGGGGCAAAAAGCCATAGCGCACTACAAAACACCAGTTTATGGAAAGAGATTTTCACCCCAATTATCTTAATGTATACCGTGGCTTATTTCTGTTTAACCAATACGTTAAGTGCGATTAATATTTGGACACCACAAATCATGCAGAGCTTCAACCAAAACAGTAGCAATGCCATGATTGGGTTACTGACCGCAATACCGCAATTCTGTACGATTTTAGGGATGATCTATTGGAGCCGTCGTTCAGATAAATTGCAAGAACGCAAGATGCACACCGCCTTACCCTATTTATTCGCTGCTGCTGGTTGGATCCTCGCTGCAATGACCAGTCACCCTGTTATTCAGCTAATTGGTATTATCATGGCATCAACAGGTTCATTCACAGCGATGGCCGTCTTCTGGACGACCCCAGACCAATCGATCAGTTTACGAGCTCGAGCTATCGGCATTGCGGTTATCAACGCAACAGGTAATATAGGCTCCGCCGTCAGTCCGCTGTTAATTGGTTGGTTAAAAGATCAAACAGGTAGCTTTAACTCAGGTCTGTATTTTGTGGCAGGTTTGCTGGTGGTTGGTGCGCTGTTAGTCATTGCTATCCCAATGAAAAGCTCACGCCCAAGAGCAACACCGTAAACGGTAAAAACTGTCTAGCTTTACTCAATATAGTGCTGCAACGGATTGGAATAATTGAAATTATTTAAGCTTCCTCCTAAATATTGTTCAAAATAATTCAAGTTGCAGCTACACGGCAAACGACAATATCTTGGGGAGCATACATAAGTATGCTCCCCAAGTAGCGCAGTGAAGCCAACAACGCTACAGGTCGAAATATGAAGGACATGATTACAAATATAGACATTGGTAAAGACTACGACGAAACCCAAGGTACCGACGACGTCCACTACCAAACTTTCGGTAACATGGCGGCCTTTTTTGGTCGCGATATGCAAGCACATCGCCATGACGGTTTCTTCCAATTGCACTATTTGGTTACTGGTCATATCACTTTGCAGCTCGACGAATCACGTTATTCTGTCCAAGCACCACTGTTTATATTAACGCCACCGTCCGTTGCCCATGCTTTTTTTACCCAAGAAGACACGGATGGGCACGTACTCACTGTGCGCCAAGATCTGATCACACCTTTACTTGCCTCCCTTTACCCTGCTCATCCTGACTTGGTGGATATTCCGGCTATTTGCTTGTCCGTTGCCGATAAACCTGATGATATTGAGACTTTTAATCATTATTGGGCTTTAATGGCACGTGAATCAGCGAACAGCTTCGTGGGGAAAGATCAGGTTTTATCCTCTTTGGCACAGGCACTCTTTACCTTTCTCTTAAGGTCTATCCCGCTGGATGAGCACCCTACCAGCGGTGTTCGTGGAGAACATCGCCTATTCCAACGGTTTAACCAGTTAATTGACTTACATTACCATGAACACCTTGCGGTGCCTGAATATGCCAAAAAACTTGGCGTCACAGAATCTCGCCTCAAAGATATGTGCCGCCGATTTGCCAATCGACCACCTAAGCGGCTGATTTTTGATCGCATTTTACGTGAAGCAAAGCGGCTACTCATTTTCTCAGATAGCCCTGTTTTTGAAATTGCTTACCAGCTAGGGTTTAAAGATCCTGCCTATTTTGCCCGCTTTTTTAACCGATTAGTGGGTTGCTCGCCAAGCACTTGGCGCGAACAAAATATCCATTAATCGATTCGCAGCACTGTATTCAGTTGAAAAACATCATTGTCGTTGAAATGCTCAGCGGCAATTAAATTTTATTTTACATTTTAAAAACATTTTTATCTCTTGCTTGCTTTGTTTTAATTTTCTTAAATAGCCATAACAAGAATAACAAAAAGTGAAATGATTGATGATAAAATAAACAATTAATTTTATTAAAACAAATCAACATTAATATATGAATATAACGTAATATTATGATAAATATATAAATAAAATTAAAAATAATTATTATATTAATATCAAAACATCGATAAGATCACATTTCTTTTATAAACCTTCCATTTCAACGAAAAGTACCAGTAAACCTTTCGAAAATCTCTTTAAAACTTGCACAGAAAGCGATTCAATTAAGAAACACAAAACAAACATAAAATTAACATATTTCGCTTGCACCTTTGTTCCCTATCAATGCAAGCCCTCATTGTGAGATAACGAGGTAGACATGAAACCAGAAGATTTCCGTTCCGATGCTAAACGCCCTTTTAATAGCCAAGAATACCTAAAAAGCCTACAAGATGGCCGTGAAATTTATATTTATGGCGAACGCGTAAAAGATGTCACCACACACCCTGCTTTTCGTAATTCAGCAGCTTCCATAGGACAGTTATATGATGCGCTCCACGATAAAACGACTCATAACCAACTTTGCTGGAACACAGACACAGGTAACGGTGGATACACACATAAATTCTTCCGTTTCGCAACGAGCGCAAATGAATTGCGCCAACAACGTGATGCCATCGCAGATTGGTCACGCCAAAGCTATGGATGGATGGGACGCACTCCAGACTATAAGGCGGCATTCGCCAGCTGTTTAGGTGCAAATCCTGAATATTATGGCCAATTTGCAGATAACGCTCGCCAATGGTACAAACGCATTCAAGAAAGCGGCTTGTACTTTAACCATGCGATTGTTAACCCACCGATTGATCGTCACAAGCCAGCTGATGAAGTGAAAGATGTTTATATCAAACTCGAAAAAGAAACCGATGCGGGTATTATCGTCAGCGGCGCTAAAGTGGTAGCGACCAACTCAGCGTTAACACACTATAACTTTATTGGCTTTGGCTCTGCACAAGTGATGGGTGATAACCCTGATTTTGCACTGATGTTTGTTGCACCAATGGATGCCGATGGTGTGAAACTAATTTCCCGCGCATCTTATGAACTAGTGGCAGGCGCAACGGGCGCACCATTTGATTACCCACTTTCAAGCCGTTTCGATGAAAATGATGCCATCTTGATAATGGATCATGTATTAATCCCATGGGAAAACGTATTGATTTATCGTGACTTCGACCGCGCTCGTAACTGGGCTGTACAAGGCGGATTCGCTCGTTTATTCCCATTACAAGCTTGTGTCCGTTTAGCCGTTAAATTAGACTTCATTACCGGATTGTTACAAAAAAGTTTAGAATGTACAGGTGTTATTGATTTCCGTGGTGTACAAGCTGATCTGGGTGAAGTGGTTGCGTGGCGTAACTTGTTCTGGTCATTGACTGATGCTATGACCTCCGAAGCGAAAGCTTGGGAAGGCGGCGCATTCTTACCAGATACACAAGCTATCCAGACTTATCGTGTTATGGCACCAATGGCCTACACTAAAATTAAGAATATCATTGAAAGTAACGTCACCAGTGGTCTGATTTACTTACCATCAAGCGTTCGTGATATGAATAATCCAGAAATTGATAAGTACTTAGCGAAATATGTACGTGGTTCAAATGGAATGGATCACGTAGAACGTATTAAGATCCTCAAGCTCATGTGGGATGCAATTGGCAGCGAGTTTGGTGGTCGCCATGAACTGTATGAAATTAACTACGCAGGTAGCCAAGACGAAATTCGTCTGCAATGTCTGCGTCATGCACAAGGTTCTGGCAACATGAAAGCCATGACAGATATGGTTGATCGCTGTTTATCAGATTACGATCAACACGGATGGAAACGTCCACACCTGTATAACAACAATGATATTAATCAGTTAGATTCGCTGCTGAAGTAATCAGTAGCAGGAGGTCAATATGTCTTTAGAAAATGAACATCGCCTGCGTTTCAGAGATGCGATGGCAAGTCTCGGTGCAGCAGTGAACATTGTCACCACGAATGGTGCTGAAGGTCGCTGTGGAATTACAGCAACCGCAGTCTGTTCCGTTACAGATACGCCACCAACTTTGATGGTCTGTGTCAACCGCAACAGTGCAATGAATGCGGTGTTTCAAAAGAATGGCCGCCTGTGTGTGAATGTATTAAGCCATGATCAAGAAGAGTTAGCGTGCCATTTTGCGGGGATGAAAGGCTCTACAATGGAAGAGCGCTTTAGCTGGAATGTGTGGGATAACGGTATTTTACAGCAACCTTTACTAAAAAATGCCCTTGCCAACCTTGAAGGCGAGATCACACAAGTGCAAGACATTGGCACGCACTCTGTCTATATGGTTGAAATAAAACAAATCATTGTCAATGATACAGGGCATGGGTTAGTTTACTTTAAACGCAAATTCCATCCTGTTATGCATCAACTCTTAGAAGTGACTGCATAAGTCTATAAGCAGTACGTTAAATAGCACTTAAAAGCTTCCATTCAAATACTGGATGGAAGCTTAAGCTTTTCCCGCTTGTGCTTCCGATCAAAAAACAATAAGCTGATTGTTAATATTTAAACCTTTCCAAACGGCTATCACCTTGCATTACTGAATCATTCTCTCTTTTCTGATTGCATAACCCATTATTTTTTTATAGCTTTAAGTTATCTTTACAAATTTTCTTAATTGATTAATTTAGAAGGTTTTATTATGACAATGATATCTATCATCGTTCTAATTGTATTACTATTTATATTCGTAGGCTGGGGGATCTCTATTTATAATCGCCTTATTAGCACTCGAAACCAAGTCAGTAATCAATTTGCCAATATTGATGTGGTTTTAAAACAACGTGCAGATCAGATCCCACAACTCGTTACCATTGTAGAAAAATCAATGGAGCATGAGAAAGCATTATTCACTTCCCTGAGCGATGCCCGCCAGCGTTACTTCAATGCCACAAATATGGATGATAAAATTTCCGCATCTAATGACATGGGACATTCGCTAAAAAATATCATTGCCATTGCAGAAAATTATCCAACCCTCATCTCAGGTGAACAATTCACACAAATACAAATTTCACTGAGCGAAGTGGAAGATAAAATTGCGCAGCGCCGTGAAGGCTTTAATGATGCAACAACCGAATACAATACCGCGATCCAAATGTTCCCTGATAGCATTGTTGCCAATTTTTTCCGTTTCACACCGCTCCCTTTACTCGAAATTACTGATGCTGAAAAAAAATATGATGGCATCCAATTTAAGTAAAGGTGCAACGTTGTGAATATGTATTATCTACTAGGGGCAAGTATTGGGGCACTTATTTTCTTTTTAGATAATAAGTTTTCACTCAATAAAAAAATAAATTGGGGAGCGATTCCGTTTCTCAGTATTGCATTTGGCGCTTGGCATAATATTTCACCACACCAAGGTGACTATGCCGTTATAGCTTATTATCTAGTGATCCTCGCTATTTCCTATTTTGTGATCCGCAATTTAGTACTGGTCAGTAAACGCGCTCATAAAGAATATATTCGCCTACAAAATGAGGGGACTAATAAGTTTAACGCATTAGTCAAAGTCACCTTTATTGGGCTCCTCCTATCTTGTCTATTTTCGGGTTTTTTTATTGATACCCGCATTTTCTTTATTGCTTTTGCTTTGCTTTTTGTTTTTAAAGCGCTCGAAAATACACCGAAAAAACGATTTTTAAAATTTCAAAAGAACCTAGCCACTTCAAAAATTCGCTCTGTCGCGATAGGGCTGGCAGAAGTCGAAGGAACAATCACGAGCCAGACTGAAATAACCAGTAAACTGGGTCACAAGTCTTGTATTGGATCTTTTTACTATGAATATTCGATTTCTAAAGATAAAGAAGGGAAAAAAAGCTACCACCTGCAAAATAGCCAAGCACGCCTAGTTGACTTCACGATCACTGACGATACAGGGTCAATTTCGGTTTCCTGTGATCCCGACTATTTTGTCTATACGGGAATTGAACCTCATATTGATAGAGAAGACGGTAACCGCCGCTATACCGAATATTTAATTGAAAAAAATGTTCGTTATTTACTTATCGGGAGTGTCACCGCTGAGAACGGTAAATTGATCATGACGCGTAAGCCGCCTCATTACTTACTTGGTCTGTCAACTGCTGATTATGTGGTAAAATGGAACATTTTGAGCCCATTGCGTCGTAATGCAGTCATTACAGTCTGCCTTGCACTGTTGGTCATTGCAACACTGTTAATCACACCAATCAGCTATCAAAATGGTTATCTCACATTCCATTTTGAACAGATCTCTTTTTGGGGCCGAGACTAACATGGAAATAATCATTTTTTTTCTCATTATTTCTGTTATTGCTTATATCGTGATCCGTTATTTCATTAATCTTTATAACAACATGGTATTTTTAAAAAATAACTGTGATAAAGCGTTCGCAAATATCGATGTACTATTAAAAAAGCGGGTTGATTTATTACCTCAATTAGCCATTATTGCAACTAAAGCAATGGGGCATGAAAAAGCCGTATTTGAAGAATTATTACAACAAAGAGAACAATTTATTGCGGCTCTCTCATTAAAAAATAAGATTAACATTACAAACCAGTTACCTAAAAATCTCACCTCTATTTTTGCTCTTGCTGAAAAATACCCTGAACTGGTTAGTAAAAATACGTTACTTGGACTGCAAAAGCAGGTTAAACAGATAGAAAATCAAATCGCAGATAGGCGTGAATTTTTTAATCAGACCGTGACGCTTTATAATACGGAAATTCATCAATTTCCAAATCTCATTTTCGCATCGTTATTCCGTTTCAAAGATATCCCGTTACTCTATGCACAACAGGAACCCAAATAATGATCAGTATTCCGTTTTCTTTATTGGGTGTTACCGATTGGGTGGTTTCTCTTGAAGAGCCAGCTTTCATTATTATGATTGCAACCTTTGGCACACTGCTTTCGCTGTTTATTATCATTCCTATATTCAGTTTACTTGGTCTTAAACAGTTTGTGAGCTACATTGCATTCGCTCTTTTATGCTCAATCTTTATTAGTATGATGCTCCTCATCCCGGCATTTTTATTATTTAATATTGAAAATGCACTCAAGCTCTTCTTAATATGGCTGGTTGTCATCATCAGTTGCATCACATTCTTTTTAAGTAATCAGCGTTATGTTGATATGGTTTTAGAGACTTACAAAACAAAAGCTGAAGAAAAAACCACAGCTTCCAAAACTAAAAGAAAAAAACGCCATAAAAAGTAATTCTCCCCCTAATTAGCCAAATAATCAGGGGGCTAAAAACTAAGCTTCAATACGTTGCATGTAACGTCGATGAGAAAAAGTGACAATTAAAGCGATAAATGCAATAAAGGCACCTAACATAAATCCGCCTGTATAGCCAACTGCCGCCGTCAATCCGACTAACATCATAGAGCTGACAAGCTCACCAATATCTCGCGTACTCTGTACTGCGGTCATATCCGTTCCCGCTTGTTGATATTGCGATGCAAATTGCATCCCTGCTGTCATAATCGCCACCGACGTGATCCCGGCGGATAATGATCCAAAGGTGATGCAAAGTGCCACCATCCCAATCGAAACACCATTGAATGATTGCAACATCCATAGTAACGAAGACACTAGCGCAAACCATAAGCCAAACGAAAATGCACGCCACACACCGATTTTACCAATTAGCCATGCGCCACCACCACAACCGAGAACCAAGGTAACCATTCCCCCTGCCATCCCCATCTTACCGATTTGTGCCAATGACCACCCAGCATCGTTTAAAAATAATTTAGCCAAGCCAAACCCTGAAACCGCCGTCACCGCAGACAATAACGTTAATAATAATAAACGCGGCGCACCTCGGCGTTTAAACGTTTTAAATAGACTCGCTTTTTCATCGGAATGTGCCGGGATTAGCGTGTTTTTTAACGGGCAAAACGATACAAAAAATAAACTGAGTAACGGTACACAGGCTAAAATCCCCAATGCCATATGCTGCCCGAAACTTTCGCTCATGATCATTAGACCCGCACCGCCAATAAAGAAACCAGCCATGACACCTGCAATCTGTACGGCATTAATTTTTGATAACATAGTGCCACTCACTTGCTCTGCCGCCATGCCATCCGTTGCTATATCTTGGGTTGCACTGGCAAACGAAGCAATAAATAGCAACACCACACAAGGGAGTGCGTTTTCAACAGATAACCCCAATGTACTGAGTGCAAACATCGCCAGAGTGACAATAATTTGCATTGGAATGATCCAGCTTTTTCGTCGTCCGAGTCTTTTCCCCCAGTGGTTATCCACAAATGACGCCCATAAAAATTTCACCACCCATGGCAAGCCCACTAAAGGCAAAAAAGCCAACACCTTCAATTCTCCACCATCGTGGCGTAAAAAAGTAGGCAGCGCATCCATTGCAATCCCCATTGGGATCCCTTGAGCAAGGTAAAGTAGACCAAGTGTCAAAACTAACTGCTTATTTTGTAAAAGATCTTTCATTTTAACTCCGAACACGTTTTGCTGTGCATAACAACGTCTGACAAGCGAAAAAAACGACAAATAACCCCACTGAGCTACACAACATACAGAGATCAATACGTGAAAATGGCTGTGGGTGATTAATCCATGAAGCAATAAACGCACTAAACAACAGGCAGGCTGATAACAAGCAGATGAGAGCTAAACTGGTTCGCGCATTTTTAAGCAACAAACACAGCAGCAAACAGGTGCCCCAACATAGAAAAAAAGCAAAGGATGACAACAAAAAAGACCAAGGTGCCAATGCAAGCAAAGCGCTACTTGCGAATAGCAGCCCGCCACAACTTCCCACAATCACGCGAGCTGATAGCATCTCCATTCGCCGCCAACACCACATTGCTAACCCAGTAGAAACTAATAACAACGCACCAATACCCGCGATAAAATGCAACCTAGTCGCAATATTTTCAGCTTGAGGCCACCATTGGTATTGCCCGTAATGCACTGGCTGAACGGCAATAAATGCCCTTGTCCACCCACCTTGCAAAGAAGAATCCCGGATACCGACTAACTGTTTTGTGGCGCTATCAAATTGATATTGTTCAAAATTAGCGGTTGAAATCTGCCCCTTTCGCACGCCACCAATAACCCAATTTTCGCCTTGAAATACAATTTGTTGAGGAATAAAAGAGGGGGCAATTTGATATAACGCTCCAACAACTGCTTTCACCGTGTTTTCTGATACATAAGTGGGAATTTCAACCATCTCTTCCCCACCCATCAGGTTTTTCATAATCATTTGAGGGGATTCAGGTGCTGCTCTTTGTGCCAATGAGACCGTACCAAGCGCCCCTAATCCAGAGAGCGCCCCTGTCAGTGCAAATAGAATAAGCCATGGGTAGCACCAAAGCCCTAGCCAACTGTGTAGATCATAAAAAAAGAGCCGTAGGTTTGTCCGCCTCGGTAAACGCAACATCGTGGCGACTCGTTTGCGTTGAATCAACCATCCCGTGATTAATAGCACGGCCAACGCAAAGCCAAATAAACTCAGGAAAACACGTCCAGGAAAATCCAAAAAGAGATTTTTATGTAACGTAACTAACCACATCGCTGGAGTATCTTGTTCGATTGCCTTGCCAGTAATAGCACTATAGCTAGCTGTACATTGCCCCATACCTTGGCAAAACGTGATGATCGGGTTGTGTGCTTGAGGCAATTGGATCATTTTTGCATCTGCTTGCAAAGCAACCAATTGATTTAACGGTAATATATTTCCTGATAATGGCTCGCCATTCCACCATAAGCGCAGTGCATCACTACCTAAACTCCAGCAACCACTTAATAAAATGACAAATAAACAGATGCCGAAAAATGCCCCTGCACTGCGGTGCAGTACAGCTAAACGGTGTGCTAATGAAGGCGTTTTGCTAAGGCTCACAATACGCCTCCTACCATCAACGCAAGCGGGAGTGGCCACCAGCCATAGCTACGTAATAACTTGCGCTGCCAAGTCGGGGCAATCAGGTTATACACGAATAATCCCATCGTCACTAAACAGCTCAGAAAGACAGCAGCATATAAGCGATTAACGGGATCTAATGACGGATAAAAGCGTGCTATCAACATCGATAGCACGACACCACCCATGATGGTTCCAACCACCGACAAGGCACTCACTAATCTCATTAGAAATCAGCCTTTAAAGTGAACATCACATTGCGTGGATCACCATAGCGGTTATTCCATTGAGGAGAGAACAAGCCAGAATAGTAACGACGATCAAATACGTTATTCACGTTAACCGCTGCTGTCCATGTTTCATCAATTTGGTAACCGAGGCGTGCATTGAAAATCGCGTAACCACCTTGTCGCAGCGTCACATTTCCATTACTGGTGCTATAAGCACTTTGTGCTTGCATACCACCACCTACGCTCCATTTGCGTTCATCCCAAGGTAGATCATAGTTTGACCAAACACGCAACATATGACGAGGTGTCAAGGTGTTGTAGGCATCCCCTTGATGCTGGCTATCATTGCGGTATTTTGTATCTGTATAGGTATACCCCACTGATAAGTCCCAGAATGGGGATAAATACCCAATACCTTCAAGCTCAAAGCCTTGGCTACGGACTTTTCCACCACTAATAAAATAGTTATTGAAACCACCCGTTGGGTGCTCAGGATCTATTTGTGGGTTATTTTTGATATCAATTTGATAAACCGCACCCGATAAATTTAGTCCGCCGTTTAACAATGACCCTTTGATCCCGGTTTCTAAAGTTTGGCCTTCAACAGGTTTAAGCATTTTACCGCTCCATGTTTTCCCTGTTTGCGGTTGGTATACTGTCGAGTAACTGTTGTACCAAGACCATTGCGGTGCAAAGTCCCAAATCACACCACCGTAAGGTGTAATACGGCCATTTTCAGTGAAGTTCGCTGTAGGTGTTTTCACATCCCACCAGCTATCGCGCAACCCGACAATCACCGTCACAGGTTCCACGACTTTGATGCGGCTCATACCGTATACGCCTTTTTGGGTGGTTTTGGTTGCTCCCGCTGAACTGTAGGCACCAATTTTAGGTTTCGGTACACTGTGTGGATCCCAGCGATAGACATTTACAGGGACATTTAAAGCGGGATCAAGATCGGCACTGTACTGCTTTTCACTGGCGTGAGAATAGCTCGCTCCAACAATAAGATCGTGCGTTAAGCCCCACCCATCAACTTTGCCATTTAAGCTGGTGTCTAAACTGGTTTGCTCATTACGAAATTTATACGCGCCCCCCATCAACATCGCCCCATCCCCTGTTACCGGATCAATATTACCCCACGCCCCTGCATACAGGAGTCTGGCGTTAACATGTTGATATTCAGCGTTTAATTTATATTGCCAATCGTCATTGATTTGATGCTCAATGCCTGCAAAGCTGCGTGAGGTATCCCATTTGAAGCGATCCCAATCGACATCTAAATAGGTTTTACGGGGTAAATGTAAATCTGTGCCATCTTTGCCAAAAGGAACCCCCGCCATGTTAGTCACCGAATCGATAGTTTGAAACTGAGCTCCCAGACGTAACAAGGTGTCAGGAGTGATATCAATATCAACCGTACCGTACATCAAGCGCGTTTGTTGGTCTGATACATCATAGAAATAATCCCTGTCTTCCCACGCCATCACAAAACGTCCGCGCACCGATCCCGATTCGTTCAGTAACCCGCCTACGTCCACTTCCCCTCGATAACGATCCCAACTGCCGGCGCTGAGGCTCAGTTTAGCCCTATTTTCTTTAGGTGCATGCTTACGTACCATATTGACTGTTGCCGCAGGGTTTCCCATACCATGCAATAATCCATTTGAACCACGTAAAATTTCAACGCGCTCATACACCGCCATATCTTGAGGTGAACTCGCCATATTCCCTAATAACGCAGGGACGCCATCCATTTCAAATGAATCAATTTGGAAACCACGCACATAATAAGCAGTTGTCAGCTTCACATAAGGTGCACTCGTCACCCCGGTTGCACGTTGCATCACCTCATCAAGGGTTTGCAGATTTTGTTTTTCGATTTGCTCTTTGTCTATCACGCTGACGGACTGCGCCACTTCCCGTGGTTTAAGAGGCATTTTGCCTAATGTCGTCACACCGGGCGCGAGATAATCATCATCTGAAGCCGAAGATGCCGTCACTTGAATAGCATCATGCTTAGGCTGTACTTCAGGTTCGCCATTTGCTATCAAAGACCAACTTGCTGTTGCACACAGTAGCGCACAAGGTGTAAGACGGAAGATCCCCAATGATTTGATGTTAGACACGGACAGCATTTCCCACCCTTAAAAAGTTAAATGATAATTGTTATCAATTTAGCAATTAATAGCAGGGGATACTTTCGACTGCCGGAATTTATCTTTGGTTATCCGGCGAAGTGTTTACTATTTTTTGAGTTGATTGGGAGAAATGCCAAAGCGTTTACGAAATGCGACTGAAAAATGTGCTGGGGTATACCCGACTTGATAAGCCACCGTCGAAATATTGGCATCATTTAAACTGAGTAATTGAAAAGCTGTTTCTAAGCGATATTCCTGCAACCAGCCATAAATACTATTACCAAATAATTGGCGGAATCCTTGCGTCAACTTACGGGTATTCAGCCCTAAGCGTTTAGCTAATTCATCCAAACTTGGTGGGGATTCCATTTCCTGAATCAATATTTCTTTTGCCATATGCAAAGTATCAATATCTCTTTGTCTCAATGAGGATAAAGAGACAGACTCTTGATGAGATAATGAATGATGCAGGCACAATGCCGTAATTTCAGCGACTTTAGCCCCCAAATAGAGCTGGCGAACCGCAGCATGGATCGGCTGGCTAAAGAGTTGGTGTGTCATCGCTAACACATTAGGTGGTATTGCCAAACGCAATAGTGTCGGTTTGTAGGGATGATAATAAGACGCCGGTAAATTTAATTGTTGCAGTTCTAACCATTGAGGGGAAATATCAATCATGGTGTATTTCATGGGCTGCTGGCGATAAAACTGATTATTGAGTTGATAGCAGTTGGCGCTACTGGATAAAATCAATGACGGCGAACTGACATCAATCCTCTGTCCTTCACTACTGTGGCACGCCATCATACCTTGGTGGATAGCGACAATCTTCAACCCTGCTTTTTGTTCTTCCTCAATCCCTAAGTCACGGTTAATAACAAACTCCCCACGGCGAACACGAATAAACTCCCCTACACAATGCTCTTCCTGTATTGAGTGGGCTTGAGTGAATGTTTTTTCAATAGGCTGCGACATAGTGACTCTTGTGGAATGAACAAATATGCAGCTATCTTGGCAAAAAAACATTAGAATAACAATAATTATCATTCGCAATAAAATAAAAGAAACTTTTTATTTCAAAGTGAAGATTTGGCTATATCCTTTCGGGTTTAAACGCAAATAAAGCCGCAATGTCACTAAAACAAAAATAACATGCATTCCCCATACCCATGTAAAACTCTGGCTGAGTTGTTGTAACCATGCGGCAGCCAGTGGACCAAATGCGGCGAGAATAAATCCGCCAGCTTGCATTAATGCCGTTAATGCCCCTGCGTTCACCGGATGAGGAATATGATCCAGTGCAGTAATGATACTAAGCGCAAAACAACCACCTAAGCCAACACCCAACAGCGCTATCCACACAAAAGGGAGCTCAGCAGCAAACAACATTAACCCGATAAACCCTATGGCTTGGCAACTTAAGGTTGCAATAAGCCAAAAACGACGATCGACATTGTGAGAAGCGAATACGGGTATCATCAATGCAGACAGCGCTTGGAACACGGTTAGCATGGCAACAAATGAACCACTTTGTGCTGCACTCATTCCCTGTTCTTGGAAAAAAGGCGCTAGCCACGTTACTACGCTGCCGTAGCCTGCATTGATTAACCCAAAACCGACCATCAATAGCCAAGCTCGCGGTTTTTTAAGAAATGCCACTACTGAAACGTGGCTAACATTGGTTTTCTTCATCGTGCGAATGTTGAGCAAAATCGCGATGAGCGCAATTAACGCAGGTAATGCAAGCCATGCTAACGCACTTTGCCAATGTCCTGTGACACTGTCTAGAATAGGTGTTAACTGCGCACCTATCGCGCCTCCCGCCATTAATGTCGCAGAATAGAGCCCTGTCATCATGGCCATTTTTTGGGGGAAATGCGCTTTAATAAAACCGGGAAAAACCGCTTGGATATAAGCGGCACCAGCACCACACAGCAATGCTGTAAACAATAATATGTTGCCATTTTCGGCAAAATAGCGAAAAAAGGAGCCTAAAAATAGCAATAACATCGCCAACGCAATTCCGCTTCGCTCACCAATTCGTTGGTTTAATGCGGGCACCACTAATGCACCAATCCCCATTAACAACATAGGTAATAAGGTAAGCAACGAAATCATTTGGTAACTCATCCCTGTGGTTTGAATAATATTGTCAATCACAGGACCTGGCCCCGTCATAAAAGGGCGCAAATTGAGGCCAACTAATACGATGGTGATCACTAATGCGAAGGAATACGACGCTGTTTTTTCCATTATATTTGCCGTTCCCACCACATTTGGTACAACGCACAACCCGGAGCATCATTGGGCCTTAACTGCTCAAACTGTAAACCTAATTGCTGTTCAGGTGCCACACGCAGTGCCTTGGCAATCTCCTCAGTCGATAAGCCAAAGGGTTCAGCATCTTGGTTTGAATAGCCGTAAACAATGCGAGAAATACCTGCCATGCGAATTGCCGCAAGGCACATAGGGCAAGGCTGTCCACTTGCGTAAACAACACAATCATCCAATTTAACACGGTTCAATACCTTCCCCGCTTGACGTAACGCCATTAACTCCGCATGGGCGGTGGGATCATGTAATTCAAGCATTTGATTTACCCCCGTCGCCACCACTTTTCCTTGGCTAACCACAACTGCGCCAAATGGGCGACCACCTGCCTGCACATTTTCTTGTGCAAGGGAAATTGCCTGTTGTAAAAATTGCTTATCCGACATTATTTCGCTCCTGCTGTTTCAAGAAGTTCAATCAAGTTACGATAGCCTTTACTTTTTGCTAGCGTTAGCGGCGAGATCCCTGATCCATCCGCCAAATTAACATCTGCTCCACCGTTAATCAGTAGTGTGACAATTTGTGCATATTTATCACTACCATCTCCCAAAATAATGGCTTCAATCAGTGCCGTCCACCCTAACCGATTAATATGGTTTACATCCACACCTGCATCTATTAACGTTTTAACCGTCTCGATATGCCCACGTTCCGCAGCCGGGATCAATGCAGTACCACCATATCGATTGGTACTTTTTAAATCAGCCCCATTTCTCAACGTTAACAACAAAATATCTTGCAGCCCCCGCGCCCCCGCATAGAGGTATGGCGAGTCCTGCATATTGTCCTTTGCATTTACATCGGCACCGTGCTCAATTAAATAGCGCGCTACATCAACACGATTTTCATGGGTCGCAGCCATTAATGGAGTACGTTGGCGCAGATCCCGCTGTTCAATGTTTGCCCCTTGCTCTACTAACATTTGCACTTGGCGTAAATCACCTTTCTCCGCTGCCATAACCAGCGTATCAGATTGTGGTTTTGCCATTCCTTTCACCATAAATATCAATGAAATTGAAACAATACCCAGTAAATAAACCAACCAATTAACACGTAACAATGTTGTTTTCATGATTTATCTCCTTCTCATCTATTTAATCTACTCAAAAAGTATGCTATTTAGAAATTAAATAACTAAATGACAGGTATTAAATAAATGAATCCATTGCTCAATTTAGTGCTGTTGAACACTTTTATTACCGTTGCCGAAACAGGCAATTTCACTGTCGCATCACAACATTTAAATTCAACACAATCCACTTTGAGCCAGCAAATTCAACGGTTAGAAACCTTAGTAGGCCAATCATTGTTTATTCGGGGTCATCGTATTTTAACCTTGACTGAAACGGGTGAGATCCTGCTGAGTTATGCGAAAAAAATCTTAGCATTGAACGACACCTTTTTTATGAAGATCACCGGCAGTGCGGTGATCCAAACTCTTCGCTTAGGTTTCCCTGAAGATCTAGCGTCAGGACAAGTCACCCCCACCCTTGCCGCCTTTATGCAAGGGAACCCCAATGTACGATTAGAAGTCACTAGCGGCTTAAGTCGCCAGCTTCATCAACGCTATCAACATGGAGAATTAGATTTAATCATCGTTAAGCAGAAAAAAGGCGAGTTTAAGAGTGACTATTGTTGGCCTGAACCACTGTGCTGGTTGACCAGCAATCAGCATCAACCACTCAATAGCGACTCTGTGCCATTAATTGTATTCCCTGAAAATGGCTTATACCGCAATGATATGTTTAAGTTATTAGATAACGCGCAACGCCCTTGGCACATTACCTATACCTGCTCCAGCCTTGCGGGTATTCAAAGCGCCATTACAGATGGCCTAGGGGTTAGCTTACTGCCACTGCGCGCGAAACTTCCACAACATCGTATTTTAACGGAAGAAGACGGTTTCCCAGCCGCACAAGAAATGGAAATTGCCATGCATTTTCATCGCAATGTATCCGATACCCTTACCGATCTCGCTGAAAAACTGGCTCTGCAATTGGCGCAACGTTAATGATGGCTATCTTATTTATTACTTTGATTAAACCAGAAAAAACTGCACTTTTACGTTAATCGATAAAATATCAATTTTCTGCAAGGTATCTTGCACCCTGATTTTTTGAATTTAACCGTTCTGCCTTTTCAACCAATAAACAAGATAGCTTAGTTTCATTGGTTAATGAAAAATCCAGAACAATTTACGCCAAATACTTTCACTGTTCGCAACCAAGTCATAATACGCTACGAATGACTTACACCAGAATTGAACTACAAGATGAGTAAAAAACGAAACTAACCGCTCATCCATTTGGCTCAAAATTTAGCAAATCAATGGCGATTAAGCTTTCATCAAGGGGCCCTGCAAACTGATAAAAAAATCCCCCAGCAAGTCACCTTACTAGGGGATTTCGATTCGACGTCTAGTCTGTACTAATTACAGTACATCAACACAATTCAGTTCTTTGAAAGCTTGTTCTAAACGAACAACCATTGACTCTTGTGCTTTACGCAGCCATACACGTGGGTCATAGTATTTTTTGTTAGGTTTATCCGCACCTTCTGGATTACCTAACTGACCTTGCAGATAGCCTTCGTTCTTTTTGTAGTACTGTAAAATACCATCCCAAGTCGCCCACTGAGTATCAGTGTCGATGTTCATTTTGATAACACCGTAGCTAACTGCTTCTTTGATTTCAGCAGCACTTGAGCCAGAACCACCGTGGAATACGAAGTCTAAGCTGTTGTGTGGCAGGTTATATTTTTCTGAAACGTAGTCTTGTGAATTACGCAGAATTTTTGGCGTTAATTGAACATTACCTGGCTTATAAACGCCGTGAACGTTACCGAAAGAAGCGGCAATAGTGAAACGTGGGCTCACTGCGCTCAGTTTCTCGTATGCATATGCAACGTCTTCTGGTTGAGTATACAGCTCAGAGCTGTCCATACCTGTGTTATCAACACCGTCTTCTTCACCACCTGTACAGCCTAATTCGATTTCCAGCGTCATATCGATTTTAGCCATACGCGCTAAATATTTAGCACAGATTTCGATGTTTTCTTCCAGTGTTTCTTCTGACAGGTCAATCATGTGAGAAGAGAACAGTGGTTTACCGGTTTTCGCATAGTGTTTTTCACCTGCGTCTAACAGGCCGTCGATCCATGGCAGTAATTTTTTCGCACAGTGGTCAGTATGCAGAATGACTGGCACACCGTAGTGCTCTGCCATTTGGTGCACATGATAAGCACCGGAAATTGCACCTAAGATTGCAGCTTGTTGGCCTTCTGCTTTCAAACCTTTACCTGCGATAAATGCAGCACCACCGTTTGAAAACTGAACAATAACAGGTGCACGCACTTTTGCGGCCGCTTCAAGTACGGCGTTAATTGAATCCGTACCAACACAGTTCACCGCTGGCAATGCAAAGTTATTTTCTTTAGCAACTGCGAAAACTTTCTGTACATCATCACCCGTGATAACACCCGGTTTAACAAAATCAAAAATTTTAGACATGTGAAAAGGTCCTGTGGTAAACAGGCAGCCTACGCTGCCTGTTGTGTATGAACAATTAATTACGCTTTAGCACGTTCTTCTAGCATCACAACGGCTGGGAGCTTTTTACCTTCAACAAACTCAAGGAAAGCACCGCCACCCGTAGAGATATATGAAATTTTGTCTGCGATACCGAATAAATCGATAGCCGCTAATGTGTCACCACCACCAGCGATAGAGAATGCGTCACTTTCTGCGATGGCTTTTGCAACGATCTCCGTTCCCTTACGGAAGTTAGGGAATTCGAATACACCAACTGGGCCATTCCATAGAATGGTTTTGGCATTTTTCAGGATTTCAGCCAGACGTTGCGCTGATTCATCACCTAAATCCAGAATTTGTTCGTCGTCTTTGATTTCACTGCTGGATTTCAGTGTCGCTTCCGCAGTTTCAGAGAACTCAGTCGCCACGCGAACATCCGTCGGTACTGGAATTTGGCAGTTAGCCAGTAGTTTTTTTGCTTCAGGGATCAAGTCATCTTCATATAATGAACGACCAACATTGTTGCCTTCTGCTGCGATAAAGGTATTTGCGATACCGCCACCAACAATCAATTGGTCAGCGATTTTAGACAGTGAATCTAACACCGTCAGTTTAGTGGACACTTTAGAGCCCCCTACAATCGCAACCATTGGGCGCGCAGGGTTATCCAGAGCTTTACCTAATGCTTCCAACTCATTGCTTAATAGTGGACCAGCACAAGCAACTGGCGAAAATTTTGCCACGCCATGAGTTGACGCTTGAGCACGGTGAGCTGTACCAAACGCATCCATAACATACACATCACATAATGCAGCGTATTGCTTTGACAGCGTTTCGTCGTCTTTTTTCTCGCCTTTGTTGAAACGAACGTTTTCCAGAACGACTAACTCGCCAGCGGCAATATCAATGCCATTTAAATAATCTTTGACTAAACGAACAGGGTAATCGATTTTATCTGCCAGATAGTCAACAACAGGTTGCAGTGAAAACTCTTCGTTGTACTCCCCTTCAGTCGGTCGACCGAGGTGAGAAGTGACCATGACTTTAGCACCTTGCTTCAGAGCAGCTTCAATTGTTGGTAATGAAGCACGGATACGTGCGTCAGAAGTAACTTTGCCATCTTTTACAGGAACGTTTAAATCAGAACGAATAAAAACGCGTTTACCCGCTAAGTCTAAATCGGTCATCTTAATTACAGACATGGTGAATCCTCTTGTTGATTCTCTATAAAGTTTCCATCAACTACTGGGCAGAGGCGAAAAGGTTATCATGCCCTGCTGTCTGTCAGTAGCCAATTAGTTTAAACCTGTTGCTGCCATAGCTAGTGTGGTATCTAGCATCCGGTTAGCAAATCCCCATTCGTTATCACACCAAACGAGGGTTTTTATTAAATGTTTTCCGCTAACTCGCGTTTGCGTACCATCAATAATAGCACTGTGTGGATCGTGATTAAAATCCATCGAGACTAACGGCAATTCTGTGTAGTCCACTATACCACGAAAATGCCCTTGTGCAGCGCCTCGCAGTAATTGGTTCACTTTTTCAACACAAACATCATCATGTACGGTAACACTCAAATCAATGGCTGTCACATTGGTTGTCGGTACGCGCACAGAAATCGCTTCAAAATGGTCTTTAAATTTTGGGAAAATACGCGTAATCCCCGCCGCTAATTTGGTATCCACAGGGATAATGGACTGACTGGCTGCACGCGTTCTTCGTAAATCTTTATGATAGGCATCGATAACCGGTTGGTCATTCATTGACGCGTGGATCGTGGTCACAGTCCCTGACTCAATCGTAAATGCCTCATCTAGCAATTTGATAATCGGGATAATGCAGTTGGTTGTACAAGATGCGTTTGAAACAATCTTATCTGAAGCTGTTAAGCATTCGTGGTTAACACCATAGACTATAGTCGCATCAAGATCATCCGTACCCGGGTGGGAGAAGAGCACTTTTTTAGCCCCCGCAGCGATATGTTTTAAACCATCATCACGAGAACCATAAGCACCACTGCAATCAAGCACAATATCAATGCTAAGTTCTTTCCAAGGTAAATCAGTGATATCAGTTTGGTGAAATAAGCGGATATTGTCATCTCCGACTTGTAAGAGTGAGCCATTTAGCCTCACATCCCATGCAAATCGCCCATGGCTGGAATCATACTTCAGCAAATGCGCGATGCCTTCTGGTTCAGCAAGTTCGTTAATTGCCACAACGACTATCTCTGCCCGACGGCTCGATTCATATAACGCTCTTAAAACGCTTCGACCAATGCGGCCAAAGCCATTTATTGCCACCCTGATTGCCATTCCACACCTTGTATATGAGCAAAATCACACGGTTGCTAAGGATAACTGACTCGCACTCACTCTACTGCTCATTTTAGTGGTTAAACATCAAAAGTGTGCTGTAACCGACACTTTTAAAATATTTTTTCATTAATTTTCATTTCACTGAAACGGTTCAGCTAATTTAGGATTAGATTAAGGGATAAAGCAAGAGAACGCAATAGATAATCCTCGATTGGTGCACAAAAAAACAACGCCTAACTAATGTTAGGCGTTCAGACTGCTGACAAACCGATTAGGTTTGCCAGCCAGTTGGATAGGTTTTGAAAAAATAAGGAAAATCAATATATTGATTTTCGGCTGATAACACAAAGTGGGAAAAACCACGCTTTTCTCCCGCTTTGTCAACAACCTCAACGCCTAACTCATGTTAGGCGTTGTTCAGCAAAATAAGACTATGTGGGAGATCCAATATACGGATATCCCATCATGAGATCACTTATTTCAGAAGCGATTTCGCTACTTCAACCGCTTTTTCTACGGTGATACCGAACGCTTTGTACAGTTCTTCCGCAGGCGCAGATTCACCAAAGGTATGCATACCGATAATAGCACCATTTAAGCCGGTGTATTTGAACCAGTAGTCTGCAATACCTGCTTCGATAGCCACACGAGCACTAACATTAGCAGGTAACACCGCTTCGCGGTACGCTGCATCTTGTTTATCAAATGCATCTGTTGATGGCATTGAAACAACGCGAATTTTGCGACCTTCCGCCGTCAGTTGCTCAGCCGCTTTCACCGCTAATTCAACTTCAGAACCTGTTGCAATGAAGATAAGCTCAGGCGTACCTGCACAATCTTTCAGAATGTAAGCACCTTTCTCGATATTGGCGAGTTGCTCAGCAGTACGCGGTTGTTGCTCTAAGTTCTGACGAGAGAAAATCAGAGCGCTTGGACCTTCTTTACGCTCAACGGCATATTTCCATGCCACTGCGGACTCAACTTGGTCACACGGACGCCATGTGCTGAGATTTGGTGTCACACGTAAGCTTGCCAACTGCTCAACAGGTTGGTGAGTTGGACCATCTTCACCTAAACCGATGGAATCGTGAGTATATACGAAGATACTGCGAATTTTCATCAGTGCAGCCATACGCACGGCATTACGCGCGTACTCAACGAACATCAGGAATGTTGCACCGTAAGGAATGAAACCGCCGTGTAATGCGATACCATTCATGATCGCCGACATACCAAATTCGCGCACACCGTAGTGAATGTAGTTACCTGCAAGGTCTACGTTCAAAGGTTTAGAACCTGACCACATCGTTAAGTTACTTGGTGCTAAGTCTGCGGAGCCGCCCATAAACTCAGGTAACACTTTACCAAAAGCTTCCAATGCGTTTTGTGATGCTTTACGACTGGCGATATTGGCTGGGTTTTGTTGCAGCGTTTCAACGAATTTTTTCGCTTCTGCATCAAAGTTTGCAGGTAATTCACCCTGCATACGACGGGTAAATTCAGCAGCTAACTCAGGGAATTGCGCTGCATAAGCTGCAAATTTCTCATCCCACGCTTTTTGTTTCGCTTCACCTGCTTTACGGGCATCCCAAGCGTCATAAATATCTTGTGGAATTTCAAAAGGAGCAAATTTCCAACCCAGCGCTTCACGTGTCGCAGCAATTTCAGCATCACCTAATGGTGCACCGTGAACAGATTCAGAACCCGCTTTGTTTGGTGAACCAAAACCAATAATGGTTTTACACATAATCAGCGTTGGCTTGTCTGCTTTTTTCGCTTCATTTATTGCCGCGTTGATTTGCGATGCATCGTGACCATCGATATCACGAATAACATGCCAACCATAAGACTCAAAACGTGCAGCAGTATCATCAGTAAACCAACCTTCAACTTCACCATCAATAGAGATGCCGTTGTCATCATAAAATGCGATCAGTTTATTTAATTTCAGTGTACCCGCTAAAGAACACGCTTCGTGGGAGATACCTTCCATCATACAACCATCACCCATGAAGACATATGTGTGATGGTCAACAACGTCATGACCAGGGCGGTTGAATTGCGCGGCTAATGTGCGTTCTGCAATAGCAAAACCGACTGCATTTGCAATACCTTGACCTAAAGGACCCGTTGTTGTTTCAACACCTGGAGTATAGCCATATTCTGGGTGGCCCGGTGTTTTAGAGTGTAATTGGCGGAAGTTTTTTAACTCTTCGATAGATAAGTCATAACCAGTGAGGTGCAGCAAGCTATAAATCAACATTGAGCCATGACCATTTGACAGCACAAAACGGTCACGATCTGCCCAGTGTGGGTTTGCTGGGTTATGATTCATATGGTCACGCCACAGTACTTCAGCAATATCAGCCATGCCCATTGGCGCGCCAGGATGCCCTGATTTTGCTTTTTGAACCGCATCCATACTTAGAAAGCGGATAGCATTAGCAAGGGTTTTACGAGTCGTCATCAGTATACTCCAGGTAGGATAAAAACGTACTTAAACCAATTTTTACAACGCAATACGGATAGTGCTACTTTAATTTCGCAGGTACATAAAAGCATCAATTTACCGATATATCGCCGTATATTGCCTACTTTAAGGAACCACAATACATCAACAAGAAACTGAGTATTTTACGAATAGCGCGATTGAAAGTAACCCAATTCTACCCATACCGCAATATTTGCTATGTTCATGGCAGCCGATCGCTAATAAATTGAACTGCTGCAAAGCTGAATCCATTCCATTGCGCAAAATATCCCTTAAGGCTTACATTTTTGCGCAAATGACTAACCTTATTAAACCTGAGTTCAGTGTCTGGGATCAAGGTGATTTATGCATCTAGCCTATTTAGCTGCCACATTAGTGATAATTGACAAAGTTTTGAGCAAAAAATGCCTCAATATGACCGAGTATTTTTGTTTGGTATTGCGTAAAAACACTCAATCCTTCTAATCATAAGGGTAGATACAAGTAACATAAATTGAAAAAAAACCAGTAACAATCGGCATTACTGGCTTATCATATAATATGAAATTATTAAACAGACGAATCGCAGTTGCCTATAGAATGATATTTATCAAATATGACAATGTATTTACGGCTTTTTTTCTTTAATACCTCATTGCGAAATGTTTGTTGCGGTAAAAGGTAAAGAACCAGTGGTTGCTCTTCATCTTTCACCTCACAACTTTCATGCACTAATACCCGGAAAAAAGTATTGCCTGTATTCGTTAAGACACCCGCATTGGTATTCATATCATATTGAAAATTAATATTTTTCGGCCTAACGACAAAGTAAGTTTCTAAACTGACCGTTGGATAAAATAGCGATTGTTGATTTTGTGCAACATCATTTTCGACATCAAGTGCCGTTTCACTAATGACAATTTTATAATAACGTTCTTGGTTATCTTCTTGGCCACGATAGAAAATTTTAAAATACTCTTGCTCGCCGGGTAATAAAATCTTCTTCAAGGGGGTAAAAATGATCTCCCCCTCTTCGATAGGCTTTCCTTGTTCTTTTTCATCAGGTTTATCAATCTGATAAGCACTGAATGTATATAAGTTCACTTTTTTCGTATCATTGATATATGGCTTTGAAAAAAAGCTTTTATTGGGTTCTAACGCTGAAATATCCGAGCTCAAATATAAAGCATGCGCCTTACCCAAAAATGAAAAAGACATGGCACACAATAAGTAACTCAAAAGCCGCTTAATGCTTATTTTTCTCATTTTATTTTTCAATGCCCTCATCAAATCACATTTATAGATGTACATCTGGCCCCGTCCAAATCGCTTTTACCACGACCTTTCCACTGGCAGATACCGTCCCTAACCAATCAATGCCATCCAACGTAAACAACGAATTAGAGTCATTCATCGGGAAACGCAAATCTAAATAGGTTCGATAAAATGACCCCAAATCTTGATTTGGAATGTCCCATGGTGTTTCAGTCCATAGTGCATTATTCATCGATATTTCCGTACCATCACAACTTGAACGGTAGGATTCCTCAACCCCTGATGTATTCTTAAATGACAGATACGCAGAGAATGGAACTCGAAATTTGTCATCATCAGAACTGAACAAGCAAAAGTTTTGCCCACTGACATTCACTGTTGGACCTTCCACTCTTGCAGTGATGGAGTCTGCTTGGCGCGGGCCACTCGTCGTGACGAAATAATTAAACTCAATAGGCGGCTCTTCTGGGCCAATTTTCCCTGTTTTGGATGGGTTTGGAATATAATCCGCTGGCACAATACTGATGCTGTAATCCCGAGGCTTTATCACTAACTGGTTTGACGGTGTAAATTCATAGTATCCTGACTGTGGTGCTGCGGCTGGGTTAGTAAATGAAAACGTAAAAAAGTCTTGGCTATTGGTAAAATCCACATTATTTGTTACCAACTGCTTAAAGAACGTATTGGAAAAAAAGATAGAAACATACTGATTCGAACTTTTAAAATACGTATTAGCGGCGTAAGTTGAATTATAATTACGCCAAATATTCGAGCCATCATCAGGACCAATTTTTATTGATGCACCTGCGACAGTAAATGGGATCAGGGTTGAGTTAACTTTTAAGCTCAATAGCACATTGGCAAAAACATCCCCTGATGTCTCGTGCTTTACAACTTGGCAAATCAAGCCATTCACATTAGCAACAATGCCAATTCGGCAAAATTGCTCACCCGGCCCTAAGCTTGGGTTTCCATTGCTATCAATGTAAACCTCTTGCATTGCCCCGGTAGAACTGAGCTTAATATGGCCTGACTTAGTCACCGTAAACTCGTGGGATGCAATAATTTGCCCACCAACACTTTGACAAGTTTCCCCTTTCGCGGGGTCGTAATCCAAGTTGGTCATGCACGCACGATAGCTATACGTTTCGACTGTCCCAACAGGTACTTTTTGGAAATATTGATAAACTGACTCGTTAAATATTCCGCGAGCGTAATTCGCTTCTCCCAACGTGTTGCCTTGTACAATTTTATACGCCCCATCTTTACCAATGTATGCCGCTGGCCAATAACCAGTATCAAGTTTACAATAGGTTCTCATACAGCGATTACCGATAAATGGGCTGTCTATGGGGGAATTTTCCAGCCAAATATCAACATTACGATTCGCCGCAATACCAGGGCTATTGGTATATCCCATATAACCCAAACTCTGCTGTGAACTTGCAGAATATCGAGAAAATTTATTGGCACCGGTAAATCTGGGGTCTACAGATTTTGGTGTGATAAAATATTCTTCATCAATTCCATTTTCGACAAAAACATAGGAATTGCTTAGCGCAACAGCCCCCGCTGTTGAACTGAATAAAACACTGAGCAAAATACTGCTAAGACTAAGAAATAAAAAAGAAATTGGTTTTATCATCATAAAATTCTCATTACCTTAATGCGACAGTGCGCTGCGGGTCACAAGTCACATCCCCTAACCATAACGCGCCTCGAGCACCTTCTAAATTTAAATCAGCTTCGCAAATCGTTTGCTCATCTTCTTGTAAAAGAGAAATAACGGGATATCGCACATCAACATCCATGGAAAATTCGCCATTGTGATCCGTTTTTGTTCGGCCAATATGGTTACGAATAGACGCATATTTAATAAATTCACCATTTGGCGATTTTAAACGACCAAATACCGTCACTAACTGCCTGACTTCGGGTTTATATATGGCAATATTCCCAGGATATAAGGTAACGGATTTATTTCGCCCAGACACAATGTCAAAACTGTCTTTAGACTTCGCATCGTTCATTAATTGAATGTCATAATCTGAATAAGGCGATAAAGGAATAAATGTATTTTTTCCACTAATTGGATAACTTTGCCCATTAACGCGCGCCGTCATACTTCCTGCACCATAAATATCCGAATTAATAATGACGCCCGATTTTCCTTGTTGCCCACTCGGCATAATCGTGCCGTCGCTATAGGCCAAAGAACCACGTGACGTAAAGTTTCCATTCAACCTTTGACTATCAGGTCGATTCACCGTGAGCATTCCAGTGTTATATTTCGTTTCATAGGAGGCATAACCCATCAATGAAACATCTGACTCACCATTATTTTTATCGCGTACTAATTTAGAAACCGAACCACCAATATCAGTAATTATAGAATCCTCAAATCTTTTATTCGCATAAATATTGGCTTTTATATTGCCATTACTCGAAGATACCCCTGTACTTAACCATGTTGATAACGGTAATGAAAAATCGAGACTAATAAATTTTTCATTCATACTTTTTTGGTCATCATAATGGTAACGTTGTACACCCGTTCTTAAGCCAATAGTGCCATAGCGCCCTGAAAATAACGTATTCGCATATTCATAGTTTATTGAATCACTACCAATCCGTTTATCCGTCGTGCTGCTAATGGTAAATGACCCCGCACGGTCAACGACCTTATCAAGGTTCAACGTCGCACCATAAGAATAGCTATTTGAATCATAAACTGGCAGATCGCCTTTTATGACCGCCTTTTCTTTCGAAGCCCATACCGAGCCATAACCATCTGGTACGCTGGTTGATACTGTAGCAATATTCCTAAAGCTGCCATGATTCTCAACCATGCCTTGCCAAGAAATTGAAACGTATTGATTTAATGAAAGGTTTACACTACTTTCATTAATTAAATAATTGTCATAACCGTAGTTCGACATTTGAACATTCAAGCCAGATAGCACGGGGAAATTTTTTGCAAAAGACGCCCCTAATAAATAACTTTTTTCCAGTGGTTGGCGTTCTGCTTGTTTTCCTCTCACATAACGCTTTTTATCAAAATCGACATATCCGCCATAAAGTTCCCAACTGAATTTGTCAAAATTAGCACCACTTGAGCTAAAGGACTTATTAATTGTTTGACGTTGAGAAGTCACAATATTGCCATCAACCACTGTCTCAATTGTCACATCATAAATACCAAATGGCAGAATACTGGTATCCACCTCATAACTTCCCATCGGAAAGTTTTGGATATTTAACAATTTTTCGTCACGGTAGATGCGAACCTCTCCGGGACTATTTAAAAAAACATAAATAGGCGTCAACGAATACTTTTTATTAACCACAGTACTTGAGGCATTATTACCAATTGATGCCGCATATATCTTACTGCGGTTTAGCGTTGTCAGACTTGCAATAGACTGTAAATTCCAGGTACTCATTAGGCCAAATGCAAAACGTAATCCACTAAAATCACGTTCATACATTGCACGATAAAGCTCAATATTAGAATTCGACTTTCCGATACTGTATGCCGAGGCATTAACATTTATATGGTGCTCAGCAACAGCAAATAACGTATCTAAATTGAAATAACTGCTTGATGTATTATTCCCTTTCTTCACCTGACTTTCAAAAACCCCAAAGTCATAGTTTGCAACTGTTGAAAAAGCATCAACAGAAGAGTAACCAAGCGAAAACTGCCTTACTTTTTCATTAGGCGCCAGCGCTTCTTTATCAACATCAAGAGATAAATTAAACGAGGCAATATTCAGTTGTAGAACGGCATCTTTATTCACTTCAATATTATTGAGTTCATTAAAAAATGCATCCTTTTTACTTTCTAAGTTTTCAATCAATAATGGCTGTATCTTTGGCCCATGATTTGAATCAATAAAATGTATATTGGCAAGTTTAATCTTCCCTTGCTCTATAATAATAATTGCATCCGCAATTTTATTTTCACTTTGATTCTCTTCTTTATCTGTTTTTAGGCGTATGAAAACAGGTACTGACATCCCTTCTTCCAAGGCCATAACAAAAGCAGGTGGAATAATATAACCACCTATTTTAATTCTTTTAATATCTTTAGCAGAAATAACACTCGAAAAAATAAAGCTTATTATTGATAACGCAATAACACTTTTACGCATAATTAAGACCCAATCCTAATTATTTGACAACAATAAACTCCCCTTTGTGCCAAATACCAATACTTGTTTTTTTATTGTTTATATCAACTAGCTGAAGGTTAACTGCTAAATTTGGCATTAGGTAATAACGCTCACGGCAAATACCCTCTGTGCCAAATTTTATTTTTTCAGTTAAACAAGGCCCCGATGCAACAACACGAAAAGAACTATTCCCTAAATTAGCAACTTTATTTTTCTCATATTTATATTTGAAATTCTCAATCCTTGGTGCGACAACTAAAATCGTACTGATTGTTGCCGATGTTGTTGCCGATGCAGACTTGGTACTTTTCGTCATACCACTTTCACTAATAGGGTCGTCAGTCCAATTTAATCTGTAATAACGTTCCTGATTATCTTTCGGCCCTTGGTAAATAATTTTAAATATATCCCTTGCTTTACCCGGAAGAATAATATTCGCTGGTGTTGACAATATTTCATTAGGATCGTTAATCGGAATGACTTTTCCACCCTCTAAAGGGGAGTCTATCTTCTCAATACTTAGGTTAACTAACCTTGCGGCATCAACTGTATTTTCAACTTCTTTAGCTAATGTTTCTTCACTTGATGAAATAATTTCTGTTATATTACCTACATTAACAGCAAAACTATTTTTTAGTGGCAACATTAATAATAATGTGATGACAAGTGTAGTTTTTTTCATAATAAAAACTCAAATAAAAAACGATAAAGATAAATACCTTATATTATCTTTATCGTAATATAAGATTTGTTATTTAATTAATAGAATCACTTATGGAGTAACGAAATTGCCTTCCCAGTTTGCAGTAAACTGAACTTTCACATCGCCATCCCAAACACCATCAGCGAGGTCTTTAAACTCAGCAGCAGTACCCGCCATTTTGGCTTTAGCAATAACAAACGTGAATTCACCGCGATCTGTTGCACGGTCGGAACTATTGAAAACACCATCCGCAGCTAAATTATCTAAACCAGAAGTAATACCATCCGCGACGCTGATTAATGTTGTGTCCGTTGCAGTATCTAAATCTGTGCCATTCCATTTAACACCTACTTCCAATGTTGAATCATCAGTCGTTCTTGCTAATGTATTAGCGATAATTTTTGATGTTAATTTAAAATCGGTCGCACCTGATTGTCCTTGGATAGCAACATCAAAAGCACCATTTTGCTGGTTAAAGCTTTTTTGGCCTTCTGCATAGTTAAATGTCAGGCTTTTTAATGGCGTAACAACTAACATACTTGTTGTGTCTTTAATTGCAGTCGCTTGCCATGTTGCCGTTGCTTGAGCTGTGCGCGTATCCGCATTTGCAACAGTAGCAAAAGAAGCAGCAATAACCCCAGATAATAATACAGATACCATTTTTTTATTAAACATGTTGTTCTCTCTAATTAATATTCAAAATAAAACAAAAAATTACATAGTATAAAAAACACTTACATGTGTTTTTTATAAAATATAATCTGACCACTATTTTTAAAATAAGGTCAATATAATTATTATTTACTAGAAATAAAATCCATTAAGTATCTACTCAAAGAGTAGCTATCTTTTTCCTCTTTCTCACTGTGTAACATTAACCTATTCTCATTCTCTTTTTCATTTTGAATAAAAACAGCAAACTCCACCCAGCTTTTATCTAGTAAAGATAATAGTTGGTGTAATTGATCAAGCGTTAACGGTGTTTTCCCTGTTTCATAACGAGAAATTTGTTGCTGGCTTACATGCATTAATGATGCTAATTGCTTACCAGTAAGATTTTTTTCTAGCCTAGATTTTCGTAAGAAAAAACCAGCATAATAGCTTAACTTATTTGATTCCATAAGCATTTCCAAAACTTTCCCAACGGTGAAATAAAACTAATGATACTGTTAAAAAAATTATTAATTTATTTATATTACTTAAAAAATAATTCAAAAATTAATTATTGGTAACTAATTTGTTCTTAATAATATAAATGGATATAAAATCGTGTAAAAATGTTTAAAGCTATCAAACCACATAAGTTTGATAACCAAAACCTATTTAAATATTTTTTTTGTAACATTTTAATGATAAAAGACAACAAAAAACACGTAATCAGAGTATTAATTTGATAAGTAACTATGTGATTAATAAATTAATTTTGAATGTAACAATAATGTTTATTATATACGCAAAGTAAGTTATAGATATAATTACTTATTTTTTGAAATATATTTTAAAGACACCCAATTTAATGCACGTTTTCATTTTGTTACAAATTGGAATGAAATGTATTATTTGGAGGGGCATTTAACACAGAATACGAGTATTAAGCTTTTTAAGCTGAAAAAGATTCAATACTCAGTATATTGGTCGAGTACGCTAGCTTTATGGTTCATAAAGAAAAATGTACTCTTTGTTTTTCGATTTTTTTAAGCATTATAGAAATAAGAACAACAGCTAAAATAACATTTACAACTGAAATAGTTCCTAAATGATATAAAAAAAACACATTTTCAATCGCCACAATAACGCATAAAAAACCATCCAATTCCCTTCATTATATTAATAATGAAATAAAATGAGTTACTGTTCGAAATCAAAAATACAATCCTTACTAGCAGTATGCGTTGCGAAATCGTCATATAAAAAAATAATAAACACATTCTGTGTGTATAACACAAATTCGTTACGACATGAATTAATGCAAAGAAATTGATATAAAGCGCGGACAACCATGAAAAATGAAGATAAAAAAAAGCCCCGAGCAAATGCTCAGGGCTTTCAATGTTTGGCGGAACGGACGGGACTCGAACCCGCGACCCCCTGCGTGACAGGCAGGTATTCTAACCAACTGAACTACCGCTCCGGATGTTCCCTGCTGGGAACGCCATGCATATTACGAACACTTGATAACGCAGTCAATACTTTTTCTTGAAAAATCGCGCGGTTGAGCAGTTTTTAGCCCAAAGTGGTAGAGTAAGCAAAGTGGCCTTTATTGGCTTTATTCTAAATCAATCAACACTAATGCAAATTCTCTTCTTCAGCAGATTGTCGCCAAAGACACGGCTTTCCACCTTTCTTGTCAACAATATCAAGGCGGGCTTCATGAGCTGCCAGCTCTTCATCTGAAGCATATAACACTATTAGACCACTTGATGGGCGCTCAATACGTTGAATTTCATACGCTTGTTCATTATTTGCTGACTCGGCATCCATCGAGAATGATAACGATGTTTGCCCACCGGTCATCGCAAGATACACATCCGACAAGATTTCAGCATCGAGTAAAGCGCCGTGCAGCGTACGCTTAGAGTTATCGATTAAATAGCGATCACATAAAGCATCTAAGTTGTTCCGTTTCCCCGGAAATAAATTCCGCGCTAACACTAAGCTATCCGTGATAGTACAAAATTCAGCCGTTGGCGGGATCCCCCTGTTGAGTTTACGGAATTCATAATCCATAAAGCCGATATCAAAGGGCGCATTGTGAATGATTAACTCTGCACCACGAATAAATTCAAGGAACTCATCAGCAATATCCGCAAAGACAGGTTTATCCTGCAAAAATTCATCACTGATACCATGAACTTCAAAGGCTTCTGGGTCAACTAAACGGTCAGGTTTGATGTACACATGGAAATTACGCCCCGTTAGACGCCGGTTGATCACTTCAACCGCACCAATTTCAATAATATTATGGCCTTCATAATGAACACCAAGCTTGTTCATACCTGTGGTTTCAGTATCGAGGACAATTTGTCGGGTTATCGCCGTGCTCATAATGGTATTTTGTGTCAAACTAGAGGTGAATGAATAATCTAGAGTGTACCAGAAATGACAAAGCAGGTAGAAATTTTCACTGATGGTTCCTGTTTGGGTAATCCAGGACCCGGTGGATACGGTGTTGTCCTTCGTTATAAGCAACATGAAAAAACGCTCAGCGAAGGCTATTTTATGACCACCAATAATCGCATGGAGCTACTTGCTGCCATTGTTGCCCTTGAATCTCTTACCCGGCCCTGTGATATTATTTTAACCACAGACAGCCAATATGTCCGCCAAGGGATCACACAATGGATCCATGGCTGGAAACGCAAACAATGGCGAAAAGCCGATAAATCCCCAGTTATTAATGTGGATTTATGGAAACGCCTTGATGAGGCAATCCAGCGTCATACGATAGACTGGCGATGGGTTAAAGGCCATGCGGGTCATCCTGAGAATGAAAAATGTGATGAATTAGCACGTGCAGCGGCCGCTTCCCCAACAAAAGAGGACACAGGCTATCAACCAGCAAAAGATTAAGCACTTGGTTTTTTCGTGCGTTCGCTTAACTCTTTTGCCGCGCCTAATGCAGTGCCTATTTTGACTTTTGGTTGTTTGAATTTTAATGGTGTTGGCGTGAGCGGGTACGTCCGTTTTCGCGCCACAATAACACTCAGCACCCCAACCCCACCGCAATTTTTATTCACTCGTCGCTGTGCGTTCATCCAAGGAATAACATGGCAATTTCGATGATATAAGACTTCATAGTTCAATAAACTGAGCCAATCAAATACCCTAACTGATGGGAAAAAGCGACTACAATAAGGCTGCTTTTTGCGTAAGACAGGAACCAATTTTGCTAATCCAGCGAGGCTAAATGGATTAAACCCAGAAATCACCAGCCAGCCATCATCCATTAATACGCGGTCAACCTCGCGCAATAACCAATGCGGATCATGGCTATATGCTAAACAATGTGACATTAAACAAGCATCAATCGACTTTGCAGTAAAGGGTAAAGCATCCGGTTGCGCAACAAGGTTAAAGCGAGGATCATTTTCTCCCACGTTAAATTGGTGGGCGATTAGACATTCTTCGGTCTGGATTTCAGCACTTAAATGACCTAATTTAAGGAAATGAAAGCCAAACATTTTCGGCCACCAAGGACGAAGTTGGTTTTCCAGCGCTTGCCGGTATTGTTCACCAAAAGGAATATCAGACCAACTAACGGGCATTTGAATTTTTTTATCAATACGCGCAGGCTTCATGAAATTCCCCTATTAAACAGTTTTCGAGGTCATTATGGAGTTAATTCGAGTTCCCGCTTTAAATGATAACTATATTTGGATTTTAGCGGATAACCAGCGCCAGTGTATCATTGTTGACCCTGCTGAGGCAGAGCCTGTGCTCGAAAAAATTGCTCAGAAGCACTTAATCCCGGTCGCAATCTTATTAACTCACCACCATAATGACCATACCGGTGGTGTGGAAGAAATTTTAAGCAAATTTACAACGTTACCGGTATTCGGTTCAAAAGAAACACTCAATAAAGGTGCAACTAAATTCGTTGAAGAAGGTGATAACATCGTTATCAATCAGTTTAACTTCCATGTTATGTCCTTATCTGGGCATACCACCGAGCATATCGGCTTCTATCAAGCCCCCTATTTATTCTGTGGTGATACTTTATTTTCCGCAGGCTGTGGTCGTATTTTCGAAGGCACTCCAGCACAAATGTATCAATCGATTCAGAAAATCGCAGCACTTCCCGATGATACGCTCATTTGCTGTGCCCACGAATATACCTTATCGAATCTAAAGTTTGCACATCATATCTGGCCTGAAAATGAAGCAATTGCACGATATTTACAAAAAATAACGCAAATGCGTGACAAACATCAACCTACAGTGCCTACCACATTGAAAACAGAGAAAGAAATAAATATTTTTCTTCAATGCGATAATCAACAATTGCAGAATAAGCTACAAATTAACATGAAAAACCCACCTTTGAGGGCTGTTTTTACCCTCTTACGTCAATTAAAAGATCAATATTGATGTTTATTAATTGTCATCTCGGGGCGGGATAAGTATTATTGTTCGACTTTTAAACATTAAAATGAAGAACAATAGAAAAAATGAAGAAAATCGCGACGCTTATCGCCATTGTTCTGCTGGCTGGATGCCAAACTGCCCCGAAAAAAGTTAAGCAGAATACCCCCCCAGTAAATCACACTATTGAAACCGTTGCTTCGCATAACCAAGCGGCTAGTCGACAACAACCTAAAGTTGATTATGACTTATGGGGCTATATTAGTGATGAATTAAAAATGGATATCCCTGATAACCCACAAATTAGGGAAATAGCCAACAGCTATATGAGCAAACAAAGTTTCATCTACGATGTGGCATTAAGGGCTGAGCCTTATATGTACCTCATCGTAGACGAAATTAATGAACGTAACCTACCAATGGAATTGGCCTTAATCCCGATTATTGAAAGTTCGTTTAATCCCAAAGCCACCTCCCCAGCTCAAGCCGCTGGCTTATGGCAAATTGTGCCTATTACCGCACGCTCATATGGGCTAAAGCAAACACAATGGGTTGATGAGCGCAGAGATGTGCTTTCATCCACTAATGCTGCATTTGATTTACTTGAGAACCTGAATGTGATGTTTGGTCATGATTGGGAGCTGACATTAGCTGCTTATAACTGCGGTGAAGGTTGTGTGCAAAATGCGATTAAAAAGAATGAGGCTGCAGGCCTCCCAACCGATTTTTGGTCTTTATCATTACCAAACGAAACCAAACAATATGTTCCTAAAATTTTAGCTCTTAGCAAGGTATTAAAAAACCCGGAACAGTATCAAGTTCGTTTACCTAAAAGTAATAAAAACCGAGCACTGACACAAGTGGATGTTGGTCAACAAATCACTCTATCTCAAGCTGCTGAATTAGCAGGGCTAACGGTTGAATCAGTTAAAACCTACAATTCAGGTTACACTCGCGGCATCACATCCCCCACTGGACCGCACTACATTATGCTGCCCACTGCAAAGGCGGAACAATTCAAAACATCGTTAACAGACCAAGAGGTTTTAGAAACGATCCGCCTTGCTGCGATACAAAATCAACAAATTAAAGCCGCACAACCCACGGCAATTTCAACCGCTCGCCAAAATCGTGGCAAAGTGACCACATATAAAGTTCGTAAAGGTGAATCTATCGCCAGTATTGCTAAAAAATTCAATACGACAGCGAAAAACATTCAACAACTCAATGGTCTTAAAACTGCCAGCGTGATTAAACCAGGACAAACGCTGAAAGTTTCAGGTGCCGCTCCTGTCGCAAATAGCCGTAAAAGTACAATATATAAAGTTCGCAAAGGCGATTCTTATTACAGTATCGCTAAACGTCATGGGATCAAGCTTAATGATTTAATGACTTGGAACGCTGGTGTAAAAATGGCTGATCTCAAACCGGGAGTCACCCTAAATCTTTATCTCTAAGATGTTACCTAATTTAAAAACCTTTGCTTCTTTTTGTGAAGGTTTTTAACTATTTAAATATCCCACCTAATGAGTTGAATAAAATTATTTAAATACTCTAAATGGAGTAATACTTTTTATAAGGTGCGTTGTGTAAACATTTCTCTCTGGTTGTATTAAAATGGACTCACTCCCTAACTGATTTAAATAAACTATAAAGTTGCGTTTAGTCAGAACATACCGTAAAAGCACTGTCTCAAAACCCGATAAAAGTAGAAAAAAGTGGTTAATATAGGGTGACTTATGTAATAATAATGATATTATTACTTCGAAACCAAAGCAGTTCTCAGCGCGAGTCTGTGTTTGAATATCACTTATGTTAATAGTATAAACCATCAAAAATTAATGTTTTTATAATAATTTTATATTTTTCAATATATTAACAACCATGTTGTTACATTAAACATAAGTGCTTTTAATTAGTTATTGTGGCAGTATTATTGATATAAAAAGATACATAGCAAAAGTCAGATTCGCCTGCGGAGGTGATTATGGATGAATACTCACCCAAAAGACATGATATAGCAGAACTTAAATACTTATGTAATAGTCTGAATCGAGACGCTATTTTAAGTTTACAAAAAACAAATACACATTGGATAAATGACTTAAGTTCTGAGCAAAGTACTGCTCTAAATGAACTTATAGAACACATCGCTGCATTTTTTTGGCGATTTAAAATCAAATATCCGAAAGAAAACCTTGTTATCTCATTAATCGAAGAGTATCTCGATGAGACTTATGATTTATTTGGTAGCCCAGTCATCACATTGAGTGAAATTAATGATTGGGAAACAATGAATCAAAATCTTGTCGCCGTGCTGGATGATGATCTAAAATGTCTGACCAGCAAAACCTAAAGATATTATTTATCTTTAGCCTAACTATAACATTGTATATTACCGAGTTATTTATCATAAAAGAAAGGGCGTTATGACCAAATCTGATTATCTGATGCGTTTAAGAAAATGCACAACAATTGAAACACTTGAGCGAGTCATTGAAAAAAACAAGTATGAGTTATCTGACGATGAACTGGAGTTATTTTATTCAGCAGCAGACCATCGTCTTGCTGAACTAACGATGAATAAGCTCTACGATAAAATCCCAGCTTCTGTTTGGAAATTTGTTAGATAATATCTTAGAAACACGCTCAGATAGTAAATGGTTATAGCCGGTAACCCATTTATCGGCTGAACTCATTATAGGTTACACAAAATTATTGGCATTATTTTTAATGCTGATAACCTTTCTCGTCATTTATTTTCTCATTCAGCCTTAAGATACCTATCATTTTAACAATTAATGCCATATTTTTAACTGCATGCTATTTGCATATTAGAAATTATTTTAAAAATAAAACCTAACTTTACATTTATATAAAATTTAAATGTAAAATAAGATAAGATAATTTTATTAGTTATCGAAATGGGGTTAATGTATTTAAATAAGACTAAAGAATAAAACGAGAATGGTAAATTGGGTGGGAGCCCTGCCAGCGACATCCCGGCACACACGACCCCTGCTATGGCTGCTTCCTTCCGGACCTGACCAAGTTAACAAGTTAGCGTTGCGGGAGAACCAACAGAGCCCCCATTGAATACTTCTTTCGAAGCAGGGGCATTATGCTCGATAGTCGCTTAAATAGCAAGAATACGACGGCTAAGTGCTGATTTATTACACAAAATAGGTAAGTTATAGCCTGTCATCAAAAAATCAGATCATTGCTATAATCATACTAATTTGCGGGAACCATTAATAATTCAACATTTTTGGTTACACCATTATTAATCACTTCAACCACAGAGTCAGTGATATACAGCAATTTTCCATCCGCGTTAACTGTTGCATTCACCGTCAATTTACCTTCAGGTCTTACCTCATTCTTATGATAGGTTAACTCAAAGGGTATTGTCGGACGATTATTGAGTGAGTCATAATATTTCTGAGATAAAATAAGCGCTGGTAAATCCACAATAGAGGTATCAGCGAGCGTCACAGTAACAACTGCGTCTGCGGGTAAACCGGAATTCTGCACAATAACAACTCGTCCTTCAATTTTTCCTGTATCGACAGCTTGGTTGTTATGGCTAGCTTTAACATTAAGTGCTTTTTCACTCGGCTTTGTGTTATTCCCTTCACAACCGAGTAAAGAAAAAACAAATATTAAGCTAACAAAGTAACGTAAAAACATCATAGTCATTACCTATAACACTATGTTTATTAAAATATTTTAAAAAATCATTAAATTAAAAATGCTTTTTTGATGCGGGAATTGAAAAAAGTATAACCAATTTGAATAAAATAATAAAATAATATTTCAAATTGTAACTATCGGTAAACGTAGATTTACTCATACACAATCTGCCTACCTATTTTGGTAAATTAATGGGAAAATACCGATATTTCATTATTTTTAACTGCACTAAGGTCATTATGAGTCCAGAATTACAGAACTTAATTAGCCTCATTGAACTTGAGAAAATTGAAGAAGGCATTTTCAGAGGGCAAAGCGAAGACCTCGGTTTGCCACAAGTTTTTGGTGGCCAAGTTGTTGGACAAGCCATGTATGCCGCCGAACAAACGCTCCCTGAAGATCGCTTTATTAACTCTTTTCACAGTTATTTTTTGCGCCCCGGAGATAGCTCTCGACCCATTGTGTACGATGTGGAAATTCTGCGCGATGGTGGCAGTTTTAGTGCACGCCGCGTCAGTGCCATTCAAAATGGCAAACCCATTTTCTTTATGACGGCTTCATTTCAAACCCAAGAAGAAGGATACTCACATCAAAACTTGATGCCTGACGTTCCACCACCTTCTCAATTAATTTCTCAAGATGATATTGTGCAAGCATTGGCAGATAAATTGCCAGAAACAGTCAAAAAATACGCGTTAAGGCCTAACCCTTTTGAATTTAGACCCGTAGAATTCTACAGCCCGTTCGATGCACCACCTCAAGAACCATTCCGTTATATCTGGTTTAAAGCTAAGGGACAATTGCCTAATATTCCTTCGCTACATCATTATTTATTAGGTTATGCTTCCGACTATAATTTCCTACCCGCCGCTTTGCAGCCCCACGGGCGTGGTTTTATGGAAAGAGATTTGCAGGTCGCTACCATTGATCATTCAATGTGGTTCCATCGACCTTTTAAAATTGATGATTGGTTACTTTATGCCGTCGAAAGTCCATCCGCATCAGGAGGAAGAGGTTTTGTCAAAGGACAAATCTATAACCCTCAAGGTGAGCTTGTTGCAACCGCGGTGCAAGAGGGCGTTATACGACTGAGAAAACCACGTTAAGAAACCGCTATTGAAAAGTCAGTGATTACTCACTTTTTACTAAAAAAGTAATGGCAGTATCATTTATACTGCCATTATCAATTTGAATAGAACACAGTTTTATCCTGAATTCATTAAATAACCAAACGAGATAGCCTTAATTATAAGCACTTTCACCGTGTGAAGTGATATCCAGACCTTCTCTTTCTTTCTCAACTCCTATCCTTAGCCCAGTTGTTTTCGCTGCAACCATAAAGGCAATAAACGCCACCACCGCCGTCCATATAACACAAACTAAGATACTAAAAGCTTGGATACCAAGTTGTTTTAACATAGTAATGCCTTCAGCAAAGCCGCTGCCACCCAATGCACTTGATGTGAATATCCCTGTCAGTAAGCAGCCTAGAATACCGCAAACCCCATGGACGCCAAAAACATCACAGACATCGTCAACTTTTAGCTTACGTTTTAGCACCACAACCCCCCACAAACCGGCTATCCCTGAAAGCAAGCCAATGATGAGTGCACCACCTACCCCCACGGTTCCTGCCGCAGGAGTCACACCAACTAACCCAGCCAAACAACCTGAGCAGGCACCTAATAAAGACGGTTTATCCCTAAACATCCATTCTGCCAGTGTCCATGACAAAATCGCTCCAGATGCAGCTGCAACAGTATTAACAAAAGCTAAAGCGGCTATGCCATCAGCGCTTCCCGCAGAACCTGCATTGAAGCCAAACCAACCGATAAACAAAATAGATGTCCCCATAAATACCATCGGCAAGTTATGTGGCTTAATCGCCTCTTTTCCTAACCCTGTTCGATGACCAAGTAAGTAAGCACCAACTAAACCCGCGACTGCGGCATTAATATGGACAACAGTTCCCCCGGCAAAATCCAATGCACCATCTTGCGAAAGAATACCGCCCCCCCACACCATATGCGCCATTGGCAAATAAGCAAAAGTGGTCCAAATCACAGTAAAAATTAAAACAGCGGAAAATTTAATCCGTTCGCCTAAAGCGCCGACGACTAATGCCACTGTTAAGCAGGCAAATGCCCCTTGGAAGGCTACATGGACAAACTGAGGGATCGTGGCGGATAAACTTTCTACTGTGATCCCCTTTAACATTACAAGGCTAAAACCCCCCAAAAATCCATTCCCTTCACTGAACGCTAAACTGTATCCATAAATAATCCAAATAACAGAAACCAGTGCCAAAATCACTGTTGTCTGAGCCATAAGCGAAAGTACGTTTTTACTTCTTAATAATCCGCCATAAAACAAAGCAATACCGGGTACAATCATGAAAATCACCAATGCGGTGGCTATCATCATAAAAGCATTATCTGCTTTATCTAATCCCCCTTGTGACGCCAAAACTGTCATTGGAAAACCACCCACTGCTATCAATATATATTGAAACCATTTACGCATCGTCGTTCTCCTAGAGTGCTTCGTCTTGTTTTTCGCCAGTACGAATGCGTACTGCTTGTTCTAATGGCAAAATAAATATTTTCCCATCACCAACCTGGCCGGTATGCGCTTTCTTCTCTACAGTTTCAATGACTAACTCAACTAACTCATCAGGAACAGCAATTTCCATTCTCACTTTAGGTAAAAAATCAACGGTATACTCTGCTCCTCGGTATAATTCAGCGTGCCCTTTTTGCCGTCCAAAACCGCGCACCTCTGTAATGGTCATCCCTTGAATACCAATTTCAGACAGCGCCTCACGAACCTCATCTAACTTAAATGGCTTAATGATTACGATGATGTATTTCATTCTCACTCCTATAAGTCATACCAATAACACGCTCACCAGTTGTAAGCCGCATTCACATAGGAGCAAATCCTGTGCCAAAATTATTTATCGTTAAAATTCAATAAGAAACAACCAAATAAAAAACCACTCAAATGAGTGGTTTTAGGGAATGCATTATAATAGTGCAGAATTATTAACTAGGAATAGCCTCGATCTCAGCATCACAGCGGGCATTTAGGGATTCACCAACCTGTTGTAACTGGTACATTTGGTAATAACGCCCTTTTTGTTGTAAAAGATGCGAGTGAGTTCCTTTCTCAACAATTGCACCACGATGCAGCACAATCACCTCATCAGCATCAACAATCGTTGATAAACGATGAGCAATCACGACCAGCGTCGTGTTTTCACGAATAACACGTAGCGCCTTTTGAATCGCCTGTTCAGTACCTGAATCAATATTTGCAGTGGCTTCATCCAAAATAAGGATCTTCGGCGTAACCACCAGTACCCTCGCCATCGCCAATAACTGCCGCTGCCCAACCGACAGTGTGTTACCTTGCTCACCAAGCACAGTATCTAAGCCTTCAGGAAGCTGACGAACCAATCCTGCAAGTTGGACGGTTTCGAGCACTTCCCATACCTTTTCTTGGCTTACATCACGCCCTAACGCTACGTTATCAAAAAATGAAGCAGCCAATACAACCGGATCTTGTTGTACCATAGCAATACCGTTACGCAGCACTTGGTGGGACAACGAGTGTAAATCACGACCATCCAGTAATATTTCGCCTTTTACCCACGGGTAATAGCCCATGATCAAGTTAGCAATCGTACTTTTACCGCTGCCTGTATGCCCCACTAGTGCAACAAAATGATTATTAGGCACATGCAAGTTAATATCATTCAAGACCAGTTTGTCGTCATGGTAGGCGAAAGAAAGGTGATTGATGGTAATTGAACCTCCTTGTAACGGTGCAATATTGTCACCATACCCTTGCTGTGGACTATCCATTAACTCAAAAACGCGCTCACCCGATACCACAGCTTGCTGCAACATAGATTGCTGAGAGGTTAACTCAATCAACGGCTCATTTAATCGACCTAAATAATTGATAAAGGCATATAACACCCCTACTCCAATTGTTGTTGTACCTTCAACACCAAAAAGGAACAACAAACCACATAAAATAGACGCTGAAAATAAACTGAGTAATGGGCGTAACAACAAACCATCCAGTTTTAAGGCCTTCATTCTTGCACGATAATGATCTTGGCTTACATCCTGCATTTTTACGCCAAACCGAGCTTGCTGCAAAAATTGTTGGATCACCGTCATACCATTAATAACTTCATTAAAGCCGTTATTAATATCTGCAAGATACGCGCGGACACGACGAACAATGGGGGTGCTTAAACGTTGATAAACGATCATCACAACAAATACAGCAGGAAAAATCATTACCGCAACTGACGCCATTCGCCATTCAAGAGAAAACATGGCCACTAACATGGCACAAATCAGCGCTAAACTACGAAATACCGTCGGAACAACCATGACAAACAAGTCTTTGATTACCTCAGTATCATTAGTGACTCGAGAGATTAGCTGCCCAACTGGCTGTTTATCAAATGCACTTAATGGCTGCCTGAGCGCAGCATTCATCACATCGGTTCGCAAGTTTTGCACCACGCCAACCGCGGCTTTGTTAAATAGAATGACTTGATAATAATGGAGTAACGCAGCAATTATCTGCAATAGTATAAAGCCAATAACCATGTACAGGGTCAATGGCATAATAATCTGTTTTTTAGCGACCATATTATCAATAAAGTAGCTAATAAGCAGAGGTCCGCTAACTTCCGCAATCGCTGCTAGCCATAACATGCCAATGGCAATCCCCATCGTGCCACGATAGACTTTTCCGTAGGATAAAAGCCGTTTCAGTGCAGGCCAAAGTGGTTTTTTCTGGCTCATAGTTCACCATCCAAAGCCGCTTCTATTTGTTGATAATGGTACATATCTTTATACCAGCCTGATTGGCTTATCAGAGCCCCATGCTGACCTTGCGCTGCTATTGTTCCTTGGGATAACACTAAAATGTTGTCAGCTTCTACTAAAGCAGACAAACGGTGTGCACTAATAATTAACGTTCTCCCTTGTCGCCACTGGCTTAAGTTCTGCAAGATAGTAAATTCTGTTTGCCCATCCACCGCAGAAAGGGAGTCATCCAACACCAATATTTCTGCATTTTGTAAAATTGCCCGTGCAATAGAAATGCGTTGCTTTTGCCCGCCGGAAAGCATGACGCCTCGCTCACCAACTTGCGTTTCGTAACCTTCTGGCAAACGCAAAATATCCTCATGCACACACGCAATGCGCGCCGCCTCTTCAATTTCTGCTTGTGTGGCATTAGGCCTGCCAAGAGCGATGTTTCCTGCCACCGTATCAGAGAATAAGAAAGGTGATTGGTTGACAATCGACAGCCTTGCTCGCCATTCATCTAATCTAATGTCAGATAATGGTAAGCCTTGATAGCTTATACTTCCTTCCGTGATATCAAACTGACGCTGTAGCAAGGTTAGCAACGTGGACTTACCTGATCCCGTCGGCCCACACAGGCCTAAAAATTGCCCTGGCTTTAAGTTGAATTGCACATCGTGCAACGAGAGCCGAGTCGTTTCCGGGTAGTTAAAAGCGACAATGTTCACATGCAGTTCCCCTTTTTCGGGGGACAATGAATGGGAGCCATCTTTAATCACCAGCGGTTCATCTAACAAACTGACAATTCGACTATAAGCGGCACTGCCGCGCTCAACAATGTTAAACATCCAAGCCAGTGCTAACATCGGCCAAATCATTAGCCCTAAATACATCACAAAACTGGTCAACTCACCTAACGAGAGCGTTCCATCTAGAACCATCCAACTGCCCCCTGCGATGGCAAATAAGTTAGCCATGCCTATTGCCATAAATATTGTTGGATCAAAACGCGCATCAATTTTGGCGACATGCATATTGCGTCGGCCAGCTTCTGTCGCGACTTGCTCAAATTGGTTAGATTGGTGATCTTCAAGACCAAATGCTTTGATCATGCGAATACTGGTTAAACTTTCTTGTGCATGGTTATTTAATGATGAGAATGCGCCTTGTGCATGCTTAAAACGATGGTGAAGTTGATCCCCGTAGCGTTTGATAACAATTGCCATAATCGGCATCGGGATCAACGCCAATAAGGTGAGCTGCCAACTAATTTCAACGCTCATCATAATTAAAACGGCACAGCCCATAACAAGGGAATCCACCAAGGTTAAGACCCCTTCCCCCGCAGCAAACACCACGCGATCCACATCATTTGTTGTACGTGCGATAAGATCCCCTGTGCGGTATTTTAGGTAAAAGGCTTGGTTTTGTAGGCTTAACTGACGGTAAAATTTTTGCCGTAATTGAACCGCTAATTTGTAAGAAGCGCCAAACAACCAAATTCGCCAAATATATCGCAAACCATAAACAATTAACGCGATGAATAACATCAGCAGAACATAGTGGATCAGTTGGCTTCTCGGCATGGTTTCTTTACTGATCCCATCAACGACCACTCCAACAATGCGCGGCGGAATAAGTTGTAGGATAGCAATAACAATTAAAAAGCAAACAGCGCCGAGATAGCGCCGCCATTCACTTAAAAAATACCACTTGAGTTGTGAAAATAATCGCACGTATTACTGCCTTAAATAATGTTAATGAATTTGTATGCTTTTGGCTGCCTTAGATTGCCGTCTCTAGCAATGGACTAGTCAGGGATCGGTAGTTCCGTTGTATATTTGATTTTTTCCATCGCAAAACTTGAAGTGACATCAATTAAACCATGAACCCCATTAACCAGTTTTTTATAGAAAAGATCATAAGATTTCATATCATGCACTTCGACTTGCATCAGATAATCATATTCCCCCGCCATACGGTAAAACATGAGTACTTCAGGCAATTGACTGACAAAGGACACAAACTGCTCATACCATTCACTATTATGGTGCTGTGTTTTTATTGTCACAATAACGGTAAGCCCTAACCCAAGCTTTTCGCCATCAAGTAGCGTGACTCGCCCGCGAATATACCCTTCATCTTCGAGACGTTTCAGCCGCTTCCAACAAGGTGTAGAGGTTAAATTGACTGCTTCAGCGAGTGTGTTCAGTGATAAGCTACTATCATTTTGCAATAAACAAAGCAGCTTTTTGTCTATTTTATCTAACATGAAGGCTCTCTTGGCTTAGGTGTAAATGCTTTTTGTTATATTTTTATGTTGAAAACGCTATTATGCAAAAAATCATCATTTAAAAACAATAATAATGTCACCAATTCGCTTTATTATAGAATAATTTTATACAAATAAAAAAATAATAAGCAAAATAGCACACTAACTGGATCAAATTTATAAAGATAGGACTGTTAATCGTGTTATCACCTCGCTAACATAGGAAGCTAAAACTGTATTTTCTTGAATGACCTGAATTTTCACCAAGGAGTGACTATGAAACGCGCTGTTGTCGTCTTTAGTGGCGGACAAGACTCAACAACTTGCTTGATCCAAGCCTTAGCAAATTATGATGAAGTGCATTGTGTCACTTTCGATTATGGACAACGGCATCGTCAAGAAATTGAAGTTGCAAAAAAATTAAGTACATCACTAGGTGCGGCAGCTCATAAAATTTTAGATGTCACATTACTCAATGAGTTAGCTGTGAGTAGTTTAACGCGGGACAACATCCCGGTCCCTGATTTCGAAGAAAGCGAAGCAAGCGGCTTGCCGAGTACCTTTGTACCTGGGCGTAATATCCTATTTCTCACTTTAGCTGCAATATATGCCTACCAAGTCCAAGCAGAAGCCGTGATCACTGGCGTATGCGAAACCGATTTCTCCGGTTACCCTGATTGCCGAGATGAGTTTATTAAAGCACTTAATCACGCCATCAACCTTGGCATAGCCAAAACTATTCGTTTTGAAACGCCCCTTATGTGGCTCAACAAAGCCCAAACATGGGCACTTGCTGACAGTTATGGTCACTTAAATACCATCAGAGAACAAACACTGACTTGCTATAATGGCATTCAAGGAGATGGCTGCGGCGAATGCGCGGCTTGCCATTTAAGAAGCAAAGGGTTAAACGAATACCTAAGCCAAAAAGAGGCCATTATGCATTCACTAAAACAGCGACAAGCTAACTAATATCACCACAATATTTGCCTACCTAATAATCAAAATAAGGTAGGCTCGATTTAGCTAACGGATAAAATCATCAACCACCGAATTAAATGACTCCAGTTTTTCACGCAGTTCTTCATCAATCACAATCGCTTTATTGGTGAGATTATCAATGAATACGAATGTGACATAAGCATCAGATACTACTTCTGCTTGCCCTGCTTTATTACGGATAATTTGTTGATAACATACGGCGCTCTTAGAACCAATTTTATCCATACGTGTTACAACAGTTAGCTCATCTCCCAGTAATACCCCTTGAATATAGTTAACATTGATATTTACTGCGGCCATGGTTAAATTACTTTGTATCGCCCAGCTAATAAAATTACGTTTATTCATCCACTCCCAGCGGTCTGCTTCGTAGAACTCCAAGTAGCGAGCATTATTCACGTGCTGAAATACGTCAATATGATAACCATGAACTTTAATCTTTGTTGCCATAACTACTCCGACCAGTTTGCTTCTTGATAACATAAAAATAACAAATGTACGGAAAATATGCTGAATAAATATCACGAATAAGACTTAGCTCTCAAATTATTTACTCTAAAGTCGTAAATTCGCTCAATAAACAACCGCAGTAATAGCGGCTCCCCAATGTGTTAAATGAGGAGCCCTGACATTAAAGCATGAGTTTATGTTTATTTTTTTCTAAAAACGCGGGACCTATTCCCTGCACTTCCAAAATATTTTCAATGGAATTAAACGCACCATATTTTTCCCGATACTCAACAATTGCTTTTGCTTTTTGTTTACCAATCCCATTGAGTTTTTGAGCCAATTCTTCAGCAGAAGCTTGATTAATATTGATTTTATCTGATTGATTATGATCGATAACTTTTGAGTTTTCCGTGGACGCGGTAGATTGATTGATAGTCGTCGGCTTTTCTGCTGTATTTTTTTTCGCCCATATTAAAGGGGAAAATCCCCCCACTAGCGATAAACATACCATTGTGGCTAGAACGCGTTTACCAATTGATTTCCATGACATAAAATTTCTCCTTTGTATGTAGAAACACTACAGTGCCAGAGAAAAATCATCGAAACATTTAACGAAAAATAAAAATGCGAAAGGCCACCCAGCGGTGGCCTTTCGATAACATATTTGCAACTTAAATTACGAAGCTGCTCGCAATTACTCAAGGTTCATGACTTCAATTTTAGCGTTTTCACGTAAGTTAAGCATCAGCGCTTCATTCACGGCTGAGCTCATTACACCTTGGTATTCGCGAGATAACTGCTTCAGTTCATCTTCAGTTGGCTGACCTAAAGTGACTTTATCCAACTGAATAACCACATAGTTATCAGACTCATCACGGGCAATAGAATATGTTGGCTTTCCATCAACAGGCTGAGCCATTTCCATTGCTGCATTGATCGTCGCAGTTTGTGGCATTAAGCGAGAAACTGTTTGTACATCCGCAAATTTAATACCCGCTGCATTGAGTGCTGCTTCGCCTTTGCCTGCTTTTAGCTCAGCAAGTAGCTTATCTGCTGTTGCTTTTAGCTCTGCGTCTGCTTTTTGGCGTTTAACTAACTTTTCAATCTCGGGTTTAACTGTTTCAAATGGTTCAGTGCTTTCAGGTTTATATTCCGTTACACGAACAACAAATGCACGATCCCCCTCAACGTTAATCACGTCAGAGTTAATCCCTTTAGACCCATTTTTATCAACTAAACGGTCACTAAAGATTTCATTGATAACTTTAGGGAAGTTCAGTGCTGCTGGCGGATTATTACGGTCAAACCAATCCGTTGTGACTGATTTTAAACCTGAAACTGACTCAACTGAAACCAGTGATTCCATATCACTCGTTGCTGCTTCACTGACTTTCTGTTGTAAGTCATAGAACTGCTTGATATTTTTATCTTGAAGCAAACTCTGTTTAATGCTTTCAGACACTTGTTCAAACGGTTTTGTTGATTCAGGTTTAATGTCATCTAAACGAAAAATAACATAGTTACCCTGTGCTTTAACTGGCGCTGAAAGTTGACCTTTTTCAGTTAAGTTAGCCGTGATGATTTCACTCGGCGTTGAAGCCGCTTCCATCCAACCAATTAGACCTTTATTACCTGCACTGAATTTATCCGTCGATTTTTCAGTCGCTAGCGTTGCAAAGTCAGCACCTGCTTTGATTTCATTAATGATGTCGTTTGCTTCTTTTTCAGAAGCCACTTGGATCATACTGTACTGTTTTTGCTCTGCCTGAGTGTAGTTTTTCAGGTTTTGCTCGTAAAAGGTTTTCACTTCTTCATCAGAAACTGTGGCTTCTGGCATGGATGCCGCATCCATTTCAACATAGCTAACTTGCACTTTTTCCGGTGAAATAAAGCTATTTTGGTTGGCATCGTAATACGCTTTCAGCTCTTCTTCCGACACAGTCTGTTTTGCTTGAACATCAGCTAAAGATAAGGTTGCGGTACGAATTGCGCGCTCTTGCATAAACAACTCGGCGTAAGCTTTGACTTCTGATGGTAACGCAAAGTCCGTACCCGTAAAGGATTTCCCTAACTGAGCACGTGTTAAATCTTGGCGGATCTGTGCCGCAAAACTATCCGCATTAATGTTGTAGCGGCTTAAGATTTCACGATATTTATCGCCATCAAAGCGGCCATCAGTTTGAAAGATTGGCATAGCAAAAATAGCTTGTTCAATCTGTTTATCGCTCGCTGAGAGATTTAATTCATTAGCATATTGATTAATCAATTCGTTGTTAATCAAGTTATCAAGCGCTTGGCGACGCAGCAAATTCATGCTTTCTTCATTGCTTGCAACTTCAGAGAATTTATCGCCCAAGTATTCTTGCAATGATTGGCGTTCCTGCTGAAAAGCCTGCTGTAACTGCTCCCTACTAATTGGCTGTCCATTAACTTCTGCTGCTTTGTTGGCACTATTACCACCTAAGCCGCCCATCATAACGCCTGTCAGCACGAATGACAGCATAATGACCGCTAGCAAAATTTTAATAAAAGGACTGTTCGCCTTCGTGCGTAGATTTTCCATCATAAAAAGGCTTAACTCCGCTTTGTTGAATTCAATTTCCTGATAATACGCTAATCTTAACCCAGAAAGAAAAAAAAGCGCACCATTTCCATGGCGCGCTCATATATTAGCTGATTAAAGACATTCCGTCAGTTTGAGTTTTCGCAAAAATGCAAGAAAGACAAACTAAAATACTTAATTAGCTATTAACAGCGTCTTTAAGACCCTTACCTGGACGGAAAGCTGGAACTTTCGCCGCAGCAATTTTAATCTCTTTACCCGTTTGTGGGTTACGGCCTGTACGTGCTGCACGCTCACGAACAGTAAAATTACCAAAGCCAACTAGAGCAACATCGTCTCCTTTACTTAAAGAACTTGTTACAGTAGCAACGAACGCGTCAACAACACGACCTGCAGCAGCTTTAGAAATATTCGCATCAGAAGCGATTTGATCAATCAGTTGAGCTTTATTCACTCTTATCATCCCCATATTAGTTGGACTATAAATCACCAAATTAACTATAGCAGCTAGCTTTTATTCGTACAGTTAATTAATGATTCAGCCGTTATATCAATCCTGATTACCAATGGCAAGAGAACAGATTGCATACAAACAATTATCAGAATCATCGCTAAATTAGCGATGAAAAAAAAGGCTGACAAGCCCTAAATTAGGTGTCAGCCTTAGTTTTATACAAACTTCTTGATTCAGCTCACTCTTTTGGCTTTCTTTTTAACAATCTCAGCCCCAAAAGGCGGATTAACTAAAGCTAAAGAGAGTACTTCTTCAATGGTTTTCACTGGGTGAATTTCTAAATCAGCGATCACATTTTGAGGAATTTCTTCTAAATCACGTTCGTTTTCTTTAGGGATTAAAACGGTTTTTATTCCGCCGCGATGCGCCGCTAATAATTTTTCCTTTAATCCACCAATTGGGAAAACCAACCCTCTTAATGTGATTTCACCTGTCATTGCCACGTCTGCACGAACTGGATTACCCGTTAAGCAAGAAACCAGCGCTGTTGACATCGCAATACCTGCACTTGGGCCATCTTTCGGTGTAGCACCTTCCGGTACGTGAACGTGGATATCGCGTTTTTCATAAAAATCGCTGTTAATACCCAGTTTTTCAGCACGCGCTCTCACCACGGTTAATGCCGTTTGGATTGACTCTTGCATCACTTCGCCTAAAGACCCCGTGTAAGTAAGCTTACCTTTACCCGGTACACACGCAGTTTCGATGGTCAATAAATCTCCACCAACTTCAGTCCATGCTAAGCCCGTCACTTGGCCTACACGGTTTTCTGTATCTGCTTGGCCGTAGTCAAAACGACGAACGCCGAGATAATCTTTTAAGTTATCTGCATTGATTTCGATGTGCTTGAGTTTCTTATCCAGTAACAACGCCTTAACGGCTTTACGGCACAATTTCGAAATTTCACGCTCTAAGCCACGTACACCCGCTTCACGAGTGTAGTAGCGAATAATGCTCATTAATGCGCTATCATCGATAGTTAACTCACCTTTTTTCAAGGCATTACGTTCAATTTGTTTCGATAATAAGTGTTTTTTAGCAATATTCAGTTTTTCGTCTTCGGTATAGCCTGATAAACGGATGACCTCCATACGATCTAATAATGGCGCAGGGATATTCATCGAGTTTGACGTAGCAACAAACATAACATCAGACAAGTCGTAATCCACTTCTAAATAGTGGTCGTTAAACGCGATGTTTTGTTCTGGGTCAAGCACTTCTAATAACGCTGATGCAGGGTCACCACGCATATCCGAAGACATTTTGTCTATCTCATCGAGCAGGAATAGCGGGTTTTTCACGCCAACCTTTGCCATTTTCTGAATAAGTTTGCCCGGCATTGACCCAATATAGGTACGACGGTGACCACGGATTTCCGCTTCGTCACGCACGCCACCTAACGCCATTCGGGTATATTGACGACCTGTTGCCTTTGCAATAGATTGACCCAGTGACGTTTTACCAACCCCTGGAGGCCCGACTAAACACAGAATTGGCCCTTTAATTTTGCTTACCCGACTTTGCACGGCTAGATACTCAAGAATACGGTCTTTTACACGCTCAAGACCATAATGGTCGGTATCTAACACTTCTTGTGCTTTCACTAAATCTTTTTTGACTTTGCTACGCGCACGCCATGGTACTTGTACCATCCAGTCGATATAGCTACGGACAACTGTGGCTTCTGCCGACATCGGAGACATCATTTTCAGCTTCTGCAACTCTGCTTCTGCTTTTTCTTGTGCCTCTTTAGGCATTTTCGCTTCTTCGATTTTACGTTTCAGCGATTCATATTCATCTGGCGCATCATCCATTTCACCCAGCTCTTTCTGAATGGCTTTCATTTGCTCATTCAAATAGTATTCACGCTGGCTTTTTTCCATCTGTTTTTTAACACGATTACGGATGCGTTTTTCGACTTGCAGCAGTTCAGTTTCTGCTTCCATCATCGCCATCAGGAACTCAACACGCTCAGCAATATTTGCCATTTCAAGAACGCGCTGTTTATCCGCTAATTTCAGCGGCATATGTGATGCAATGGTATCAGCAAGTTTATCGAGCTGGTCTTGCTCTATGGAGTGCAATGCAGTCAGCACTTCCGGTGGAATTTTTTTATTGAGCTTAATATAGCTTTCAAACTGGCTCACAATTGTGCGATATAGCACTTCATTTTCTTTCTCATCAAGGAGTGATGATGGAGCCCCCGCTGTAGTTTCGTCATAAACGGCACCTTCAGCGTGCTTGTCTTGTTCTGCAACTAAATATTCAGCTTGTGCGAGGAAAAACTCGCCATTGTCAGTCAGGCTAGTAATACGCGCACGTCTTAAACCTTCAACTAAGACTTTTACAGTACCATCGGGTAGTTTCAGCATCTGAATAACCGACGCAACCGTACCAACAGCAAATAAATCATTTACCCCTGGCTCATCAGTCGAGGCTTCTTTTTGCGCAACCAGCATTACTTGCTTGTCATGATCCATCGCTGCTTCCAGACTGTGAATGGATTTTTCACGTCCAACAAACAGTGGGATCACCATATGTGGGTATACCACTACATCACGCAGAGGCAATACTGGTATTTCAATGCGTTCGGAACGCTCTGGATTCATAAAGCTCTCTCTTAGTTTAGCTCACGCTAGTTTAAGGGTTTCAGTCTCTCTTGAAATTTTTCTCAAAATAAGGAAACCACACCTCAGAATATAAACTATATGGGGACAAGATTTTAGCATTCAATGGTTAGTTGAACATAAAAAACAAAATGAGGGATATCCCTCATTTCGTTTGATTATTTATTGAACGCGTTCTTGAAGATTAGTTATCGCCTGAAGCTTGAGCATCTGGCTTGCTGTAGATCAATAAAGGCTCTGATTGTTCATTAATCACATTTTCATCAACGACAACTTTTTCCACATCCGTCATTGAAGGGAGATCATACATAGTATTTAATAACGCAGCTTCAACAATTGAACGTAAACCACGCGCCCCCGTTTTACGTGCCATTGCTTTTTTGGCAATCGCCTTTAACGCTTCTTCCCGGAACTCAAGTTCAGTACCTTCGAGACTAAACAGCGCTTGGTATTGTTTAGTTAATGCGTTTTTTGGCTCTTGTAAAATTTGGATCAGCGCTTCTTCGCTCAACTCAGTTAACGTAGCAACGACGGGCAAACGACCAATAAATTCTGGAATTAACCCGAACTTAATTAGATCTTCTGGCTCAGCTTGAGTTAATAACTCACCTTCAGTTGCTTTGTCTGACTCGCCTTTCACTTCAGCAGCAAAACCGATACCTGAGCGGGTATTTAAACGCTGACCGATTACTTTATCTAAGCCTGCAAATGCACCGCCACAAATAAACAGAATTTTCGAGGTATCAACCTGTAAAAATTCTTGCTGTGGATGCTTACGTCCACCTTGTGGGGGAACCGCTGCAACCGTACCTTCGATAAGCTTCAAAAGTGCTTGCTGCACACCTTCACCCGAAACGTCACGAGTAATAGATGGGTTATCGGACTTACGTGAAATTTTATCAATTTCATCGATATACACGATACCGCGCTGCGCTTTTTCTACATCATAATCACATTTTTGCAGTAATTTTTGGATGATATTTTCAACGTCTTCCCCTACGTAACCGGCTTCGGTGAGCGTAGTGGCATCCGCCATGGTAAATGGCACATCCAAATAGCGTGCTAAGGTCTCAGCCAGTAGGGTTTTACCACTACCAGTAGGCCCGATTAACAGGATATTACTTTTACCTAATTCAACACCATCATTGGTTTTGTCGCCATTACGCAACCGCTTGTAATGGTTATAAACGGCCACTGCCAAGACTTTCTTCGCTTTTTCTTGGCCAATGACATAATCATCAAGATGTTGCCTAATTTCGTGTGGTGTAGGCAGTTCACTGCGCTCACGATGTGGCGCAAGTTCTTTAATTTCTTCACGGATGATATCGAGACATAAGTCTACGCATTCATCACAGATATAGACTGACGGACCGGCAATCAGCTTACGTACTTCGTGCTGACTTTTTCCGCAGAAAGAACAGTAAAGCAGTTTACCTGTCCCCTCTTTGCGTTTTTCTGTCATCAGTTGACCTCACTATTATTCATATTGCTTTGTTTTGTTTGATTAACACCAAAAACAAACCAACGGTTTTCTTAAAATAATTTATGGTATGAATTAATTATACCAAAAGTTAACCCACTAACGGCTACTATAAATTTGGTCGACTAAACCGTACTCTTGTGCTTCATTTGCAGACAAGAAACGGTCGCGCTCAGTGTCACGGCTAATTTCTTCAATGGACTTGCCAGTATGGTGAGCCATGAGTTCATTCATGCGTGTTTTCACTTTTAAAATTTCTTGCGCATGGATTTCAATATCCGTCGCTTGACCTTGATATCCACCTAAAGGTTGGTGGATCATGACACGGGAATTTGGTAAGCAGAAGCGTTTACCTTTCGTACCCGCTGCCAATAAAAAAGCCCCCATAGAACAGGCTTGCCCCATACAAATAGTGCTAACGTCAGGCTTAATAAATTGCATGGTATCATAGATAGACATACCCGCCGTAATCACACCACCAGGTGAATTAATGTACAATTGGATATCTTTTTCAGGGTTTTCCGCTTCGAGGAATAACATTTGAGCGACAATTAAATTCGCCATGTGGTCTTCCACTTGACCCGTCAGGAAGATAATACGCTCTTTTAATAAACGTGAATAAATATCATATGAGCGCTCACCTCGAGAGGTTTGCTCAATGACCATTGGCACAAGAGCCATTTGGGATGCTAACTGTTCCTGACCGCCAAAATATGACATCGAAATCTCCTATTAAAAACTTTCTGGTGCTTGCGCCTAAATTGCTATCTGCTAACTAGCATATTGAGCAAAGGGTATGCTACAAAATAACCTATTTAAAAAGACCTGCATTTACACAATTTCGCGCCCCTCTTATTCCTCTATTTTAGCCTATTTTGGACTGATTACTGATGAAATAAGAAGAAAATGCAACAAATTGTGCTAAAGTCAACGAAGCGCTCTTTGAATAAGTTTAACACAAGTCTGTTTACTTACACGGTATATCCCATGAGAAAACCATAACTGATTTTCAAAGGTGACGAAATAACTCTTTTGACTAAATTCGTTTCTCTATGATGCTTGCTTTCTAAACTAGTTCAAATTACAAGCAAAACTCAATACATGCTAGTTGAAATCTACAGATATCATTAGGGTTTAAATGTGAATTTCAAGGTCTCCCATCTTAATTCATACATAAAACCATTATTTAAAAGCGTTAATTGCAAAAAAACCCGCAGTAAAACACCACGGGTTTTTTATTTTGTACAGCAAGAAATAAATTAACCAGCTTGAACTTGGTTCATTAGCTCGGTGAAATTAGTTTCTTTTTCAGTCACTTTAGCAACAGCCAGAATAGTTTCAACAGCTTGTTCTTCTAACGCTAAGTTACGGACGCTGTTCATCAACTCTTCATTTTTACTGTAGTATTCGATAACTTCAGCAGGATCTTCATACGCAGATGCCATTTCTTCGATCAGCGCTTTAACGCGATCTTCGTCCGCTTTCAGTTCGTTTTTGTTGATCACTTCACCTAACAGCAGGCCGATAACAACACGACGTTTTGCTTGTTCTTCAAACAGTTCACGTGGTAATTCCATCGCTTGCTGTTCGTTGCCACCAAAACGCTGTGCCGCTTGACGACGCAGAACATCGATTTCACCATCAACAACCGCCGTTGGAACTTCGATGTCGTTCGCTTTGATCAGACCATCAAGAACTTGTGCTTTAACACGGTTACGAACTGCATTTTTCAGCTCACGTTCCATGTTTTTACGCACTTCAGCACGCAGACCGTCTAAAGTACCATCAGCGATACCGAAACGCTTGATAAATTCTTCAGTGAATTCTGGCAGTTCACGTTGTTCTACTTTCTTCAGAACGATAGCGAATTTCGCCGCTTTACCTTTCAGGTTTTCCGCGTGGTAATCTTCCGGGAAGTTAACTTCGATATCGAATTCTTCACCCGCTTTATGACCAACAACGCCTTCTTCAAAGCCTGGGATCATACGGCCTTCGCCCATCACTAATGCGAAATCTTCTGCTTTACCACCTTCAAACTCTTCACCGTCGATAGACCCTGTGAAGTTGATAGTGATGCGTGAATCAGCTGCTGCTGCCGCGTCAACTTCTTTCCACTCAGCTTGTTGTTTACGCAGAGTTTCTAACATGTTTTCCAGGTCTTCGTCTTTCACCGAAACCACAGGTTTTTCAACTTCGATAGTGTCCAAACCGGTTAATTCGATTTCTGGGTAAACTTCAAACTCAACCGCGTAAACGAAATCTTTACCCTCTTCCAGTTGCTCTGGCTTATAGCTAGGTGCGCCAGCTGGGTTGATTTTGTTTTCAATGATTGCATTGATGAAGTTACGTTGCATCACATCGCCCAGAACGTCTTGCATTACAGACGCACCATAACGTTGTTTAACGATGTTCATTGGTACTTTCCCTTTACGGAAACCATCAACACGTACTTTCTTAGCAACGCTAACCAGCTCGCTATTTACTGCTTTTTCAATATCAGTGGCAGGAACGGTGATTGTTACACGACGCCCAAGGCCTTGAGTCGTTTCAACAGAAACTTGCATCTTCTTACCTCAAAATAAATCTTAGTGATCGGTCTACTCCAGAGTTATGCCATCAAACAATTAATGGCGTTCTCCCTTCCAGAACCGGGGGCGTTACTTTCGCAACGGTCAATCCCTGATATCAGAAGCGTCCCGAAACCTTACTGAAAATTAGACGCAGCATTATACCGATGCCAACGCCCTGAGTCGAGAAAAGCTGAGAAAAGAAGCGATTTTTCCTCTTTATTTGTGACTTTTCTGACTAAAATTTGTATTTCTTCCGCTAAATTGAAGAAAAAATATCCAGCAAGCTCGTTTTGAGCTCGACAGATAATGCCAATAATCACCAATAAAGGTCAATTGGCGGTATAAATTAGCGGTTAGCACCACCAACGCCACGACAAGCGGGTGATTTTAAGGTTGTATCCGCCAGCTCATTCCACTCTTTCGGTGTATAGGTATGCAGTGCCAGCGCATGAATGCCCCCCGCTAATTCATCCGCTAAAATAGCATAAATTTCACGGTGACGAGCAAGCATTCGTTTATTTTCAAATCTGTCAGTGACTAAAATGACTTTGAAATGACTTTCTGAACCCGGTAACACATTGTGTTGATAGCTTTCATTAATGACATCCAAGTGATCAGGTTCAAAAGCATCTTGCAATTTTTGGCTCACACGAGACTGCATACTTTTCGATGCATTAGTGACCATAAAATACTCCTTAAATTAGCGAATCGCTCTAGGGGCGGTTTATCTTTGCTGCTGATTTTTACAACTCAAAAAGATAAAAAACAGCCCCTAGTATTGATAAGTTCAGTAAACTATATTGCACGTCTCGATTATTGCTATCTTCTTTATTATAGGAATATCCGATAATGACTTAGCAATGTTATGATATCGACACGTTAGTGCGAATTTTTTCAAAAATTGTTGTCTAATAGTTCAGGATAATTTAGCCACTGGATTTTTTATCGTGTGGCGGCTACCCGCACCATAACGAAACATTTTCAATTAGGAAAGATGAACTGGAAAAAATTATGTTAAGAAAACTGTGTTTTCCACTTTTTGCGTTGTTTTTACTTGCCGGTTGTGCAACTAGCAGCAACACACTCTCACTTGAGCCAAAAATTGCTTTGCCAGCCAAAAATCCAACACTGAATGCAACCTCAATTAGTGTTAGTAGCGTAGATAACCGCGCGAACAAATCACTCGCAGAAGTCAATCGCAATGGTAAACTCGTAGTATTAAATCCATCTCGTGATCCCCGCTATTTAATGCAAGAAGCTGTAGAAAAACAGATGGCAGCACGCGGCTTTATGGTCACGTCTCCCGCCAACGTTAATCTTGTTGTGCAATTGAACAAATTAGACACGAAAGTAGCTGAAGGCAGTTTACGCCATAACATTACTGTTAATTCTAGTGTGAGTATTACTGCAACTGCGCCAAATGGCTCAACAAAAACGCGTTCATTCACCCGCAATTTCAATACACAAGAATTGTTAGCAGCGAATAATGAAAAAATTCAGGCTGCAATTAACAGTGCATTATCCGATTTAATTGCTGACATGGCGTCCGACCAAGAAATCACCGATTTTATCAGACAAAATTCACGCTATTAAGCGAGCGAATACCATCATTTCGTATTAAGCTATCCAAGTTAATACTTGGATAGCGTTATGCAGCCAATCCTTTTGCGGCGCTATGTTGCAGTAAAATCACCTTAGGCTTAGAGGGAATAATGCCTCGTTTCACACTACCGAATAATATTACCTTAATCCTTTTAGGCTTCGTTTCAGGGTTACCTTTAGCGTTGACTGCTGGGACTTTACAGGCTTGGCTAACAGTTGAAAACGTTGATATCAAAACAATCGGTTTCTTTTCCTTGGTCGGCCAAGCTTATGTTTTGAAGTTTTTATGGTCACCCATGATGGATCGCTACACGCCCCCTTTCCTAGGGCGTCGTAGAGGATGGCTTTTAACCACGCAAATTCTTCTGATTATCAGTATTGCGGCAATGGGGTTTATGAGCCCTTCTGAACATTTATGGTATCTCGCCGCATTAGCCGTCACCGTCGCATTTTGCTCTGCATCTCAAGATATTGTATTTGATGCCTATAAAACTGACTTATTAAGTGCAAAAGAGCGAGGAATAGGGGCGGCAACCTCAGTGATGGGTTACCGGATCAGTATGTTAGTCTCTGGTGGCTTAGCGCTTTGGCTTGCCGATAAGTTCCTGACATGGAAACAGCTTTATCTTCTTATGGCAGGGTTAATGATCATCGGCGTTATCGCCACTTTACTTGCTAAAGAGCCTGAAGAAAACAGCACCCCACCCGCCTCATTAAAACAAGCTATCTATGAACCCTTAGCTGAGTTTTTTAGCCGCAACAACGCATGGCTCGTCCTATTATTATTAGTGTTTTATAAATTGGGTGATGCCTTTGTTATGGCGCTCAATACCAACTTTTTACTTAATGCTCTGGGCTTTAGTCTTAGCGAAGTCGGCACAGTCAACAAAACCGTCGGTATGGCGGCAACTATTATTGGGGCGCTGTTTGGTGGTTATCTCATGAAAAACATGAGTCTATTTAAAGCGCTGCTAACATTTGGCATTTTACAAGGCGTTTCCAATATTGGTTACTGGTTTCTTGCCGTAACACCACCACATATTATTACCATGGGCTCTATTATTTTTCTGGAAAATATTTTTTCTGGAATGGGTACTGCCGCGTTTGTCGCACTCTTAATGACACTATGTAATAAGTCACTATCTGCCACTCAATTTGCCCTGCTTTCTGCGCTTTCAGCAGTTGGACGAGTATATATTGGCCCCGTTGCCAGCATTTTTGTTAGTCATTATGGCTGGCCAATGTTTTACTTAATCTCTATTGGTGTTGCAGCTCCTGGGATCTTGCTGTTATTAGCCTGTCGAAGCTCTTTGCTCTACACGCAAGCCACTGGGCTGTTCGAGCGCCGTGAATTATACAAAAATGGCTACCGCTTTGCCGTTTATGCGCTGCTTGCTGCAGTGATTTGCCTAGCAATTTGGTTATTTTCACTATTGGCACTTTCATTTAGTGGTATGAAAATATACTTATTCACCACGCAAATTGAATTCTGGCTAGCTATCCCAAGTTATCTAAATATTTTGTTTAATACAGGGATCAGCATTGGCGCCATCAGCTTAATTATCGGTGGTAGTTTAGATTTCCTCGCTGTTCGTCAAACCGTCAAACAATAACAAACGTTCCTTTTTAACTTTTCTATTTAATTGATTCCCTAAGGTTAACTTATTACTTTAGGGAATCTGATCATTTGAATAAAATCATCTCTTAACATACAACCCCCTCAAACTTCTTTTTGATCGTGATTGCGATCACTCATTCAATGAAAAATATTTCTTAATTGCAATTTTAAAGTCTAATATATCACGAGTTAAAGACTGGTTAGATAACACGTTAACGAATAGTGCACTACTCAATTCCATTAATTAATTAACGAAAATAATCTATTATGAAAAAACTCCTTTGTATTGCCGCCTTAGCTTCTGTGGCAGGTACGGCATATTCTGATGATCTTTTAGGCTATCAAAATGGTTTTGCTGATATCAATATTAACTATTTAGATTGGTCACATCGCACTGAGACCAAAACGGAGAAAACAACTCGTAAGAAAGATTTTGCCTATGTTGAATTAGAAGGTGGGGCTAATTTTAATTGGGGTGAACTATACGGTTTCTTTGATATAGAAAACCCGCTCCATACACAACATACCGATTCTGGACGAAATAAACGCTATACCATCAAAACGACGGGTCGTTTTTATTTAGGTGATACTGGTTTTAATCTGTACGGTCATGTTTACGGTACTTGGTCATTGCCAGGAACAAAATATGGCGGTAATTTCCATGATGTAAATACATTATATGGTATCGGTTATAACACTGCCTTTGGTGATCTGTGGTTTAAGCCTTTTGTTGCTTTAAACTACACTGACCAAACATTCTATTCTGGCAACAATGGTTATGTTGCAGGATGGGTTGCAGGTTACAATTTCAGCGCATTTGAAGAAAACTTCATGATCACTAACTGGCATGAAATGGAGTTTGCACGTAATAAACGTTACAACGGTGGTAAGCGAGATGGTATTAATGGCGCTTTGGCTTTTTGGTGGAATGCAACACCTCATTTCGCTGCGGGGGTACAATATCGCTATGCTGACAATAAATTAGGCGATACTTTTTATCAAGACGCAATCATTTATACATTAAAGTATACCTTCTAATGCATGATTAAAAATTGTTGAGCAATTTATTAATTTTCTTTTTAAATCAAATTAATAATAATTTTTCTTAACAATTTTACCGGTAAAGCCACTCAAATGGCTTTATCGGTAGAAAAAACGTAGTTTCACCTACCACATTACTTACCAATCATATCAGTTTTGTCTTTTTTCCACTTATTTTGTATATATTTTTCTTTGAAAAATTACTAAGATAATCTAGTATTAAAGGAGTTTTATCAATATATACTTATAATCAGTATCAATTTTAACTTTTTGTTTATAACCTCTTTACATGTGATCATATTAACATAAAGAGCTAACAATTCTGCTTCTTTGCCTTACAATCATTTACACTCGCATAACCTTACCGTAAAATGCCCGCACTGATGAAACGACAATTAGAATCTTGTCATTTGGGGTCGTGGATGAGACTTATGAACTACAAAAAAAGTATCGGAGCAATCTCACTGGTTGTAGCAGCCTTATTATTAGGCGGTTGCGATATGGTGTTGATGGATCCAAAAGGCGCCGTCGGCGTAAAACAAAAAGAGCTAATTCTTATTGCAATTGGCTTAATGCTACTTGTTGTTATTCCTGTTATTTTTATGGCGATTATCTTTGCCAGAAAATATCGTGAATCCAACACGTCTGCTACTTACCGTCCAAACTGGGCTCACTCAAATAAAATTGAGTTAGTCTGCTGGACTGTTCCTATCATCATTATCATCATTCTGGGTGCTATTACTTGGAAGACGACACATGAGCTGGATCCCTATCAGCCATTAGTCAGTGATCAGGAACCTGTCACTATCGAAGTTATTTCGGCTGACTGGAAATGGATCTTTATCTATCCAGAGCAAGGCATTGCGACAGTTAACGAAATCGCATTCCCTACCGGGGTGCCAGTTAACTTCAAAATCACGTCTGATTCGGTGATGAACTCGTTCTTCATTCCATCTTTGGGTGGCCAAATCTACGCGATGGCGGGTATGCAAACTAAACTTCACTTAATCGCGAATGAACCAGGTACATACAAAGGCTTCTCTGCAAGCTACAGTGGCCATGGCTTCTCTGATATGAAGTTCAATGCGATTGCGACCCCTGACCGCCAAGGCTTTGATGAGTGGGTACAAAAGGTAAAAGCGTCTCCTAAAACAATGGATACCATGCAGGCATTTGACGAAGTCGCTAAGCCAAGCATGAACGTTCCTGTTACCTACTTCTCTAGCGTGAAACCTAACCTTTACAACGATATCGTTCTGAAGTTTGGTCATGAGCACCATAAAGGTCACGCTCCTGTAGATACCCAAGAAGCATCTACAGGTCATTCTATGCATATGAGCCATAACGCTCATGCAGCAGGCGCTGAGGAATAAGGGCATGTTCGGAAAATTAACACTAGATGCAATTCCACTCCATGAGCCGATCATTGTTGTCACACTGATTGCTATTGTCCTTGGTGGACTAGCTTTGCTCGGTGCTATCACCTATTTCGGTAAATGGAAATGGCTGTGGAAAGAGTGGTTAACCTCGGTTGACCATAAAAAAATTGGTGTCATGTACATCATTGTTGCGATGGTCATGTTATTCCGTGGCTTCGCAGATGCAATCATGATGCGTGGTCAGCAAGTACTTGCTTCTGCTGGCCAAGAGGGCTTCTTAAACCCTCATCACTATGACCAAATCTTTACTGCTCATGGCGTTATCATGATTTTCTTCATGGCAACTCCGTTTGTTGTTGGTCTGATGAACCTCGTTGTACCTCTGCAAATTGGTGCACGCGATGTTGCCTTCCCATTCCTTAACTCATTGAGCTTCTGGTTCTTTGTCGTTGGTGTTGTCTTAATCAACATCTCTTTAGGGGTCGGTGAATTCGCGCAAACAGGTTGGTTAGCATATCCGCCACTATCGGGCTTGGAATATAATCCGGGAGTCGGGGTCGATTATTGGCTCTGGAGTCTCCAGATATCCGGTATTGGTACGTTATTAACAGGGGTTAACTTCATCGCTACTATTATCCGTATGCGTACGCCGGGTATGTCGATGATGAAAATGCCTGTATTCAGCTGGGCTGCGTTATGTACTAACGTATTGATTGTTGCTGCTTTCCCTATCTTAACTGTGACTCTGACACTTCTGACGTTAGATCGTTATTTAGGTACCCATTTCTTCACTAACGATATGGGTGGCAACATGATGATGTACATCAACCTGATTTGGGCATGGGGTCACCCAGAGGTGTATATCCTTGTTCTGCCAGTGTTCGGTGTCTTCTCTGAAGTGGCAGCGACTTTCTCGAAAAAACGTTTATTCGGTTATACCTCATTAGTTTGGGCGACAATCGTTATCACCGTCATGTCCTTCATCGTATGGCTGCACCACTTCTTTACGATGGGTTCAGGCGCGAACGTGAATGCTTTCTTCGGTATCGCCACTATGATTATTGCAATCCCAACAGGGGTTAAGATCTTCAACTGGCTGTTTACTATGTACCAAGGTCGCATCGAGTTTAAAACACCGATGTTGTGGACTGTCGGCTTCATCATCACTTTCTCTGTCGGTGGTATGACTGGTGTTCTGTTAGCCGTACCGGGTGCGAACTTTGTTCTGCACAACAGCTTATTCCTGATTGCTCACTTCCATAACGTTATCATTGGTGGTGTGGTATTCGGGTGTTTCGCGGGTATGACTTACTGGTTCCCGAAAGCTTATGGCTTTACGCTAAATGAGAAATGGGGTGTCCGTGCATTCTGGTTCTGGATCATCGGTTTCTTCTTAGCCTTCATGCCATTATACATTCTGGGCTTTATGGGTATGACTCGTCGTTTAAGCCAGAATATTGACCCTACTTACCACACAATGTTAGTGGTTGCTGCCGGCGGTGCTGCGTTAATCGCTATCGGTATTGCATGCCAAGTTATCCAAATCATTGTGAGTATTCGTGACCGTCATGAAAACCGTGATTTAACTGGGGATCCATGGGGTGGTCGTACACTTGAGTGGGCAACTTCTTCACCACCACCATTCTATAACTTTGCGATTGAACCACACGTTCAAACTCGTGATGCATGGTGGGATCTGAAAGAAAAAGGTCTTGCTCATAAAAAACCTGCTTCATATGAAGAGATTCATATGCCGAAAAATACCGGCGCTGGCTTTATTATCGCCGCATTTAGCTTGGTTTTAGGTTTCGCAATGATCTGGCACATCTGGTGGATGGCAATCATTGGTTTCGGTGGAATGATCGTAACTTGGATTGCAAAAAGCTTCGACGAAGATGTTGATTACTACGTACCTGTGGCTGAAATCGAACAAATCGAGAATAAGCACTTTGAAGAATTACGTAAGGCAGGTGTGAACGATGTCAACTAATACAATGACTAACCCAAATATCGCCCATGCAGAGCATGGGCACCACGATGCAGGTGGCACAAAGGTATTCGGTTTCTGGCTCTATATCATGAGCGACTTGATCCTGTTTGCTTGTTTGTTTGCAACCTATGTTGTTTTGGCCGATGGAACTGCTGGCGGTCCTGCTGGTAAAGATATCTTCAGTCTGAAGTTCGTATTAGGCGAAACCTTCTTACTGTTAGTAAGTAGTATTACTTACGGCTTCGCAATGATTGCGATGCATAAAGGGAAAATCGGTGCAGTTAACTTATGGCTGTTCGCGACATTCCTGTTAGGTCTTGGCTTCGTTATCATGGAAGTTTATGAATTCCACGAATTGATTGCTGAAGGCTTTGGTCCTGACCGTAGTGGTTTCTTATCTGGCTTCTTTACACTGGTTGCAACGCACGGTCTGCACGTAACGGCGGGTCTAATTTGGATTGTTATCATGATGATCCAAGTCTCTCGTCGTGGTCTGACTGACGTGAATAAAACACGTTTAAGCTGCCTGAGCCTGTTCTGGCACTTCTTAGACGTAGTTTGGATCTGTGTATTTACCGTTGTTTATCTTCTGGGGGCTATTTAAATGAGTCATGCAAAAGATGCTCACACTGGAGCAAGCCACGGTAGCGTTAAGACATACCTGATTGGCTTTATTCTGTCAGTCATCCTTACGGTTATTCCGTTTTGGATGGTGATGGAAGGCACAGCGTCAACTTCAACCATTCTTTGGACTGTTGTTGGCATGGCAGTCGTGCAAATCTTGGTTCACTTAGTATGTTTCTTACATATGAATACCTCATCTGATGAGCGTTGGAACTTGGTTGCATTCCTGTTCACTATGCTTATTGTCGGCATCGTCGTTGTCGGCTCGCTGTGGATTATGTACAACCTGAACATCAATATGATGCTCGACTAAAGAGTTGCCGATATGTTTAAGCAATACCTGCAAGTGACCAAACCAGGAATTATATTCGGAAACTTGATTTCTGTGATCGGCGGTTTTCTTTTGGCTTCAAAAGGGTCAATTGATTACCCGCTGTTCGTTGCGACTTTGCTGGGTGTATCACTGGTCGTGGCTTCTGGTTGTGTTTTTAACAACTACATCGACCGTGATATCGACCGTATCATGGAAAGAACTAAGAATCGCCCTTTAGTGAAAGGGCTGATTGACCCGAAAGTTAGCCTGATTTACGCCGCTGCATTAGGTATTGCTGGTATGGTGCTGCTACTCGTAGCAGCCAATGCCTTGGCAATGCTACTTGCAGTTATCGGTTTCATTGTTTATGTGGGTGTTTATAGCCTGTATATGAAACGTAAGTCAGTCTATGGCACGCTAATTGGCAGCCTATCTGGCGCAGCGCCACCGGTTATCGGCTACTGTGCTGTCACCAACGAATTCGATACCGGGGCGCTGATCCTGCTATTGATTTTCAGTTTGTGGCAGATGCCTCACTCGTATGCCATTGCCATTTTTCGCTTTAAGGATTACAAAGCCGCCAACATTCCTGTGTTGCCGGTGATTAAAGGGATCTCTGTCGCTAAGACACATATTTTCCTGTACATCCTTGCGTTTATGGTTGCAACGTTAATGTTGGCTATCAGCGGATACGCAGGCTATAAGTATTTGGTCGTGGGCGCAGCAGTTAGTTTGTGGTGGCTGGGTATGGCGATTTCAGGTTTTAAAACTGAAAACGACGACCGAGTTTGGGCAAGAAAACTGTTCATTTTCTCAATCGTCGCAATTACGTCATTGAGTGTAATGATGTCAGTTGACCCAACAGTTTCAAGCGATACTGTTATAGCGCTCGTCAGATAGCGTTTCTGTTTACTGATGATAACAATGTCTATACGGCGGGCTTTCCCGCCGTTTTTATTTTATCTTTGGTTGCTTTTATAACTCACTTTTGTTTTTTCTACCTATCCTTATGAATCTATTTTATGGTTAAATAGCCGCTTACTATCTATAAGCTAGATATAAAATGCATCATTGAAAAGCACAACCTATTGAATTTAAATATTAAAAGTAAAACTCTACCCATAAAGATGCAAAATAGTTTTGCTGCAACATATAACGGATTTATTCAAAATAGTTCGAGTTGTAGCAAGGCGGCAAGTGAGACTAATGGAGCATGTGATTAGGGTTAGTAAGTGTAGCCAACACCGCTACAGCTCGAAATATGAAGAATAAAGATGAATGATAATAAAATGACATCCTCAGAGCTCAGATCCACTTGGGGGCTAGGTTCTGTATTCTCCTTGCGAATGCTTGGAATGTTTATGGTTTTACCTATTTTAACCAGCTACGGAATGCACTTACAGGGCGCAAATGAATTTTTAGTGGGTGTTGCCATTGGCATTTATGGGCTTAGCCAAGCGCTTTTTCAAGTTCCTTTTGGTCTGATGTCTGACAAAATCGGTCGTAAGCCTCTCATTGTTATCGGTTTAATCATTTTTATTATCGGTAGTATCGTTGCCGCGCTCAGTGACTCCATTTGGGGAATTATTATTGGTCGAGCACTGCAAGGGGCTGGGGCAATATCAGCTGCGGTGATGGCATTGCTATCCGATTTAACGCGTGAACAAAACCGTACTAAGGCGATGGCATTTCTTGGGATCAGCTTTGGATTAACTTTTGCGATTGCGCTCGTTTTAGGCCCAATTATTACTCATCTTATTGGTCTAAATGGTTTATTTTGGGGGATAGCTCTACTTGCGGCAGGTGCTATTGCATTAACTATTTTGGTTGTGCCAAACGCCAACACTCACGTATTAAACCGTGAGTCCGCTTTTGTACAAAGCAATTTAAAAACCGTTTTAACTCAGCCTCAATTACTCAAATTAAATATCGGTATCTTATGCTTGCATACTTTGCTGATGTCGAGCTTTGTTGCCTTACCCCTTATCATGACAAAAGCCGGTTTTCTCGCGCAAGATCACTGGAAAGCCTATTTAGTGACTATGTTAATTTCCTTTGTCGCTGTTTTGCCTTTTATTATTTATGCCGAAAAATACCGCAAAATGAAGCAGGTCTTCCTATTTTGCATCGCACTGTTAGCTATCGCAGAGATCACGTTATGGTTATCAGGTAATCAATTGTGGGTCATCATCCTTGGGCTACAGCTCTTTTTTATTGGCTTCAATATAATGGAAGCTATTTTGCCATCGTTAATCAGCAAAGAGGCCCCCGCAGGCTACAAAGGGACGGCGATGGGGGTGTATTCCACTAGTCAATTTCTTGGTGTTGCACTAGGAGGAATTGTCGGTGGATGGTTATATAACTTTGAAGGGGCAAATACCGTTTTTATTGGGGGCTTGATCCTGACAATTCTGTGGTTTGTCGTTAGCTTAACCATGAAACAACCGCCATATGTCAGCAGCATCCGCATCGAGTTACCTGCACACATGCAAAATATGCGCGCTTTAGAACAAATGCTGCGTGCGCAAAACGGGGTGATGGAAGCGTTAGTTGTTGACGAAGAATTAAGTGCTTACGTTAAAGTGGATCGGAAAGTGATTAACCGAGAACAACTTGAAGCCATGATCCGTAATATCCCATAGGTAAATATGCCCAAATCTGATAAAACTTGATCATATTGGGCATTATAAACAAGACATTCACGACCTTTTCAACGCAAAGAAGAATCTAGATTGATGTTAAACTTTCGACCGATTAATTTAACCTATAACTTTATAGAGTTATAACAATCATAAATATTACTGACCATTGCCATTTTTATTCGCAATAATCAATTCAATATTTTCTTCATTCAGTAAACTCTTAAATGAGTTTGGCGGTTGAGTATCCGTAAAAAAGGCGCTTACTTTACGTGCATTACCAATAGAGACAGCAGCAGATGCTGTAAATAAACTCAGTATGACAATGACATCAACGGCGCAAAGCCTCGTTGTGTTTGACAAACAGCCAGATGCAACTTGTGTGAACCCTCTTACTCAGGCACCGAATGCAATTAACCTAACGCCACAGTTTGTTAGCGTAGACTCTCCACTTGTGATTGAAACAACCTGGACGTTTGAACGTGATGCCTAACGAGTTACTTTGAGACCTTTGACATCCTCCCCGCCCATGAGTGGACTGCCCCCTAAAAGTTGGACTCCTTTAGGGGGCATTTCAGAAGGACGGGGTTTTACGGCGCAACTGATAAAAAGTCTGATAACCACTGAGGTTTTGCATGCTATGCTAACAAACTTCTTTCTCAGTCTATTAATTAATCGCGAAAGTTATTAAATTGGAAAGGCTGGCCTAAATTACCACCGCGAACTAACGCGATAACCGATTGTAAATCGTCACGTGCTTTACCTGTCACACGCACTTGATCACCCTGAACTTGTGCCTGAACTTTGAGTTTGCTGTCTTTGATCAGCTTAACGATTTTCTTGGCGGTTGCAGCATCAATACCCTGCTTAAAAGTCACTTCGACACTGTAAGTTTTCCCACTATGAACGATATCATTGGGGACATTAAGCACTGCGCCATCAATACCACGCTTGGCCATTTTTTCCCTTAAAATATCGACTAATTGAAGCACTTGGAAATCAGATTCACTCGTTATTTTTACTGACTCACTTTTATCATTGAGCTCAAAACTGGCTTCAACGTTTTTAAAGTCCCAACGGCTCGTCAGTTCACGCTGTGCGTTCTCAACCGCGTTACGCACTTCATTCATTTCAACTTCAGACACAATATCAAATGATGGCATTGTTCAGACCTCTACGGATATTTTTTGTTATATCCATGATAACGTTTTTCGTCACTTCACATCAAGTTATCGGGGCAGTGCCCATTCCCTGCGCTATAATTAACTCGCGCTAAGGTATATACTGACCAAACCACCAATGTCTGAGATGACAAGGTGTTAGAGCACATATTTCAGAGGGACACTATGAAAATAACCCTGATTGGTTGTGGTGCTATCGGTAAGCTTTGGCTTGCTGCACTCACCTCACAAGGCCATGAAACTCAAGGCTGGCTGCGTGTCGCTCAGCCTGATTTATTTGTCGATGTGAATGAGCCTGATGGTCGCACCTTTCGAGAACTTATTCCCTGCAACAATATGAATCACCTACAAACCAGTGAACTGGTCATTGTCTGCTTAAAAGCGTGGCAAGTTTCCGATGCATTATTACCTTTACTCAGCAATATTGCTGAAAAAACACCGATTTTGCTACTCCATAATGGAATGGGGACAATAGAAGAATTGGCACCTTTACGTCACCCAATTTTAGCGGGTGTCACGACCCATGCGGCTTGGCAAGAAAATAACCAAGTTTTTCATGTTGCTCACGGGATGACACATATTGGTGCAGTGAATTCTCTCGCGCAATCCTACTATTTTATTGCTGATATCCTACATGAAGCACTTCCTGACGTTGCTTGGCACAACCACATTTTAACCACCTGTTGGCGAAAATTGGTCGCTAATTGCGCCATCAACCCACTCACGGTAGAACATGATTGTCAAAATGGTGAACTTGCCGACCATTCAGAGCAAGTTTCGCGCATTATTGATGAAATCTGCCAAGTTATGGCTGCGGAAGGGTTACACACCGATAAAATAGAACTGACGGAGTATATTAATGGCATAATCGAAAGTACGGCCAATAATTACTCCTCTATGTTGCAAGATATCCGCAATCATCGCCGCACAGAGATTGATTACATTACAGGCTTTTTAATCAAGCAAGCCAGAGCTCATGGGATCAGTACACCTGAAAATGATCGGCTTTATCATTTAGTCAAAAATAGAGAGCAACAGTATGACGACTTCCGTTCTAATTTGCATCGCACATGGTAGTGAAGAAATTGAGACCGCAACTACCGCCGATTTACTGGTTAGAGCAGGTATTGATGTCACTTTAGCCAGCGTAACTGATGACGGCTCATTGCAAATTATAGCCTCGAGAGGGCTAAAAATAACCGCAGATGTCCCATTGATTAAAGTGGCTGATGAGCCTTTTGACGCGATTGTATTACCTGGTGGCGTCACAGGGGCAGAAACGTTTCGTGATAGCCCTCTGGTTGTCGAAAAAGTTCGCCGTATGCATCTGGACGGTAAAATTGTCGCGGCAATCTGTGCTGCGCCTGCCATTGTATTAGAGCACCACCAACTATTTCCTCTTGGTAATATGACCTGCTATCCGTCGATGAAAGATAAAATTCCTGCGAGTAAATGGGTTGATCGCCGAGTTTATTTTGATGAGCGAGTCAATTTGTTAACCAGCCAAGGGCCTGCTACATCCTTCGATTTTGCATTAAAGCTAATTGAATTATTAGTCGGTCGGGAGATCGCCAGTCGTGTCGCTGCGCAGTTAGTTTTACCGAATGGGATCAACGATTATTTAGAGGATTAACTCAAAAAGCATAACCAACAAAAAAGGATACAATAAAAACATCAACTCACTGAATAACAATGGGTTATAACCAATAAATAACAACAAAAAACCTTTGTTTCCCCATTTTTTGCTATTAACAGCGGCGGGAGCTTGGATCATTTTGCTTCAAGCCTTTGCCAGAGCCCAAATGACAAAAGCCCCGATTTTAGATGTTAATCTTAAGCCGAGGCAGTCTCAAACTCTCACAATTTGATTCTGTATCCTTTTTAGAAAAGGGGTCGAGAAATGCCAATTTACCCTGATGAGGTTAGTTACCCTGTGTTTAACGGCACGGTGTTTTTCAGAGGGGATACGTGAAAGGTTGTACGCTTTTCAACATCAGCCGTGAAAATACCTTGGTCCAAACGACCTTATCATGGATAAATCGCTTTGTGGGGGAGGTCTCTCCCCCATTTCTTTTGTGGGTTTGTGGTACAAGTACCCTACTTTTGTTTATGGGCGGTAAACCTTAATATTGTCATAACCTTGTTCTTTTAGATATAGCGCTTGTAAGCGACTCATTACCCCACGGTCACAATATAATAAGTAGGTTTTATCTTTTGGTAAGTCACCAAACTGTGTACTGAGTTTATAAAATGGAATATGTTTAATTTCCATACCTTCAACTTTTAAAGGCTTATCTTCGAACTCATCAATAGAGCGAATATCCACAATGACTTGGTTTTCTATTGAAAGCTCACTGACCATTTCAATCTCAGGCACTTTCTCAAGGCTTTCTTGGGCGATTTGGCGAATATCAATGTTTTGTGCTTGCTCAACCACCGACTCTAAGATACTGAAATCAAAGTTAGCCTCTTCCTCTTCGATACGTGCTTTGACAGCTTTCACTGTTGGGCTTTTTGAAATCACACCACAATATTCAGGCATGGTTTTCGCGAAGTCTTCAGTACCAATTTGGCGAGCTAATTTAATGATATGCTCTTTATCATGAGAAATTAGCGGTCTTAATATTAAGGTATCAGACGCATTATCAATCAAACGTAAGTTTGTTAAAGTTTGGCTGGAAACTTGCCCAAGGGCTTCCCCTGTAACAATCGCTTGCACGCCATAACGCTCGGCGACTTTAGATGCCGCACGTACCATCATACGTTTTAATACAACGCCCATTTGACCATCGTCGACTTTTTCTAAGATTTCAGCGACCACTGGCTCAAAATTAACGGCAATAAAGCGAACTTTATGGGAGCTACCAAAACGGTTCCATAAATAGTGTGCAACTTGCTTCACACCTATTTCATGGGCAGCACCCCCTAAATTGAAAAAGCAATAATGCACACGACAGCCACGACGCATTAGCATATAGCTGGAAACACCCGAGTCAAAACCACCTGAAATTAAGGATAAAACATCTTCTTGCGTACCAATAGGAAAACCACCAATCCCTTCAATGCGCCGTTTAACTAAGATCAGTTTGTCATCTTCAATTTCTAAATGTACGGTGGTATCAGGATCTTTAAGCTTAACTTTTGCAGAAGCAATATGTTGATTTAATCCACCGCCGATATAGCGCTCGGCTTCAATAGATGAAAACTCATGTTTTCCGCGACGTTTTACGCGTACACAGAACGTTTTGTTTTCCAATGACGCACCATAAGCTTCGAGCGTCATTTCAAAAATATGGTGCAAACTGGTAAACGGTTTTTCTTCCACTTCAAGAATGTGGTGAATACCAGGAATACGACCCAGCATGTCACAAATTTCATCATGCTTCGTCTCCCCTTTCACACGCACTTCTATGTTATCCCAATTACGGACAACCGAAATTTCTTCGCCAAGCGGCTTAAGCACGTTACGAATATTGCTGGTCAAAATTTTAATGAAACGTAGCCTAACAGTTTGGCTTTTAATGGTAATTTCTGGGAATAACTTAATGATAAACTTCATAATAGCTGCATGTTCATGAGTGTTGGGGCAAACGAATATATCTAACAATGACGCATATACACGTTACCAATTGTCAATAAAGAAGCGTATTATAACACTATCTTGCGGACTGAATCTAAAAACACCAATAATAAATTGTAACCGTAGCAAGACTGCGCTAGTCTGCTAAATATTTAAAATACCCCGAATATATTGATTTAACATTAGTGGCTAAACAACATGGCTAAAGAAAAATCTCAGCAAGTTCCAACCGTTAGTTTCGAAAATTCACTTAAAGAGCTGGAGCAGATTGTCGCTCGTCTCGAATCCGGCGATCTCCCATTAGAAGATGCACTCAATGAATTCGAACGTGGTGTTCAAATCGCCAAACAAGGTCAAAAAGTGCTGCAACAAGCCGAGCAGCGTGTACAAATCTTGCTTAGTGATGATGAAAATACCCCCCTTGCTGATTTTTCACCTGATACTGAATAAATTATGTCTGAACAACTTCCAGATAGCTTCGCGCTGCAACAAAAACACGCCTACAACAGAGTTAACCAATACCTATTAGACACGCTTAATGCGCTGCCCTTTGCGGATCTTCCGTTAGCCAATGCCATGCGTTACGGTGCATTATTAGGTGGAAAACGTTTACGTCCCTTTTTAACCTATGCTGTTGGTTCTATGCTAGGTGTTAGTGAAGAAAGCCTTGATGCTCCTGCATCCGCAGTGGAATGTATCCATGCCTATTCACTGATCCATGACGATTTACCGGCCATGGATGATGATGATTTACGTCGCGGTCAACCCACTTGCCATATTAAGTATGGTGAAGGAAATGCTATTTTAGCTGGTGACGCCTTACAAACCCTCGCATTTCAGTTACTTGCTTCAGCGAAAATGCCAGGGGTTTCTGATAAAGACCGTATTGCGATGATAGCCGAATTGGCCTACGCCAGTGGTCTCGCTGGTATGTGTGGTGGGCAAGCTCTTGATTTAGATGCAGAAGGTAAGTGTGTTGACCTCGCTTCATTAGAACGTATTCATCAACACAAAACCGGGGCGCTCATTCGTGCGGCGATCCGCCTTGGAGCATATGCTGCGGGTAATAAAGGGCATCAGTTATTGCCAGCATTGGATAAATACGCCGAATCTATTGGGCTTGCCTTTCAAGTTCAAGACGATATCCTAGACGTCATTGGGGACAGTGCTATCACGGGCAAACGCCAAGGCGCAGATGCAGAACACGAAAAAAGCACTTATCCATCTCTACTTGGCCTTGAGGCTGCACAACAAAAAGCGCGTGAGCTATATCATGCTGCGATAGACGCTTTAGAGACGATCCAATCCCACGGGTATAATATAGATATGCTAAGTGCTTTAGCTAATTTTATTATTGAGCGTAAAAGCTGACAATATGCTTTGCCTTTCAGTATTAATAAGACTGATAATTACGGCATTGATTACCCGATGTAGTTTAAGCTGTGAAACGGGCTTTACCCTAAATATTTCATGTAACGAGTAGGCGGCATTAGAACAAATCGCAAGAAATATCTCTTTGTATATCGCTAGCGTAAGAAAATACAGCCCCTTCCTACAACTTGAAATATGCCGGGTATTTTTGATTAATTATAAGTGAGCACCTAATGAGTATTGATATCGCTAAATATCCAACGCTAGCATTGGCAGAAACGCCCGATGAGCTTCGTCTGCTGCCCAAAGAAAGCTTGCCTAAGCTTTGTGATGAACTCAGACAATTTCTGCTGAGTAGCGTGAGTCGTTCTAGCGGTCACTTTGCCTCTGGTCTCGGCGCAGTTGAATTAACTGTTGCCTTGCATTATGTCTATAAAACACCGTTCGATAATTTAGTGTGGGATGTCGGTCACCAAGCGTATCCCCACAAAATTTTAACTGGTCGCCGTGACCGAATTGATACTATTCGCCAAAAAAATGGATTGCATCCATTCCCTTGGCGCGATGAGAGTGAATATGACATTTTAAGCGTTGGCCATTCTTCTACCTCCATCAGTGCCGGTTTAGGTATGGCTATTGCGGCAGAAAAAGAGAAAAGAAATCGTAAAACCGTTTGTGTCATTGGTGATGGGGCAATCACTGCGGGGATGGCATTTGAAGCCATGAACCACGCGGGAGATGCAGCACCCGATATGTTAGTGATCCTCAACGATAATGAGATGTCGATTTCAGAAAATGTTGGGGCGCTAAATAACCACTTAGCTCACTTACTTTCTGGCAAGCTATACACCACATTACGTGAAGGTGGCAAAAAAGTATTCTCTAACATGCCACCCATTAAAGAATTACTGAAAAAAACCGAAGAACACATCAAGGGCATGGTGGTTCCTGGCACCATGTTTGAAGAACTTGGCTTCAACTATATTGGACCTGTTGATGGGCACGATGTTGTGGCACTCACCCAAACGTTGAAAAATATGCGCGACTTAAAGGGACCGCAATTCCTGCACGTTATGACCAAAAAAGGTCGTGGTTATGAACCTGCGGAAAAAGATCCCATTAGCTGGCACGCAGTCCCTAAATTTGACCCAAGCACTTTTACACTACCAAAGAGCAAAGAAACGGGCCCAACATTCTCCAAAATTTTTGGTGACTGGTTATGCGAAGAAGCAAAAAATGATGGCAAGTTAATGGCTATCACCCCTGCGATGCGCGAAGGCTCTGGGATGGTGCGTTTTTCAAAAGAGTTTCCCGACCAATACTTTGACGTGGCAATTGCTGAACAGCATGCTGTCACCTTTGCAGCAGGTTTAGCGATTGGCGGTTATAAACCGATTGTGGCTATTTACTCAACGTTTTTACAGCGTGGTTATGATCAGGTTATTCATGATATCGCGATCCAAAAGCTCCCCGTGATGTTTGCTATTGATCGCGCAGGGATAGTGGGTGCTGATGGGCAAACCCACCAAGGTTCATTTGATATTTCATTCTTACGCTGTATTCCAACCATGGTTATTATGGCACCAAGTGATGAAAATGAATGCCGTCAAATGCTACATACTGGCTACCATTACAATGATGGCCCAAGCGCCATTCGCTACCCTCGTGGTACAGGAATAGGCGCAGTATTACAACCTTTGGCACCATTACCCATTGGTAAAGGTGTGATCCGTCGCCAAGGGGAAAAAGTGGCAATCCTGTGCTTCGGTACTTTACTCAGCCACGCCCTTGAAGCGGCTGAGCAGCTAAATGCAACCGTTGTTGATATGCGCTTTGTAAAACCGTTGGATGAGGCGTTAATCCTTGAAATGGCAAATCACCATGATGTGCTAGTGACCCTTGAAGAAAATGCCGTTATGGGGGGAGCAGGAAGTGGTGTAAATGAGTTTCTCATGCATGAGAAGAAAATCATTCCTATTTTAAACCTCGGTTTACCTGATGAATTTATCCCCCAAGGTAGCCAAGAAGAGTTGATTGCTGACCTTGGGTTAGATGCAAAAGGGATTGTAAACTCAATCACAAGCTATCTGAACAAATAATTTGTTATCTAATGAGAGTCATTGCGTTACGTAATCACTCTCATTTTTTTAAATACGCCTGATTTGAGTATTACAATTAGATTATGGTGTTATAAAAATAGCGTTTTTACTTAACATTTTTACATGTTTTTCTTAATTTAAGAACATCCGTTTCAATAAAAAAACCAAATATAATCAGCTTATAAACAACTCTGTTTATCTCTTTACTCCTTAATAGAATATAAGGAAAATTATTATTTTGAATGTAAATTTTCAAAATAAATACATGCAAATTATATTTAAATCTATTATTATGAACTTTGTCACTGTATGACTGCGCAATTTAAGCTCTGACTTATATTCGTTTTATAAAATGCTTAAATATTTTAATTAATAATAAACAAATTAATAACGATTATATTATTTTAACAATTTTAACCAGGCTTTAATAATTGCTTATTTTCTTTTAACTAAAGAAAATTGAATTATTCCAACTACAATTTACATATAGTTTCTCTTTATTTATTCAATTTTAATAATTAGATTTGGGAGCGCTTATGTGTGGAAAATATACTAACGAACCATTGTATTTATCCATTGCACATTGGGTAATGAAGCAAGGTCGTTGGACAACCGCCAGAGAAATATCCAATAATTTTGATATTCCGCATCCTAATGCTGTCAATATTGTTTCTTATATTCTATCGGATGTGGCTGAGATCCAGTGTGAAGTTAAAATGATCCCTAATAAATTATCGGGACGCGGATGCCAATGCCAACGCTTAATTAAAGTCAATAAAATTGATAACCAACTTTACGCTCGTTTAAGAAACCACCAATCGGAAAAAGTAACCCTTGATGCCCCTGTTAAAGCGACCTCAATGCCACCGAGCGAGCTAAATAGAGAGCAAAAATGGCAATGGATGTTATCCAAAGCACAACGCCGTTAATGCATTTATGTTATAAATAAAAAAACGCAGGTTTTTAGATCTGCGTTTTTTATTTTCTTTGATGACCTATTGCCCTTTTGGCTTCACATCTGTGGTACCAAACAGCTTAGGCCGATTAATTTCAATTTCGGTCAAAGGTTGTGTCTCTTGCAATCCAACAAGATAACGTGCTGCAAGGTCTTGATACTCTTTTGTATTTAATTGCTTCCAATGTAATTCTTCATCCCTGACTTGACGAAGAAGCCTTGCAGGGCTCCCCACCAACATTTGCCGTGGTTCGCCTTGAAAGCCAGCTTTAACAAAGCTCATCGCCGCAACAATACTTTCTTCACCAATGATAGCACCATCCATGATCACACTATTCATGCCGACTAAAGCATCACGACCAATAATGCATCCGTGTAAGATAGCACCGTGCCCTATGTGTCCACATTCATGGACAATAGTTTCTATATCACTATAGCCATGCATAATGCAGCAATCCTGAATATTCGCGCCTTTTTCTATGATCAAACGACCATAGTCCCCACGTAAAGAGGCGTTAGGCCCAACAAACACTCCTTCACCGATAATAACATCACCGATCACTACCGCGGTTGGATGTACATATGCGGTAGGGTGAACAACTGGGATCACCCCTTCAAAAGCGTAAAAACTCAAAATTCACCTCGCGACTAGCGCCCTTTCCAACTGGGTGAACGTTTTTCGGCAAACGCCAGTGGACCTTCTAATGCATCTTCGGAGTGTAAAACCGCAGGGTAGTTTGCCAGCACACCACTACGCATAAGTTTATACCCCTCTTCAACAGTGAGTTCCCCTGTTGCACGGAAAATCTCTTTGAGTGCCGCCACGGCCAATGGTGCGCTTTGGGTAATTTGTTCCGCCAACTCACGGGCTCTATCCATCAGCTTTTCACTCGGCACCACATCATTCGCAATTCCCCAACGTAATGCTTCCTGCGCATCCATTCGTCTACCTGTCATTACCATTTCATTCACAATTGGTGCAGGGAGAATTTTTGGTAAACGTAAAACACCGCCGCTATCGGGAACAATGCCAAGTTGAGCTTCTGGCAATGCAAAACTGGCATTTTCAGAGCAAATAATCATATCTGCTGCCAATGCGAGTTCAAAACCGCCACCAAACGCATAACCGTTCACTGCCGCAATAACGGGTTTATTGAGATTAAAAATTTCGGTTAACCCAGCAAAGCCACCGGGCCCAAAATCCGCATCGGGAGCTTCACCTTCCGCCGCGGATTTTAAATCCCACCCCGCAGAAAAGAAGCGCTCCCCTGCTCCTGTAATGATGGCAACTCTCAAAGATGGATCATCCCGAAAGTTAAGAAATACTTCGCCCATTTTGAAACTGGTTTTTGCATCTATCGCATTCGCTTTAGGTCTATCGAGTACGATTTCTAAAATGGAGCCATTGCGGGTAATTTTTAATGATTCGCTCATAGTGCAATCCTTTAGTCATCATCGGGTGGCACTGTGTTTTACGTGATAAAACAAAGGTGCCCTTAGAATTAGTAGAATAATCCGGTTATTGCAGATGTTTTTTCAGCACTTTCCCTGAACAATTGCGCGGTAAATCTTTACGCACTTCAACACATGTCGGTACTTTGAACTTCGCCATTTGTTTTTCACAAAAAGCAAAAAACTCTTCCTGTGTTAAGGTTTCACCTTCCTCCAACACGATAAACGCTTTAATCGCTTCGTCGCGGATATCATCCGCTACGCCAATCACTGCCACATCCACAATCGCAGGATGTGAGGCAATAATATTTTCGATTTCACTACAAGAGACATTCTCACCGCCGCGTTTGATCATGTTGCAGCTTCTATCGACAAAATAGAAAAAGCCGTCCTCATCTTGGTAGGCAAAATCCCCAGTGTGCATCCAGCCTGTGTCATCAAAGGTTTTCGCTGTCGCTTCGGGATTGTTGTAATACTCTTTGAAAAGCGTTTTACCGCGTTCGCCTTTCAAGCACAGTTCACCTATCACCCCAGTTTTAACCGGCTGATTGTTTTTATCTCGAATTTGCGCTTGATAACAAAAACCAGGGCGACCAATTGACGGCCAGCGGCGTATATCACCGGGTCTGTCACCAATTACCCCCACAATCGTTTCCGTCATACCATAAGAGGTCAAAAAGCGTTTTACACCAAAACGAGCCATAAACTGCTCTTTTTCTTCATCACTTAAATTGAGATAGAACATGGCTTCTCGCAGGCAATGATCTTTTTCGTTATCCGCCAGCGGCTGGCTTAACAACGTCCGGATCATCATTGGGATCAGCTCTATCACAGTAGCGCGGTGCTTCACAACCTGCTGCCAAAAACGTCGCGCGCTGTATTTTTCGATTAAAACAAATGTTGCCCCTACGGAGAAAGCCGCCATCGCTGCCGTACACTGGCAATCAATGTGAAAGGCAGGCATCACGGTTAAGTACACATCATCGGCGCGCAATGCGTTTTGCCATGAAGAGTAATAGCCCGCAAAACGCAAATTATAGTGGGTGATAATCACCCCTTTTGGTTTTGAGGTTGTCCCTGATGTAAACAAGATTTCCGCTGTATCGCTCACACTAAGTTCTCTAATTTGTGTGAGTTCAGTTGGTTGATGTGCATGTTCCGATAAAAAGTCCGAAATACCGTCTTGTTGTGGAACGGGCGTATCTGCAATTAAAAAAATATGTTCGAGGCGAGTGCTCTCATCGGCTAAAACACGCTGATAAATGTCGACAAACGGCGTGCAAGTTACCACCATACGAGGCTGGCAATTCTGCATAATCCACGCGCTTTCAAGATATTTAAAGCGTGCATTGATGGGCACCATAATTGCGCCGATTTTCGCTAAACCAAACCAGCAAAAGAAAAATTCAGGGCAATTATCCAGATGTAAGGCAACTTTATCTCCTTTTTGAATGCCATAAGCTAAAAAGAGATTTGCTGTGCGATTAATTTGCTTATTCATTTCTAAATAGCTGAATTCGCGGATATTTCCATCACAAGACTCAAAGATAAGCGCCTTATTGTCTTGGTGAGTCAACGCAAGGTCATCCCACATTTGACGCAAATTTTGTCTACCGATTACATCCATTAATTGTTTTCCCTCTATTTTCCCTAATGAATTTTCAGGTCAACAAGGAAAGATTGACCTGAATAATCATTCAATTACTCAACAATTTTGGCTAGCCCTTTATCGACCAGCCCCCGAATATCATTTTCGCTGTAGCCAATGCTTTTTAGTATTTCACTCGTGTCCATACCGTGGGATGGCATACCACGCCAAATTTGCCCCGGATTATTTTTGAATTTTGGCATTACATTTGGACCACGACAGGTTTCCCCATCCATGGTTTGCCAACTGGTAATGGATTCACGAGCAATATATTGTGGATTCGTTTCTAACTCAGGAATGGTCAACACTTTGGCACTGGCGATGTTCAGCTCAGCCAACCTAGCCAGAACCTCTTCAATTGAACGAGCCCCTAACCACTCATCCAATTTTTCTTCAACTAATGGCCCATATGGGCATTCAACACGGTGAATAAGTTGTGTGCCTTCTGGGATTTCAGGCGTACCCAGTAAATGTGCCAGTCCGATATCTTTGAAAATTTCTTGAATTTGCGTAATACCAACGATTTCCATAACAATATAACCATCATTACAGCTATATAGACCGCAACCGGCGTAATACGGGTCTTTACCTTTGGTCATACGTGGACAAATCTCACCACCATTGAAATAATCCATCATGAAGTATTGCCCCATGCGCAGCATCACTTCATACATCGCCACATCAATACTTTCTCCTTTACCTGTTTCACGCGCTTTGTATAACGCCGCTAACGCCGCAGTGGTGGCGGTCATTCCGGAGAAATAGTCAGCGGTATATGGGAAAGCAGGCATCGGTTGGTCTTTATCACCGTTTTGAATGAGGTAGCCACTAAAGGCCTGCGCGATAGTGTTATAGGCGGCAAGGTTGGTATATTGCGGATCACCATATTGACCAAAGCCCGATAGATGCGCGATAACCAATTTGGGATTGTGCTCCCACAGCACTTCATCGGTGATCCCACGGCGGGCAAATGCCGGTCCTTTACTCGCTTCAATAAATATGTCAGTCGTTTCCATCAACTTCAGAAATGCGTCTCGCCCTTCATCCTTAAAAATATTCAAGGATAGTGCCCGCAAATTACGACGTGAAAGTTGTGGGTAATTTGGCTGAACACGGATAGTGTCGGCCCACGCAACGTTCTCAATCCATATAACTTCTGCGCCCCACTCCGCAAACATTTGTCCTGCGAATGGGCCTGCAATTTCAATTCCTGAAAATACGACTTTAACCCCTGAAAGTGGACCAAATTCAGGCATAGGTAAATGCGCTGCCATTTTCGATTCTCCTGTGAAACTCGGTTGACCCTCTAACCATAGTTAAAGAGCCAATCCACGACGGTTACGTTATTAGCGGTACTGTTTTAGTACACTACGGCCCAGTGTCAGTATTTGCATTTCATCTGAACCACCTGATACGCGGTCAACACGCAGGTCGCGCCAGAAACGTGCGATCCGATGTTCACCTGCAATACCAACGCCACCGAGTACTTGCATCGCAGAGTCCACGACTTCGAATGCGGCATTTGCACAGAAGTATTTACACATCGCTGCATCACCAGAGGTGATCAACCCGTTGTCACTCTTCCATGCAGTTTCATATAACATGTTTCGCATTGAATTGAGCTTGATCGCCATATGTGCAAATTTTTCTTGAATTAATTGATAACGACCAATGGCTTCGCCGAATTGCACACGCTGGTTGGCATAACGCGCCGCATCTTCAAATGCACACATCGCGGTACCATAGTTGGTCAGCGCCACTAAGAAGCGCTCATGGTCAAACTCTTCTTTGACGCGGTTGAAACCATTGCCTTCGCGACCGAACATATCTTTTTCATCCAGTTCGACGTTATCAAAGGTAATTTCACAGCAGCTGTCCATACGCAAGCCCAGTTTCTCAAGTTTGTTTACCTTGATACCTGGTTTGCTCATATCCAAGAACCACTCAGTAAACACAGGTTTATCCGGTGAATCCGCATCGCGGCTCATCACCACAATGTATGGGGTATAAGCACTACTGGTGATAAAACATTTGCTTCCGTTCAGGTAAACTTTGCCATTACGGCGCTGATAGGTAGTTTGTAAACTCCCCACGTCAGATCCTGCACCTGGCTCAGTAATTGCAGAGTTCCACATTTGTTTACCGGTACCGCGAAACGCCATAATTTTATCAATCTGTTCTTGCGTCCCTTCGCGAAGTACCGTATTAAAGCCGCCGGGTAATTGATACAGTACGTAAGTTGGTGCACCTAAACGCCCCAGCTCCATCCATACCGCTGCGACGGTGATAAAGCCTGCATTTAAACCACCATGTTCTTCTGGGATCAGCAGGTTATCGATTTCCATATCCGCTAACGCTTTAACAAAGCGCTCAGGATATTGGCTGTCGCGATCGCACTGCGCAAAGTAGCTTTCCCAGTTTTCACTGGCCATCAGTTCACGGATCCCTGCAACAAACAGTTCCTGCTCATCATTCAATCTAAAATCCATATCAATAACCTCTTACATGTTGTTTCTGAATAAATTAGTCATCTTTCCAATGCACTTTGGCATCTTTAATAAATGAGAGCGTTACCATAATGTTGACGAAAAAAAGTGGGCATCCTCCGGCAATTATCGCTGTTTGAATTGGTTTCAATCCGCCTAGAGCAAGTAAAACAATGCCGATGACACCAACTAAAACAGACCAACCAATGCGCACTAACAATGGCGGCTCATCACCATCTTTCACTGCGCGACAAGTCGACATAGCGAGGGTGTATGAACAGGCATTAATCAGTGTTACAGTGGCGATAAAGCAGAGGATGAAGAAGCCCCAAATTGTTACAGTGCTCAAAGGTAAGGCAGCCCATGTCTCAATGATGGCGCGTGCAACGCCAAATTCTTCAATCAGGTGTGGAATATTAATAATGTTTTGGTCAATAAGTTGCAGCGTGTTACTGCCTAAAATCGTCCAAATCAGGGTGGTACCTGCGGTCAGACCCGCGACCATACCGATACACAGTTCGCGAACGGTACGACCTTTAGAGATACGAGCGAGGAAAATACACATTTGGATAGCGTAAATAACCCACCAAGCCCAATAAAATACAGTCCAGCCTTGTGGGAAACCGCTTTTACTCACAGCATCTGTATAGAACAACATGCGCGGCATATACATCATTAATACACCGATAGAATCGGTAAAGTAGTTAACGATAAAGCTTGCACCACCAACAATGAATACCCAGCCAAGCATCAAGAAACTCAAATAGCTACGCACATCACTGGCTATTCTTACCCCTTTTTGCAGACCAAATGCCACACAGATTGCGTTCAAAATGATCCAACAGAAAATAATGATCGCATCAAGCTGTAAGGTATGAGGAATACCAAATAAATACTGCATACATTCAGTGACAAGGGGTGTCGCTAATCCTAAACTGGTTCCCATCGCAAGGATGAGTGCCACTAAATAGAAATTATCAACCAGTGTTCCAAACCAACCATTAACACGTTTTTCGCCCACTAGTGGCACCAACGTACTACTTGGCCGGATAACATCCATTTTGCGAACAAAGAAGAAGTAACCGAAAGCAACAGATAAGAAGCTATAAGTTGCCCATGGTAGCGGTCCCCAATGGAACAAGCTGTAGGCTAACCCGATGCTTTTTGCTTGGTTTGAATAAGGTTCGAACTCAAAAGGTGGCGTTGAAATATAATAATAAATTTCAATAGACCCCCAGAAAAGTACCGCAGCCGATGTACATGAAGCAAACATCATAAAAATCCAACTCGCACGGCTAAATTCTGGCTTTTCTTCCCCTAGACGTTTTTTGGCATATGGCCCTAAGATTAACCAAAACCAGCCGCCAAACATCACGACCATATACCATTCAAATGCCCAGCCCCATACGTTTGTGACGTAGCTAAACACTTGGTTGATCACTTCATTCGAAGCATCAAGGTCACGGACGGTTAACCAACATAATAGTCCAACAATGATCAATGGAGGAAAAAACACTTTAGGTTCTATCCCGCCCTTTTTATTTTCTTTGCTCATAGTTCGATCCCGATTTATTATTTAATATATAAGCTTTAAAACAATTGTTATTCTCAACGCCTCACCACTTATTTATTAATTAATTCCCATAATTTTAATTAAATATTAATCCAATCACTGCTCAAATCATGTCGACTCGTTATTAACAATTCTGTTATTAAGGTCACAATATTATTCGTGATAAATATTTGTTACTACTTACCAATGTTTTATCTATTAAATTAACCAACAAATACAATAGGATAAAATATCGTGTAACAACAGTGTTATTAAATACCTTCAGTATTGGTGATTAGCATAACAATATTGAACATTTCGCTGTTAAGTTGATGATTTTTACAATATTGGTGAGTAAAGTATCAGTATGAATATTTAAATCGAGTTTAATTTGAAGTTTTCAATATTGGTGACTTAGGTTTTATTTTTAAATATCCAGTTCATGATAATTATATAATCCGAAGCCAACACGGATCATATTTATTAAATATATTTTAGGAGATGTAATGAATATTATTACATGCTATAAATCTGTTCCTGATGAACAAGATATTATTATTAATAGCTCAGATGGTTCTTTAGATTTTTCTCGTGCAGACACCAAAATTAGTCAATATGATTTAAATGCCATAGAAGCGGCTAATCAGATTAAAGCACAACAGCCGGATAGCAAAATTACGGCATTAAGTATTGGTGGTAAAGCCCTAACAAATATGAAAGGGCGTAAAGACGTACTATCCCGTGGTCCAGATGAGTTGGTGGTCGTCATTGATGATCAATTCGAACATGCTCTCCCCCATCAAAGTGCAATCGCCCTTGGTGCAGCAGCACAAAAAATAGGTTTTGACTTAATTATTTGTGGCGACGGTTCCGCCGACCTCAATGCGCAGCAAGTCAGTATCCTACTAGGTGAAAGCTTGCAAATTCCAGCTATCAATGGCGTGAAGAAAATTGTTTCTCTTGCCGCGGACAACATTGTGGTTGAGCGTGAACTCGAAGATGAAATTGAAACATTGTCACTTCCTTTACCTGCAATTATTGCCGTGACCTCCGACATTAATGTCCCTGTTATTCCATCGATGAAAGCGATTTTAGGCGCTGCAAAAAAACCAGTTCAAGCCTGGAGCATTGCAGATATTGAACTCGCGGATATGGCTGCACTATCAGCTCAATCCATCGCAGCACCGAAGCAAAAAGTTCGTCAACGTATCATTATTGAAGGTGATGGTGACGACCAAATTGCTCAATTTGCTGAACATTTAAGAAAAATTATTTAATCGGAGGCATCATGAGTAAATTATCAACTGTTTGGGTCTTTAGTGATATGACTTCCCGCCTAGCCGAACTGATTGGCGGAGCACTCACTCTGGGTGAGCAAGTCAATGTATTGGCATTAGATGAAGCACAAAGTTCCCAAGCATTTCAACTAGGTGCAACGCAAGTCTTTCAATTAACAGGTAAACCTGAAGACCGTATTTTAGAAGATTATGCAGACACCATCGTTGCAACGATTAAACAGCATGGTGACAAAGGGTTATTGCTACTCGCAAACACGCGTCGTGGAAAATTATTGGCTGCACGGATAGGTGCAAGGCTGCAAGCTGCTGTATCTAATGACGCCGCCTCGATCACAATCGAAGCCGATAAAGCGGTCGTTAAACACATGGTCTATGGTGGTTTAGCCTTTGGTCAAGAAACGTTAAATAGTGTGTTTTCTGTTGCCACCGTTACCGCAGGTACCTTTGAGGCGGCTGCGAGTCATGCATCACGTAGCGGTACGGCTCAAACTGCACACTGGATCGAACCAAAACAATCTGTTGTACGTACCTCGGTTCAGAAAAAAGCAGGCAACTCCGTGGAATTAGATAAAGCTCGCCTTGTCGTGAGTGTGGGACGCGGTATTGGTAGCCAAGAAAATATTGCAATTGCCAAAACACTTGCAGATGCTATTGGTGCTGAAATCGCCTGTTCCCGCCCTGTCGCTGAAAACGAAAAATGGATGGAGCATGAGCGTTATGTGGGAATTTCTAACTTGATGCTCAAACCTGAACTGTATCTTGCCGTCGGTATTTCAGGACAAATTCAGCACATGGTTGGGGCAAATGGTGCGCAAACTATCGTCGCCATTAACAAAGACAAAAATGCCCCTATCTTCCAATTTGCCGATTACGGAATAGTCGGTGATTTATTCAAAATTCTGCCTGCATTAACGCAACAATTGACAAAATAAATCTAACGCAGTGGGGCTTTAGCGTCACTGCTTAGTGAGATTTGGAGAAACTATGTCCGATGATATTTTTGATGCAATCATTGTTGGCGCAGGCCTAGCGGGTTCTGTCGCTGCACTGGTACTTGCCCGTGAAGGTGCGCAAGTTCTCCTAATTGAAAGAGGAAACTACGCAGGCGGGAAAAACGTCACAGGCGGGCGGATGTACGCCCATAGCTTAGAGCGCATCATTCCGGGTTTTACCCAAGAAGCCCCTATCGAGCGCATGATCACGCGTGAAAAACTGTCATTTATGACCGAGACAGGTGCAGTAACAGTAGACTTTCAAAATGGCGCACAACAGACCCCAGATGAAACATCTTGGTCTGTTTTACGGGGAAAACTCGACCCATGGCTGGTCGAGCAGGCTGAAAATGCCGGAGCGCAATGTATTACCGGGATCCGGGTGGATAAACTGGTTGAACGAGATGGCAAAATCGTTGGTGTTGAAGCGGATGGTGATGTACTCGAAGCCAACGTTGTTATCTTAGCTGATGGCGTTAATTCACTGCTCGCCGAGCAAATAGGCATGACAAAGCGAGTCAGTGCAGAACACGTTGCTGTTGGGGTTAAAGAATTAATCGAACTCCCCAAAGACGTTTTATGTAACCGTTTCAACATAAAAGATAATGAGGGTGTTGCATGGCTGTTTGCGGGATCGCCGACAGATGGATTAATGGGGGGCGGTTTCTTGTACACCAACGAGGACACTGTTTCTTTAGGTCTTGTATGTGGGTTACATCATATTAAAGATGCTAAAAAGTCGGTTCCACAAATGTTGGAGGATTTTAAACAGCACCCAGCAGTCGCCCCGTTAATTGAAGGGGGAAAAATGATTGAGTACGCGGCGCATGTTGTCCCGGAAGCGGGTTTAAAAATGCAATCAGAGCTTGTCCGTGATGGTGTGCTAATTGCTGGTGACGCCGCAGGTATGTGTATGAACCTCGGCTTTACTATTCGTGGCATGGATTTAGCGGTCGCTTCTGGTGAGGCAGCGGCAAAAACCGTACTTAATGCTATGAAAAAACAAGACTTTAGTAAGCAAGGACTCAGTGAATATCTTGCTTTACTGAATGAAGGGCCACTGCGTGACATGAAAATGTACCAAAAAATGCCTGAATTCTTGGATAATCCACGCATGTTTACGGCTTACCCTGAAATGGCGGTGGGTATTGCGAAAAAACTGTTTACCATTTCTGATGAAGCGCCTGTACCACTGCGTAAAACCATGCTGCAACATGCGAAAAAAGTGGGCTTGATGAATTTAATCAAGGATGGGATCAAAGGAGTGAGAGCAATATGAGCCAGCCAGTTAACGTTGATATCAAACTCGGCATTAATAAATTTAATGTCGATGAAGAAAATCCACATATCGTCATCAAAGAGCACCCAGATATGCAAGTGCTCGACACTTTAACTAAGGCCTGTCCCGCAGGTTTATATAAAAAACAAGAAGATGGATCAGTCCGTTTCGACTATGCCGGCTGCCTTGAGTGCGGTACCTGCCGTATTTTGGGCTTAGGGAGTGCTCTCGAAAAGTGGGAATACCCACGTGGCACTTTCGGCATTGAATTTCGTTACGGTTGATAAGTATTACTCTCGAAGTTTTAACGGCTTCGAGAGCTTTATTGCGTATTTTACGCTGACACTGGGATACATAATGAAACCGAAAAGTTTTGATGATATTCAATTCTCCTCCGTACATCGGCGGATAATGCTGTGGGGCAGCGGCGGGCCTTTTCTTGATGGTTATGTATTAGTCCTGATCGGTGTCGCACTTGAACAACTGACCCCTGTACTCAATTTAAGCAGTGAATGGATAGGCTTACTCGGTGCGGCAACTCTCGCAGGTTTATTTATTGGCACATCGCTCTTTGGCTATATTTGTGACCAAGTCGGTCGGCGTAAAATGTTCCTCATTGACATTGTGGCAATCGGCGTTATTTCTGTCGCGACCATGTTTGTTTCCACGCCACTGCAATTACTTCTCATGCGTTTCTTGATTGGTATCGTCATTGGGGCTGATTATCCTATCGCTACCTCAATGATCACTGAATTTTCCAACACAAAGCAACGGGCATTTGCCGTCGGTTTTATTGCTGCTATGTGGTATGTGGGGGCGACATGTGCCAACCTTGTCGGTTATGCGTTGTATGATGTTGAAGGGGGCTGGCGTTGGATGTTAGGCAGTGCGGTGATCCCGTGTATCGTCATTTTGATTGGCCGATTTGATTTGCCTGAATCCCCACTTTGGTTGATACGTAAAGGGCGGATCAAAGAATGCGAAAAAATGATGGAAAAATTATTCGGCCAACCCGTGGTATTTGAAGCAGAAGAACAGAAAAAAACCCATTTTCGTCAGCTCTTTAACCAGCGTCATTTTTCCTTCGTCTTATTTACCGCTGTTATTTGGACTTGCCAAGTGATCCCCATGTTTGCCATTTACACCTTTGGACCTCAAATTGTCGGTCAGTTGGGCTGGGATCAAGGTAAAAATGCAGCCCTCGGTAACGTCGTGATCAGTCTATTTTTTATGCTAGGCTGCGTACCTGCCATGTATTGGCTCAATAAAATGGGCAGGCGTCCATTACTTATTGGCAGCTTCGCCATTATGACCCTTGCCCTAGCGATCCTCGGCTTATTCTCCAACCTTGGGATCTGTTTGGTGATCATCATGTTTGGCATCTATGCCTTTTTCTCTGGCGGACCGGGGATCTTACAATGGCTTTATCCAAACGAGTTATTCCCAACTGACATTCGTGCTTCTGCTGTTGGTGTGATCATGTCGATTAGCCGCATAGGAACTATTTTTTCCACATGGGCTTTACCGGTATTTATCAGTAAATACGGTATTAATAACGTGGTATTGATGGGGGCTGGTGTTTCCTTATTAGGCTTGGTCGTTTCAATACTTTTTGCCCCAGAAACTAAGGGGCTAACGTTAGCACAAACATCAGTTATGGGCATTAGCCGGCGAGAAAAATAATTTTTTATGATAGCGAATAAGAGGCCATCAATGGATGGCCTCAGACTGCTGACAAACATAACAGGTTTGGCGGCAGGGTGGATAGGTTTTGAAAATAAACAAGGAAAATCAATATATTGATTTTCGCCTGATAACACAAAGTGGGAAAAACCACGCTTTTATCCCACTTTGTCAACAACCTCAGGCCATCCATTGATGGCCTTTCTCGTCCGACTTATAAAAATGGAAGTAAATTAAAGAAAACACAAAGCCAAATAGTGATATAAGCAAAAATCGCGGCAATGATATCATCGATCATAATGCCAAACCCGCCACCGACTTTACGGTCAAAAATACGGATCGGCCAAGGCTTCCACATGTCATAAATACGGAAGATAAAGAAGGCAGTAACCACCCACTCAAAATCCACGACAGGGATCGCCATTAACGTGATCCACATACCGATAAACTCATCCCATACAATACTGCCATGATCATGAATCTTCATATCGTCGGAAGTACGCTGGCAAATCATACAGCCAATCCAAAAGCCCACGATAATAACCACCCATAGGCTCCAAACCGGCATTCTTGCCATCAGTAACCAAAATGGAATAGCGGCTAATGAACCCATCGTGCCAGGAATAATAGGTGATAATCCACTGCCGAACCCTGTAGCCAGTAGGTGCCACGGATTGCGCATATTTAACCGTTTTTTGGCTTCTGCTTTTTCTTGGCTAGTCGCCATAGACACCTTCCGAAACAAAGTGATCGAAACCCTTAAGGTTTATATCAACCTCTTGGTTATTGCAAAAGTAGCGGATCCCTTCTGATTGAGGTTTGATCTGCCCAATACAGGTGAAACCCGAACCCGTATGCGCTAATGCCATTTCTAGTGCACCACGGTTAATTTCAGGCACCGTAAAACACAGCTCATAATCTTCGCCGCCACTAAGCGACCATAAGCGCCCTTGCTCTACACTACAACTGTGTTTTAACGCTTCCGATTGTGGCAATGAATCTAAATTGATCCGCGCACCGCAACCACTGGCTTTCAAGATATGTGCCAAGTCAGAAACCAAGCCATCAGAAATATCAATCGCTGAGGACGCTAAATTACGTAGCGCTTGACCTTGTAAAATGCGTGGCTGAGGACGTAAATGGCGCGCGACTAACCACGCTTTATCTTCTGCATTCGAAACATGCAGTTTATCTTGTAAAATCGCAAGCCCGGCAGCACTATCCCCCAAGGTTCCTGTCACATAAATCCAATCGCCATTACGCGCCCCCGCACGAGACATCGCTTTGCCAATTGGCACTAAGCCGTGCACGGTATAGGTTAAGCTCATAGGTCCACGAGTGGTATCACCACCAATCAATTGCATCCCGTAGTAATTGAGTTGTTCGAACAAGCTATCACTAAATGACTGTAGCCACTCACAATCAACGCAAGGAAGTGTAATAGCTAAAGAAACCCATGCAGGATCAGCGCCCATTGCAGCAAGATCACTTAAATTGGAGGCTAATGATTTATACGCAAGGTCAGCGGGAGAAATCGTAGGTAGGAAATGAATGCCGGAAACGAGGGTGTCAGTACTCACAGCTAATTGCTGTTTTTCCGGGATGGTCATCAACGCACAGTCATCTCCAATACCGATATTTACGTCACGTCGGTTAGTGGTTTGACGGTTAAAGTAACGTGCGATGAGGTCAAATTCGCCATATGACATGGTAGATTTTCCGTTTTCGCTATCTCTATTTTCGTTTTAAACGAAATAAATAATTTATACTCTGAATAATTCAAGTTACAAATAGGCAGTTAATAATTGTACTACCTAAAGTCGACGAAAATCTGCATCTAAGCCAATTCTAGTCAGTACATCTGTAACTTAAAGTATGACGAACCTATAAGTACAAAGGTAGGCTGGAACCCAGCCTACCTCTCGACGACTGTAGTGTTACAGGAGGGAACCCTGATATTATTATTTTTTACGGCGAACCGCAGGTGCCGCTTTATCTAATACGCCATTAACGAACTTATGGCTATCTTCTGCGCCAAAAACTTTCGCTAATTCAATGCCTTCATTGATTGCCACTTTATAAGGTACATCTTCGCGGAAACTTAATTCAAACATGGAGACACGTAAAATCGCTTTTTCCACCTGCCCCAGCTCTTCGAGTTGGCGAGATAGATAAGGCGCCATCAGTTGATCAAGCTTAGTTGCATTAGTCGCAACACCGGATAACAGTTCACGAAAATAGTTTACGTCAACGTCTGACATGTCCTGTTCAGCAATAAACTCATATTCGACTTCAGCAATTGGATTGCCAGATAATTGCCATGAATAAATGGCCTGTACAGCACACTCACGAGCGCGGCGACGAGCAGCAGGTTTCACAAGATTCCCCTTAAATTTAAAAACTATACACAAAACCGTTATGCCACATGGTGGCTTATACCCCACCATGTGACCTCACATCATTTGTGTATTATTTGCCTTTGATGGCTTTAATCACATTAATCATTTCAAGTGCAGTCAATGCAGCTTCAGCACCTTTGTTACCCGCTTTAGTACCAGCACGTTCAATAGCTTGTTCGATATTTTCAGTGGTTAATACACCAAAAGTGACAGGCACTTCACTGTTCATTGCAACATGGGACAGACCTGAGCTACACTCACCTGCAACGTATTCAAAGTGAGCAGTACCACCACGGATAACAGTACCTAATGCAATAACAGCATCGTATTTTTTGGTTTCAACCAGTGCTTTCACGGTTAATGGTAGTTCATAGGCGCCAGGCACCCAAACGATAGTAATATTGTCGTTTGAAACCTGACCAATGCGCTCTAACGCATCAACAGCCCCTTCCAGCAGACTATCATTAATAAAGTTGTTAAAACGAGCAATCGCGATAGCAACACGCGCTTTTGGCGCAGCAACAACACCTTTAATTACGTTCATCGTCTTCCTCTAATATTAATTATAACCCGCGGGGCGCGGATTTTATCACATTCTTTCGTTTATCGTATGCGCGAATTTAAAAAAAACGCACCTACCAGACAGGACGTAACCTGACACGCAGGTCATCACCGACTTTTGTCACATCTGTAAATTCAAATTTTGGCGCATCAACCAAGGCATTTAATGCTGGAAAATCAACCAAGCCGCGTGCATTGTTACCAAGTAATTTAGGGGCAATATACACAATCAGTTCATCAACAATCCCGAGTTTGAGTAATGAGCCTGCAAGCTTTGCTCCCGCCTCTACCCAAATGCTGTTTACGTTACGTTTTGCCAGTTGCATCATCAAAATAACAAGGTCAGTGCCGTTGTCATCTGCTGGAACGGCAATTTGCTCAACCTGCCCTTGCCATGATGCATCAACATCTGGATGAGCGCGGACTAACCAGCACTCGCCATCAAGTTGAGTCACTTTATGGTCAGCCGTCACAAGATTGTGGTTATCGAGTATAATGCGAATTGGTTGGCGCACTTGGCTTTCTGGATAAATTTGCTGAATATCTGCTGGAAGCTCGTTCCAACGCACGGTCAGTGATGGATCATCTGCAATAACCGTGCGGCTGGTACTTAAAATAGCGCTAGCTTGTGCGCGAAATTCTTGGACATCTTTACGCGCAGCGGCGCTAGTGATCCACTTACTTTCCCCTGACTCTAGTGCTGTCTTGCCATCTAATGAGGATGCGAGTTTTAATTGAATATAAGGGAAACCAGTACGCATGCGTTTTAAGAAACCACGGTTTGCCGCTTCAGCTTCATCTAATAAAACATGACTGCAAGTTTCAATACCCGCTTGAGACAACATATACAGACCACGACCTGCAACTTGCGGATTGGGGTCTTGCATTGCAGCAACAACGCGGCTCACACCAGCATTAATTAGTGCTTCTGCACAAGGCGGTGTACGCCCATGGTGGCTACAAGGCTCAAGAGTGACGTACACCGTAGCGCCTTTGGCTTTATCCCCTGCCATTCGCAGTGCATGCACTTCTGCATGAGGCTCACCGGCTTTGTAATGGTACCCCTCACCAACAATTTCACCATCACGCACAATCACACAACCGACATTTGGATTCGGGGAGGTAGTAAAACGCCCAAGACGCGCCAATTCAAAGGCACGCGCCATGTAAATGTTATCTTGTTCAATCATTGGCGCTAGTCCTGTAATTTTGCGATTTCTTCGCCAAATTCACGCACATCTTCAAAACTACGGTAAACCGAAGCAAAACGGATATACGCCACTTTATCGAGCTTTTTCAGCTCGTCCATCACCAAGCTACCGATTAACTTTGATGGAACTTCACGTTCCCCTGTGGCTCGAAGCTGGGATTTAATAGAAATAATGGCTTGCTCGATATCATCAGAGCTAACGGGGCGTTTTTCTAGCGCTTTTTGCATACCACGATTAAGTTTTTCTTCGTCAAACGGCTCACGCACCCCATCACTTTTAATAACTCGAGGCATGACAAGCTCTGCCACTTCAAACGTAGTAAAACGTTCATGACAAACCAAACATTGACGGCGTCTACGGACTTGAGAACCTTCACCAACCAGACGCGAGTCGATGACTTTCGTATCTACAGCTGAGCAAAATGGGCAATGCATAGCGTTTCCTGAGTCCTATTTACGGAGGGGTAGTTTACCCTACTATGCAAGAAAAAACACCTTGTAAGGTGACTTACAAGGTGTTAGTTACACTTCATTTTTCGTGTTGTAGGGGATTGGCTTAGCCATTCCTCGTTTTTAAAAACTAAGGCAGTAATGACTCTTGGTCTGCGCCTTCTTTTTCAACTTTCGCTTGCATCAAGTGTTCGCGTTTCATCCCCATCTTCAGGGCTAATGCAGAAGCCACATAAATCGATGAGATAGTCCCGATCGTGACACCAATTAACATAACCAGAGAGAAACCTTCTAGCATCGCACCACCAAACAGGTACAACATCAGAACCACTAATAATGTCGTGGCGGATGTCATGATGGTACGGCTCAATGTTTGCGTCAAAGAGACGTTCATGATTTCGTACGGTGTACCACGACGAATTTTACGGAAGTTCTCACGAATACGGTCGGAAACAACGATACTGTCATTCAGCGAGTAACCAATAACAGACATCAATGATGCTACGATAGTCATATCTATCTCAATATGGAACAGAGACAGAATACCCAAGGTAATCACCACGTCATGAGCAAGAGATAATACCGCACCCGCCGCCAAACGCCATTCGAAACGGAAACCGACGTAAATCAGAATACAGATAAGCGCAGTTAATAGAGCCAATGCCCCAGTTTGCGCCAATTCTGCACCGACACTCGGCCCCACAAATTCGATCCGTTTTACCGTCGCTTTATCATCAACGTTTTGGTTGATAATCGTAATAATCTCTTTACCGATTTCTTGACCCGCAGTGCCTTCAATTGGCGGAATGCGGATCATGATGTCACGGCTACTACCAAAGTTTTGAATCAATGGATCTTTATGGTCCGAGTTAGACAAACTATCTCGAATTTTATCCAAATCAGCAGGTTGGCTTAGGTTAATCTCAATAACCGTACCACCTGTAAAATCCAGACCCCAGTTAAACCCTTTTAGTCCGATAATGACAACCGATGCAACCAATAACAGTGCTGAAATTGTGAAGGCAACGTTGTCCCAGCGCATAAAGTCATAAACTTTACGGCCATAGTTCAATTGTTCAACAGTATAATCCTGTGCCACAACGTGCTCCTTAAATTGACAGCTTGTTAATACGTTTACCGCCATACAGCAGGTTCACAATCGCACGTGTTCCTACAATCGCTGTAAACATAGAGGTTGCGACACCAATCGCTGTCGTAATCGCAAATCCTTTAATCGACCCTGTTCCTACTGCGTACAAAATGATAGCAGTAATTAAAGTCGTTAAGTTTGCATCGGTAATACTTGAGAAGGCGCCTTTATAACCTTCATGAATCGCTTGCTGAACAGATCGCCCGTTCTTCAGCTCTTCTTTGATACGTTCGTTGATAAGTACGTTGGCATCGACGGCAACCGCAAGGGTTAAGACGATACCCGCTATACCTGGCATGGTGAGTGTTGCCCCCGGCAACAACGACATCACACCCACGATTAATACTAAGTTCGCTAACAGTGCGCTACTCGCAATCAAACCAAATTTACGATAATAGATAACCATAAACAGGATAGAGGCTAATAGACCGGCGATACACGCTTTCAGACCTTGCTCGATATTTTGCATACCCAGTGTTGGACCGATAGTACGTTCTTCCACGATTTGAATTGGCGCAATCAACGCACCTGCTCGTAATAATAATGAAAGCTGGCGAGCCTCATTACCATTATTGATGCCAGTAATACGGAACTTACTACCAAAACGCGCAGAAATACGTGCAGCATTGATCACTTTTTCGTCTTTCACCAAGATTGAACGACCTGCTGCGTCTTTTTTGCCGCTGTCTTTATATTCAACAAACAGCGTTGCCATCAGCTTATCTTGGTTATCACGTGTAAAGTCAGACATAATAGAACCACCTGAGCTATCAAGGCTGATACTCACTTGTGGCTGGCCGTTTTCATCTGCTTCTGATGTGGAGTCCGTGATATGGTCACCTGTTAAAATAACGCGTTTATACAGGACATACGGTGCCCCTTCACGGTCATATTTCACTTCAGAGTCACCCGGTACACGACCACTTTCCGCAGCCGATGAATCCACGCTGGTATTCACAAGGCGGAATTCTAATGTGGCTGTTGCCCCTAAGATTTCTTTAGCGCGCGCTGTATCTTGAATACCCGGTAACTCAACCACAATACGGTCTGCACCTTGGCGTTGAACTAAAGGTTCTGCAACACCTAATTGGTTTACACGGTTACGAATGATGGTAATGTTCTGAGAAACAGCATAATTACGCGCTTCACGTAAGCGCTCGTCGGTCATCACAGCGATCATCGTGTTGTCGCTGCCATCACTAAACACGAGGTCGGGATATTTACGTGCCAGTGCTTTTTCTGCTTGGCTACGATCGTCAGCGTTACGGAAACGTACTTCGACGCTGTAATCATTGCCTTTACGAATAGAAGAGTACGCAATGCCTTCTTGACGCAGGTCATTACGCAAACCATCCATGTTTTGTTCCTGCAATTTACCTAATGCAGTGTCCATATCAACTTCCATCAGGAAGTGAACCCCACCACGCAGGTCAAGACCCAGCTTCATTGGCTCACCGCCAATAGCTTCGAGCCACTTAGGCGTCGCAGGTGCAAGGTTTAATGCAACAACATACTGGTCACCCAGTGCATTCATGATGACTTCACGAGCACGTAATTGAACATCAGAGTTGTTGAATCGGGCTAAAATTGCCCCATTTTCTAGAGAGATAGACTTACTCTCAATTTTGTCATCTTGTAACGATTTTTGGACTTGGATCAGCGTTTGTTCATTGGCGGCGGTTCCCCGCACGCCAGTGATCTGAACAGCCGGATCCTCTCCATATAGGTTTGGAAGCGCATAAAGCAGACCGATGAGGATCGCAACGATCAACATCAGATACTTCCACAAAGGATAACGGTTTAGCACGGCAGTTCCCTTCGGGAAAATCAGAATTAAATTGCTTTCATTGTGCCTTTAGGTAAAACAGCAGCAACGAAATCACGTTTGATGGTTACTTCTGTGTTCTCACTCAGTTCAAGAACAACATAACCTGTTTCAGACACTTTAGTCACACGTCCGATTAAACCGCCAGTTGTTAAAACTTCATCACCTTTTGTGATAGATTCCATCAATTTACGGTGTTCTTTCGCACGTTTTTGCTGTGGACGCAAAATCATGAAATAGAAGATCAGCGCAAAAACAACAAGCATAATAACCATAGTGTATGGGCTACCCTGCGCTGGTGCACCTGCTGATGCCGCTGCTTCAGAAATAAAAAAACTCATTCAACTTTCCTCATTGTTTTATTGAAAGCAATTTTAAGTACAGACTTTAACTAATTCAGTGCGTTTATATTCGAAGTCTAACGAATAAACCAAGCTAACTATGCTACACAGGTTAGCGTGATTTCGCACTTAAATTCATTCGATATTTAACGAAGGTTCAGGTTTTCCAATCTTCTGATAGAAATCTTTAGCAAACTCGTCAAAATTACCATCTTCAATAGCTTGGCGGATCCCAGCCATTAAACGTTGATAATAACGTAAATTATGGATGGTATTAAGCCTTGCGCCAAGAATTTCATTACATTTATCAAGATGATGCAAGTAAGCACGGCTGTAATGACGACAAGTATAGCAATCACAATCAGCATCGAGTGTCGAGGTGTCTGATTTATACTTCGCATTACGAATTTTTACCACGCCGTTCGTGACAAATAAATGCCCATTTCGTGCATTTCGTGTTGGCATCACACAATCAAACATGTCAATACCACGACGAACGCCTTCCACTAAATCTTCAGGTTTACCAACCCCCATTAAATAGCGCGGTTTATCAGCCGGAATTTGTGGGCAAACATGCTCTAAAATACGGTGCATATCTTCTTTCGGTTCGCCAACAGCAAGACCGCCTACAGCGTAACCATCAAAGCCGATTTCCACCAGCCCCTTAACCGAAATATCACGTAAATCTTCGTAAACACTGCCTTGGATAATACCAAATAACGCATTTTTGTTGTTTAACTCGTCAAAACGTTGGCGGCTACGTGCCGCCCAACGCAGTGACATTTCCATTGATGTCTTTGCGTAGTCCCAATCCGCTGGATAAGGGGTACATTCGTCAAATATCATCACGATATCAGAACCGAGATCGTACTGGATTTCCATCGATTTTTCAGGGCTTAAGAAAACTTTTTCACCATTAATTGGGTTACGAAAATGGACGCCCTCTTCTTTAATTTTCCGCATCGCGCCAAGACTAAAGACTTGGAAACCGCCTGAGTCCGTTAAAATTGGCCCTTGCCATTGCATAAAGTCATGAAGATCACCATGTAACTTCATGACTTCTTGGCCTGGACGTAACCATAAGTGGAAAGTGTTACCTAACAAAATTTGAGCACCCGTTTCTTTTACTTCTTCAGGGGTCATCCCTTTTACGGTGCCGTAAGTGCCTACTGGCATAAATGCAGGGGTTTCCACCACACCGCGCTCAAACACTAAACGGCCGCGGCGTGCTTTGCCATCGGTCGTTTGTAATTCATATTTCACATTTGCCTCCAAACATCAGAAAAACAGTCTGATGTTATCGATTGTCTTCATTTGCTAAGCAAGCAGCTGATGCCACCGCTTATTACTGATTATTCGCCAATTTTCTCGAATTTGGCCTTCTCATTGGGAGTGATAAACATCGCATCACCATAGCTAAAGAAACGATATTTTTCCGCAACCGCTTCTTTATACGCATTCATTGTATTTTTATATCCAGCAAAAGCAGAAACCAACATGATGAGTGTCGATTCAGGCAGATGGAAGTTGGTGATCAGTGCATCAATCACTTTATATTCATAACCTGGATAAATAAAAATTTGGGTGTCATCAAAAAATGGAGCAATTAACGCATCTTGACTGGCTTTAGCCGCGCTTTCCAATGAACGAACAGAGGTTGTTCCCACTGCAACGACACGGTTACCCCGCGCTTTACAAGCCAATACCGCATCAACCACATCTTGTGGCACTTCCGCATATTCGGAATGCATAATGTGATCTTCGATAGTATCGACACGAACAGGTTGGAAAGTACCTGCACCAACATGTAAAGTCACAAACGCCATTTCAACGCCTTTTTGACGCAACGCTTCCAGTAACGGTTCATCAAAGTGCAAACCTGCCGTAGGTGCCGCCACGGCCCCCGGTTTTTCGCTATACACTGTTTGATATAGTTCTTTATCCGCCTCTTCATCAGGTCGGTCAATATAAGGAGGCAATGGCATATGACCAATTTGGTTCAAAATACTCAAAACATCCCGTTCATCATCAAAACGCAGTTCAAATAAAGCCCCGTGACGTGCCACCATGGTGGCTTTTACACTTTCATCTTCGCCCAGCAACAATTGCGCACCTTCTTTTGGTGCTTTTGATGCACGAACATGCGCTAATACGCGGTGTTCATCCAACATACGTTCAATGAGGACTTCAATTTTACCGCCACTCACTTTGCGACCAAACAGCCTTGCTGGGATCACACGGGTATTGTTGAATACCAGTAAATCCCCTTTCTCCAATTTTTCTAGAACATCCGTAAAAACACCATGCGTTAGCTGCCCCGATCCGCCATCCAGACTTAATAAACGACAAGCGCTACGCTCTGCCTGTGGATAGTGAGCAATCAGTTCTTCAGGTAATTCAAAAGTAAAATCAGAAACACGCATTGTATTGACATCAATCTAAAAAAAACAGGCGACTAGTCTAGTGCCGCACTGTCTTTGGCGCAAGAAATAAGCGCAAAATCGCACAAAAAAACACCATTATTTAACAAATATTTTGTTAGCAAAAAATTCTGTACACTATTTATCCATTCAATGAATGAATTATTTCTGCTTTTTCTTTTGTCTCTCTATGCCTATACCCCATAAGTCTTCTTGTTCTACTCGATAGATATACCCGATGAATTTCGAATTAGGGCAAGGCAGCCAGGGAATTGGTCACTAGGGTAAGTTTGTACAGCTAACACATCTATAATTTGAAAGGCATCGGGTATATGATAAAGGAATGAACTACCTAGCACATCTCCACTTAGCCCATCTCGCTAACAGCTCCTTACTTGGCAATATCATGGCTGACTACGTTCGCGGTAATCCTGCGGGCTTATACTCACCCGAGATTGTGGCGGGTATTTTTATGCACCGCGCAGTGGATAGAACGACAGATACGCACCCACTGGTTAAAGACGCCAAGGCTCTATTTCGTGAAGAATACCGTCGAGTCGCCCCTATTACATTAGATTTAGTCTGGGATCATTTTTTGTCGCTGCATTGGTCAACACTTGAGCCAGCCATTTCATTAACGGATTTTGTGCGTCATTGCCGAAAAACCATTGAGCCACAACTCTGTCATACCCCTGAAAAATTTCAGGAGTTAAATGAGTTTCTCTGGCCACAACAATGGTTAATCCGCTATGCAGATAAAAACTATATCGGAAAATCGCTCAATGGTATGGCGAAAAGAAGGCCAAAGCTAAGTGCACTAAGTGGTTCATTTAACGACTTTTTATCGCAGTACGATGCGCTAGAAAGCATTTTCTTTCAATTTTACCCACAAATGATGGTTAACGCGCTGCAACAAAATTTTGTCCAAGATGTCACAATATGAGCAAAGGATTAAATAAATGCTTGCACTTTGGCAAAATAAAACTATCTTATTGATATTAATTTATTAAATCAGTATAATTGATAGATAAAACCTATCACAATAATTGGTTTAAACATCTTTATTATCAAAAGATAATTTTTTATCCTTTTAGAAGTCTATGTCCGAAACGACGCACGTTTTGTGAAATGTTTCGGACAAAAAAATCAAACTCATAGGAGCAAATTATGGTTCTGGTAACACGTCAAGCCCCTGACTTTACTGCTGCTGCTGTTTTAGGTAACGGTGAAATCGTTGATAACTTCAACCTGAAAACCCACCTGAACGGCCGCCCAGCTGTGATCTTTTTCTGGCCAATGGACTTCACTTTCGTTTGTCCTTCAGAGCTGATTGCATTTGACCACCGTTATGAAGAATTCAAAAAACGTGGTGTTGAAGTTGTTGGTGTTTCTTTTGACTCTGAGTTTGTTCATAACGCATGGCGTAAAACCCCTGTAGATAACGGCGGTATCGGTGAAGTTAAATATCCGATGGTTGCTGATATCAAACGCGAAATCATGAAAGCTTACGGTATTGAACACCCAGAAGCAGGCGTTGCACTGCGTGGTTCTTTCCTAGTTGACAAAAACGGCGTTGTTCGTCACCAAGTGGTTAACGACCTCCCATTAGGCCGTAACATCGACGAAATGCTGCGTATGGTTGACGCACTGCAATTCCACGAAGAGCACGGTGACGTTTGCCCAGCTCAGTGGGAAAAAGGAAAAGAAGGTATGAATGCATCTCCAAAAGGCGTTGCTGACTACCTGACCAAAAACTCTGCAAAACTGTAATCAACTGATTTAGTTTTTCGTTAGCGGGCTTATTGCCCGCTTTTTTGTTTGATGCCTTTCTCTCTTAAGAAACATCCCAAACAACACCAAATATCCTCTTTATCATATCTCTCAGACTATAAACCATTCCTTATTTATATTACTGTTACAATTTGAATCATTTAATTACAAATAAATAACAGCGTTAGGTATAGGAAAATGAAATTAAAACTCATCACCTCAATCACTGTCATTAGTGCATTACTTGCAGGGTGCGATAACAGCCAGACCGCATCAGAAAGTAACTTCAAGAAATCGATTCAAGATTATCTGGATACTAAGAAAGCAATTTGTATCAATGTAGGCTCTATACCTGCGAGTTTTATCACAAAATTTAGCTATCGCAATATTGAACAGCTAGACACGTTAGTGGACGCCGGTTTGCTGGCAAAAAGCGAAAAACAAGTCTCTGTGAAAGATATGTGGAATGGCGAACAAACAGGAGATGGCGTCGAGTATACACTGACTAACGAAGGGCAAAAATTTTACGATGAAAAGCAAGCCCAATTTTCAGGTCGTGGCAGCTTCTGTACTGGTAAACTTGTCGTTAACCAAGTGACAAACTTCACTGAACCCGCAGAGCGTGGCGGGCAAAAAATCTCTATCGCCAACTATACACAAAAAATTGAAGATGTTGCTGCATGGGCAAAAAATGAAAAAGTGATCGCGGCTTATCCGCAAATTAAATCAGCACAAACACAAGCTGAACGTGCACAGCAAAGCCCTCTTGTTTTAACAAATAATGGTTGGGTTCATATCTCATTGTTTAATAAAAAATAATTATTTTATGGGCTCTTTATGAGCCCTTTTCCTACACGTTTTACATTTTCTCCTGTTCATAAATAACCCTACCCAGTTAACACTTCTTAACTCAAATATTCAACGTTCTATACTATTTTATGCTATACATTAAAAACACAAATAATTAACAAACTATTCATGTAATTAATTTGTGTTACCTCAAACCTGACCTTAACTGGGAGATACGAATGATCAAAACATCATTACGCCCTGCAACTTTATTACTTGCCTTATTATTTTCAAATCAACTCTTTGCAGCATCAGAACCTGCCGTTGAAGCTCAAAAAGGCATGGTCGTTTCATCTCAACACTTAGCCTCACAAATTGGTGCTGATATTCTTAAATCAGGCGGAAACGCCATAGATGCCGCAGTAGCGGTTGGCTATGCCCAAGCAGTTGTTAACCCGTGTTGTGGTAATATTGGTGGTGGCGGTTTTATGACCATTCACTTGGCTGACGGAAAGGATTTATTCATTAATTTTAGAGAAACAGCACCAGCCGCGGCAAGCGCAAATATGTATCTCGATAAAGACGGAAAACTGATTAAAGACGCGAGTTTATATGGCTACCTCGCTTCTGGTGTGCCGGGTACTGTAAAAGGTCTCGATTATGCATTAGAAAAATATGGCACAATGAGCCGCCAGCAAGTCATGGAACCTGCCATTAAGCTTGCAAGAGAAGGGTTTATCTTAACGCGTGCAGATACAGATGTACTGGATACTACGACTGAGCGCTTCAAACAAGACCCTGAAGTTGCGCGTATTTTTTTAAAACCTGACGGGAGTGCTTTCCAACCCGGCGATTTATTGGTACAAACCGATTTAGCCAATACCCTTGAAAAAATCGCCCAACAGGGTCCATCCGCTTTCTATGAAGGTGAAATTCCAAAAGTGGTAGAGGAAGCCTCAAAGAAAAACGGCGGCATACTTACCGCCAAAGATTTTGCTGACTACACTATCACAGATACAACACCAGTCAGCTGCACCTATAGAGGTTACCAATTTATCTCGGCTCCACCACCGAGCTCTGGCGGTGTAACTATCTGCCAAACCTTAAATATTTTAGAAGGTTACGACCTTAAAAAAATGGGTTTCAATTCTGCTGAGTATATTCATACCCTCACTGAAGCCATGCGCCACGCTTATATGGACAGAAATACTTTTCTTGGCGACCCTGAGTTTGTCGATAACCCAACAGAAAAGCTGTTAAGTAAAGCCTACGCTGAACAACTGCGTAAAGAGATCAAGCCAAACCAAGCCACACCTTCAACACAAGTTCAGCCGGGTATGGGGCCACACGAAAAACCGGAAACAACCCATTACTCCGTTGTCGATGAAAAAGGAAATGCGGTTTCAACCACCTATACAATTAATGGTCGATTTGGTTCCGTGGTTATCCCACCGGGAACAGGATTCTTCCTCAATGATGAAATGGACGATTTCACCACTAAAGTTGGAGAGAAAAACCTGTATGGTTTAGTGCAAGGTGAACGAAATTCTATTGCACCGGGTAAACGCCCACTCTCATCAATGAGCCCAACTATTGTCACCAAAGATGGTAAAGTGTTCTTGGTACTTGGCTCCCCTGGAGGATCGCGTATTATTTCTATCACATTGCAAACGGCGTTAAATATTATTGACCACGGAATGCCACCACAAGAAGCGGTAAATGCACCGCGCATTCACCACCAGTGGCTGCCTGATGAAGTGTACTATGAAGAGCGCGGTATCTCGAAAGATAGCTTAGCCCTTCTCGATAAGATGGGCTATAAGATGGTTGAGCAAACCCCTTGGGGAGCTGCTGAGCTGATTATGGTTGCCATTCCAGATGGGGCGGGGGTTAGCGCAAAATCTTCAGGTAATGACTCCGCAGTTTCTGGCAAAGTACGCGAAGGCTTTATTTACGGCTCTAACGATGTTCGCCGACCTGCGGGGAGCGCAGTTGGTGTTGATTAGCAACTAAATAAGTCACCCCGTCTTAATGACGGGGTCAGACTGCTGACAAACATAACATGTTTGGCGGCAGGTTGGATAGGTTTTGAAAAAATAAGGAAAATCAATACATTGATTTTCACCTGATAACACAAAGTGGGAAAAACCACGCTTTTATCCCACTTTGTCAACAACCTCATCCCGCCTTAATGACGGGGTGACTTGAGTTCACCAACGAAGAGAGATAAAACTGATTACTCTCTTCATCTTATTCGTTAAAAATTCAGTATATTAGCTTGATTACGCTTCTTTATGTTGCGCTGCTGGTGAGACGAACTTATCACAGATAATTGCGACGACCAGCACAACCAGTGTTGGTAATACCCAAACTAAATCTTGTTTATACAATGGCATCGCAGTCATCCATTCAGGGATATACCCTTTCAAATGCTCAGACGCTTTAACGGCACCAATTAAGCCAACCACAAAACTGACTAGCATGGTTGGTGCAATAACGACTGTTGGATTTTTCCACCATTTCAATGTGAAACTCAATAAAATCAGCACAATACAAGGTGGGTAGATTGACACTAACACAGGCAGTGAGACAGCAATTAACTTACTTAATCCTAAGTTTGAGATCACCATGGAGAAAATACCAAGGATCAACACCAGTTTACGGTAAGATATCGGCACATAGCGGCTAAAGAACTCCGCACAAGCACAGGTTAAGCCAACCGCGGTCACCATACAGGCCACAAAAATCAATACCGCAAGGAAGAAGCTACCGTAGCCACCGAAGGTATATTGTACGTAGATGTGCAGGATATCTGCGCCATCTTCTGGATTCGGGATCAGTGAACCGCTGTTTTCCCCCAGTTTGAACAGGGATAAATACACCAGCGTCAACAACACCCCAGCAATTAAGCCCGCCCACATCGTATAACGAGTGAGTAATGAAGAGTTTTCGATCCCCCGCGAACGCGCTGCATTTACGATAACAATACCAAACACCATCGCCCCGAGGGTATCCATCGTAAGGTAGCCGTTAATAAAACCATTAGAGAAGGCCATATCACGGTATTCTATCGTGGAAGGAATAGGATCACCTGCTGGCCACATTACTGCTGCGACACCTAAGATCGCCAACGCCAACATTTTAACGGGGGCCAAAATATGCCCGACGCTATCTAATAGCTTACCCGGATACAGTGAGATACCAATAACCAATATAAAGTAAATGGCACTATAGATAAGCAGTAACATATCAGATTCGCCACCAAATAACGGTGCGATCCCCACTTTATACGATACGGTAGCGGTTCTTGGTGTAGCAAAAAGCGGACCGACCGATAGGTAAGCAACAACAGCTAGCAACAAACCTGCTGTTTTACCTACAGGCGTACTCAGTGCTTCAATCCCGCCCCCCACTTTCGCTAATGCGATAACCGTTAATACAGGTAGCCCGACACCGGTCACTAAAAAGCCAAGTGCGGCGGTCCAAACTTGTTCCCCTGCCTGTAAGCCAACCATCGGTGGAAAAATGATATTTCCTGCCCCGACAAATAACGCAAAGGTCATAAAACCTAATGCGATGATATCTCTTGATGATAAACGATGAGCCATATTATGTTAATTTTTAGTAACGGAAATGGAAATTTACGGGCATGCACTTAGCAACCCTTTGAAATATATATAGCGAGATGGAATTCTGATAAACATACTGTTAACAATATAAAAAAGTATGCCTGTTTGCCTAAGACAAAACGAAAAATCAAAAAACAGAAAAAATCGCCAATAACTGACAACAAGTAGAACTTTTATAGGGCAAAAAGGCAATAGCAAACCCTAAAACAAGAAGAAATAACTAAACTAATTTTCAGAAGCAGTGATTACTTTCAGTAAAATCCCAATACTCGTTATATGATTTGTTCGAAAAATAATCAACCGTTCATTTTATCATTCACTTTTTTTGCTAACAGATAGGACATATGATTTTAAAATCATTAATTAATAGAATAATGTAAAAGCAATAATCCATTAATAGAATTAATACATAGAAGTAGAAGCAGAAACCACTCTATTAATAAATTGATTCTATTAATAAAGTGGAATTATTTAGGCTTTTTTCAGTTTTTTATCATCAACAATTAATACTGGCGGCAAGGTAAATGAAAACTCACTGCCTTTACCGACTTGGCTGGTCACGACTAGCTGACTGCTATGGTGTTGAACGGCGTGCTTCACAATGGCTAACCCAAGCCCTGTTCCCCCACCACCTTGCCGTGAACGAGCTTTATCTACACGGTAAAAACGCTCAGTTAAGCGAGGAAGGTGCTCCGAAGGGATCCCTGGTCCATTATCCTTCACACTAAACCGTGCACCATTACTGGTTCTTTGCCAATCAATACGAATTTTCGTCCCTTCAGGAGTATGGTTAATGGCGTTATACACTAAGTTTGCCACAGCACTACGTAATTGCTCTTCATTGCCGTGTACTTGCAGTGATTCATCGATATTAAACTCAAATTGCTGACGACCTTGACTTAAACCTATTGCCTCTTGCTCAATCATTTTGAGGATCACGGGAATGTTTACCTGTTCATCAAGGTTGATTTGCGGGGCAATTTCAATACGGGATAACTGCAAAAGCTGTTTAACTAAATTGTCCATCCGGTGAGTTTGCTCTTGCATAACGTTCAGCGCTTTTTTATTAACGGCAGGCATACCTTCTTGGTCATCCATCACCTCAAGATACCCTTGAATAACGGTAAGAGGCGTGCGCAGTTCATGGCTTACGTTAGCAAAAAAATCCCGCCGTGCTTTCTCCAAGCGACGTTTTTCAGTGACATCGCGCGCCACCATCAATAACTGCCCCTCGGTATAAGGCAAAATACGAAACTCAACAATTTCCCCGCTATTGAGCTCAATGGTTAATGCCCGGTCATAACTTTTGATTGAAAAGTAACGACTAAAATCAGGATAACGCAATAGATTGAAAATATGTTGACCGTTATCTTCTGGCCAGCGAAAACCTAGCAGCGCCTGCGCATGACGATTGCACCAGAAGATATTGCCTTCGGTAGTCATCATCACAACAGCATCAGGTAAGGATTCAGCGCCGCTACGAAAGCGTTTAATGAGTTGCCCTAATTCACGGCGACGTTTACGGTTACGCTGCTGCATCTGGTAAATACCGTAAAAAATCGGCTCCCACCCCCCTTTTCCCTCCGGTGGCAGCATACTTTTATCCAACCAAAGCCAATAAGACAGTTTCAGTAAGTTATAACTGTGCCACGCTAGGGCTGCCAACAATGAAATAACTAATAGCCAAGGCAAGTGCCCAATAAAAATGGACAAAATTAGCGCAGGTAAGATAAATAAAAACAGTCCCCAAATCAGCTGTTTAATCGATAAGCGTTCAAGCACGCATGTCTCTCCCCAGTTTGTCGTTAATAACGAACAGAGAAACGGTACCCTGTACCGCGTACTGTTTGCACCATTTTATCATGACCTTCAGTCTCTAGTGCTTTTCTTAAACGCCGAATATGTACATCCACCGTTCTATCTTCGACATAGACGTTCGCACCCCACACATAATTCAATAACTGCTCGCGACTATAAACACGTTCAGGATGCGTCATAAAGAAATGCAAAAGCTTATATTCGGTCGGCCCCATATCAATCGGGGTATCATTACTCGTCACACGGTGGGAAGTTGGGTCTAAGGTTAACCCATTCATTTCGATGATATCTTCCGTCGACATCGGTGAGATGCGACGTAAAATAGCTTTAACACGAGCAATTAACTCTTTCGGGGAAAACGGCTTAATTAAATAATCATCCGCACCGACTTCAAGGCCTTTTACACGATCTTCTTCTTCCCCACGAGCGGTTAACATCATCACAGGGACATCGCGAGTAGCGCTATCGCGCTTCATATGTTTAATCACTTGAAGCCCAGATCCACCGGGGATCATCCAATCCAATAAAACCAAATCAGGTAGAGGATCAACTAACTGTGCAATTGCGCTGTCATAATCGTCAGCTTCAATCGGCTGAAAACCATTCTGTTCTAATACAAAACAAACCATTTCTCGGATGGGCGCTTCATCTTCAACTACTAGAATGCGTCTTGCCATGATTGTTCCTGTAAAATAAGAGGACATTGTTAACGTGAACGCATTATGCGTCACTTTTATGACAGAATTATGAATACCTATCAGCAAAACAGATATTTCTCCTTATATTAGCGGGTAAATGTCATCTAAGTGAAATAATTCCGCCATAACACGAGAATATCACGAGGTTTTGATAGGATAAGGTATACTCAATTGCAGTAATTTATACCCTTCATTGAAGATAGGATTGATGGCTCATGCGCATTATTCACACCTCTGACTGGCACCTTGGTCAATACTTTTTTACGAAAAGCCGTGCCCCTGAGCACCAACACTTTTTAAATTGGTTAGTGAGCCAAGTCGAGCACTATCAGGTTGATGCCATCATCGTTGCTGGTGATATTTTTGATACAGGATCACCACCAAGCTATGCCCGTGAGTTATATAATAAATTTATAGTGGATTTACAAAAAACGGGTTGTCAGTTGGTCATATTAAGCGGTAACCACGATTCAGTATCTGTTCTGAATGAATCCAGTGCATTATTAAGCTACCTCAATACGCAGGTAGTTACCTCGGGTAGTGAACCGCATGTTATCACTCTACAGAATAAACAAGCTCAACCTATTGGGCTGGTATGTGCGATCCCTTTTTTACGCCCTCGGGATATCCAACTTAGCGTTGCTGGGCAAAGTATTGAAGAAAAACAACTTTCCCTACAAACCGCAATTCATGACTATTACCAATCTAGCTACCAATTGGCTCTCGAACAGCGTGAAGCGTTGGGCGTGGATATCCCGATTATTGTCACAGGGCACTTAACCGTCATTGGCGCAGAACTGACCGATTCCGTGCGCGATATTTATATCGGTACATTAGAGGCCTTCCCTTCAGGGGCATTTCCTCCAGCAGATTACATTGCCCTCGGTCATATACATCGACCTCAAGTTATTGGTGGGAAACAACATATTCGCTATTGCGGCTCCCCTATCGCGCTCAGCTTTGATGAAACTACCCAGCCAAAAAGCGTCTGTTTGGTGACTTTTTCAGGCAGTGCATTAACTGAAATTACCCCATTAGCGATCCCTGTTATTCAGCCGCTACAAACCATCAAAGGATCATTAAAAGAGATAGAGCAGCAAATAAATACATGGAAGGACTACCAAGGGGAAAATGCGGTTTGGTTAGATATTGAAGTGGCCTCTCAAGATTATCTGGCAGACATTCAACAGCGCATCGAAGCGTTAACTCAGTCTCTTCCCGTTGAAGTGGTGTTGCTGCGTCGAGCGAGAAAACAAAGACAAGGACAAAACCTTGCGCTAGCCAACGAAACGCTAAATGAATTAACCGTAAAAGACGTTTTCTTGCGCCGCCTTAGCGAAGAAAACCTTGAAGATCCTGAGCGTGAACAGCGTCTCGTTCAACTTTTCCAGCAGTCCTATGACGCATTACGCCACGAGCAAGGGGAAGGTAATTAATATGAAAATCTTAAGCTTACGTCTAAAAAATATTAACTCCCTCAAAGGCGAATGGAAAATTGACTTTACGGAAGAACCGTTTGCCAGTCAGGGGCTATTTGCCATCACAGGCGCGACAGGGGCGGGGAAAACCACCTTATTAGATGCAATTTGTCTGGCTTTATACCATCGCACACCACGGTTAGATTCAATTTCCGCAAGTCAAAATGAATTAATGACACGCCATACGGGCGAGTGCCTTGCGGAAGTCGAGTTTGAAGTCAAAGGCACGGCATACCGTGCATTCTGGAGTCAACGCCGTGCAGGCAATAAAGCAGATGGCAACTTACAACCACCAAAAGCGGAACTTGCTCAAGTAGCTGATGGCAAAATTATAACTGTGAAAGTGTCTGAAATCCGCGACCAAATTGCCAAAATTACAGGGTTAGACTTTGGGCGCTTTACCAAGTCGATTTTGTTGTCACAAGGGGACTTCGCTGCTTTTTTAAATGCCTCAGAAAAAGAGCGCGCAGATTTACTCGAAGAAATTACCGGCACAGAAATCTATAGCCAGATTTCAAAATCTATTTTTAATCAGCACAAGCAAGCGAAAACCGATTTAGATTTACTTAAAGCTAGGGCGCAAAGTATTAACTTACTGACAGAATCGGAACACCAAGCACTGGTTGAACAACTCAATACATTAATTAAACAAGAAACCGAAATAAAACAAAAGCGCACACAACATCAACACGAACTCAATTGGTGGCAACAGCACCGCCAACTCACAGTGCGGGTTCAGTCACTGGATAATGAACTGAAAAATGCGCAAATTGCATACCAAGCCGCACAGCCTCAACTGAAAAAGCTATCGGAGAGTGAGCCCGCAGAATCTCTGCGCCCGCTTTGGCAAGATATTGAACGCCTACAACGGCAACTTTCTGAATACACAGAAAAACAACAGCAGTTGCAACTTAATCTGCAACAGCAACAAGCTGAACGAATTCCCCTGCAAGCTGCCCTTATCCAATCACAGGATGACTATCGCCAACATATTGATTTTGTAAAACAACAAAATCAACTGATTGAAGAAGTCGTTCGCCCTCTTGATAACCAAATATCACAATTGACGCAGCAACAATATGAATTAAAACAACAAGTCGCAGATAAACAAACGGCTTTTGAGGAAAAGCAGCGATGGGTAAATGAAACACAAAACCAAATCCAGCAAGGGACTGCTCAACTTAATCAGCTAAATATATTTTTACAAGAAAAACAAAAAGAGGGTGAAATTAGTGCCCAAATCGCCAGTTGGAAACAACAAGGACAGTTTATATTTGAGCTTGCAGACAAACTTAACGCCGTTGCGCAAAAGCAACAAAGTCTCTCAAATGAGATTGAGCAGTTGCAAACGGATAAGCAAAAACGCACCACAGAATTAATGCAAACGGCATCTATGTTGGAAAATGATACGCTGACATTTAAAAAACAAGAGCAGCAATACAAAACCAATCAAGAAAAATATGACATTGATTCTGTTCATCAACACATTGAGCAACTGCAAGCGCGTTTACAGCATGGGAAACTATTGCCATTAATGCTATCCCAATGCCTTGCGACAAAAACACAATTACAGCAACACACTCAACAGCATACGGATTTAATGCGGTTAAGCGCGCAAACACAAAAAGAATGGGAACTAACCGACTCTCAAATCAATGAGTTAACCCCGCGCATCAAACTAACCAATGAAAAATACCAATTAGAGCAGAAAATTGTCAGTTTGGAACAAGAACGCCAGCAGCTTGTTTCAGGGAAGCCGTGCCCATTATGTGGTTCAACCGAGCACCCAGCCGTGAAGGCATACCAATCCATTCACCCAAGTGATACCCAACAGCAACTAATACAGTTAACTGAGCAACTTGATAACCTTAAGCAGCAACAAGCTAAGCTGGTCACACTATCGGAGACCCAGCAACAGCGTCAAAAAGAACAAGCACAGCAGTTGCAACAAACCACAGCCCACCTTGAGGCCTTAGCTGGCAGTTGGAAAAAAACATGTGAGCAAGCACTTACACCTGAATTAGCTCAAAATGAGCAAGCCGTCACTGCGTTTATCAATGAGTTGACGGCTAAACTGGCAGAGCAGCAAAAAATAGCACATGCGTTCACGGTATTAGAACGTGAATACCAGCAAGCTAAACAGCGACAACACGAACAACAGACGCTTTTCAACCGGCAACAAGCCGATCTTTTATTAGTTGAAGAACGCTTGAAATATCAGACTCAACTATTTGAGGAATTGCAAAAGGAACAGGTTCAGCTACAGCAACGCAAGAATAAACAAACTGAACAATTGCAAGTCGCTTTAGCGCCGTTTGCGCTGAGCTTACCTGAAAGTTCAAAGTTTAATGAATGGATCAGTGAAATAGCGCAACGGGGTGAATTTTATAACAGCCAAAAAATGGCGGCGCAGGTGCTAAGCCAAAAAATTGAGGTGACAAGGGCCACGCTTACATCAGAATCCGAACAATTAAAGCAGTTCGCTCTGCAACTTGAGAAAGAAAAAACACAATTTAATCAAGTTAATATAGCACTCGAACAAAAAACTGCTGAGCGCAAAACGCAACTTTCAGGGCGACCTATTTCTCAATTTATTCAGCAGCTCAATACGCAACAAGAAGCACTTTCCCAAGTTCAGGACCAGCTCAGTCAGCAACTCAACGAAAGAGATAAAGCCATCGCCTTGCTTAATGGTAGCTTACAGAGCGTTATTGAAGGGACAAACAAATCGACACTGGCTTATCAACAAGCTCAAAGCCAATTTGATGAGGCACTTGCGCAAAGCCCATTTAGCACGCAACAAACTTTCCTTGATGCATTATTAAATATCGAAGAAAAGCAGCAATTAGAAGGGTTAAAACAGCAAGTTAGCCAAAACCTTTTACTGAGCGAAACGCGCCATCAAGAAGGTTTATTGGCACTTGACACGCTTAATCAGCAACGTGCAGCAAATTTCTCATCACTTTCAGAAGCGCAATTACACGAAATTGTCACGGCGCTCGACGAAGAAATAAAACAATATAACCAGCAGCAAGGGCAAATTATCAATCGATTAGATACCGATAAACAACAGCGTCACCAGCAACAAGATTTACTGCAAGAAATAGAAAAAAGCCAACTCATTTACGATGATTGGAGTTATTTAAATGCACTAATTGGCTCCGCTGAAGGAGATAAGTTCCGCCGCTACGCACAAGGTTTAACCCTTGATTGCTTAGTGACGTTAGCTAACCAACAACTTGATAAACTCCATGGGCGCTATATATTGCAACGCAGCCATCAAGCTAATCTTGAATTACAAGTCATTGATAGCTGGCAAGCAGATTCTGTCAGAGATATCAAAACCTTATCTGGTGGGGAAAGCTTTCTCGTCAGTTTGGCATTAGCACTGGCACTTTCAGATATGGTCAGCAACCGGACACAATTAGAGTCACTATTTTTAGATGAAGGTTTTGGGACTTTGGATGCCGAAACACTGGATATTGCCCTAGATGCCCTTGAAAGCCTGAATGCATCAGGGAAAATGATTGGCGTAATTAGCCATGTGGAAGCGATGAAAGAACGTATTCCTGTGCAAATTAGCGTGAAAAAAGCCAATGGCCTTGGTTTTAGCGAACTCCCATCTCAATATCGTATCAATTAATCATAAAAATGGAGAGGAACGGGCCAACTCCTCTCCAGAATACTCACGGAATTAAATGGCGTCTAACGCTAACTCTAATGCGTGTTTTAAGTCGTTTACATTCTCAATACCAATAGATAAGCGCACTAAATTATCGCTGATCCCTAATTTTTCACGCACTGATAATGCAACGCCTGAATGCGTTGTCGAGGCAGGGTGACTCGCCAATGATTCCGTTCCCCCTAAGCTTACCGCTAATTTAAAAATAGCGAGGTTATCTAAAAACCGAAATGCGTCTGCTTCATCTTTTCCAACATTAATTGAAAAAGTTGAACCTGCGCCAGTACATTGTTTTTGATAAACTCGGTATTCCACACTGTCTTTCGGAAAAAATGCAGGAAAATGCACTTTGCTCACTTTTGGGTGCTGATGTAAAAACTCAGCCAACGTTTGTGCACTGTCATTTGCCCGCTCCATACGCAGTTGTAGCGTCTCCAAAGAGCGACCTAACATCCAGCTTGAATGCGGGTCTAGTTGCGTTCCAATGGCATTGCGTTGTGCTTTGATCTTTTTTACTAACTGATGACTGCCAGCAACTGCCCCTGCGACCAGATCTGAATGACCGCCTACGTATTTAGTTAGTGAGTACACACTTAAATCTGCACCTAATTGGAGTGGTTTTTGAAATACTGGGCCTAGCAACGTATTATCACAAATCAATAATGGGTCTTGCCCACCTTGTTTTTGACCAATTTGTTTCGCCGCTTGGCTCAATAATTCAATATCGACTAATGTATTTAACGGGTTTGAGGGTGTTTCAATATAGATTGCTGCAATTTTCTGGTTTTGTTCCACACTAGCTGCCGCCTCTAAAACAGCGGCTAAATCACAACCGTTTTGAAAAGGCACTGACGTAATACCAAAGCGCTTTAACGTATTAAGAAATAAGGTTTCTGTTCCGCCGTACAGGGGTTGCGAATGCAACAATATATCCCCTGGTTGCAACACTGCCATCAGACAGGTAGTGATCGCTGACATACCAGAAGAAAATAACGCTGCGCTTTGTGCCCCTTCATACAACGCTAATCTATCTTCAACAATTTCACTGTTCGGGTGATTAAACCGCGAATAGACAAGCCCCTGTTTCTGATTGCTAGGCGCTTGTGTGCGCCCACTCACTAGATTGAAGAAATCTTTTCCTTCCTGAGCCGTTTTAAATACAAACGTAGACGTCAGAAAAACGGGTGGCTTAATTGACCCCTCTGAAAGCTGGGGATCATACCCATAGCTCATCATTAAGGTTTCAGGGAATAATGCCTTTCCATTTAAGTCCTTTTTATAACTTTGATCTGGCATACTTGGCTCCAACCTATTTTCTTTTTTAATATCAATTTATTCTGTGAGTTATAGAATATTACTGTTATTTATTATTTGCGCATATTCCTTAGGATAAAAGCGGCGTGTTACAGCTAAATGTGAACGTAAACGACCTTTAATCACATTTTTTCCTAAATTAGTAAATAAAGGATTGAGTGGATCACTATCAGGTCCTAAAGCTTGCTGTGCTAAATAACTTGGCAAGGTTAATAAGGGGACTTCATCAGCAAAAATACTCGGAGTAATAAAATAAGCAATGGAATAACGGGGATCACTATTTTTCTTTCTCACGACTTGATGTACGTTTGCACGTAAATAGCCATTGGTCGCTAATTCGAAAACTTCGCCAATATTTACCACAAATGCATTCTCCAATGGCGCAACATCAATCCAGCCATTATCCGTTTCGACTTGTAAGCCACCACTATTATCCTGCCATAATAAGGTTAAAATCCCTGCGTCTTTATGTGCCCCTACCCCTTGTTCTCCATCATTATTATCTTCTCTAGCCGGGTAGTGAATGAGTTTCAATAGATGTTGAGCAGGCTCAGCAATAATGTGATCAAAACTGTTTTCTGGGAGCTCTAAAGCCACTAAAAATGCTTTGATGAGTTTCACCGCTATCGCACGCATATTACTTTGCCATGCAAGGGCTTGTTCTTTTAACTCAGGTAACGCCTGTGGCCATTGATTTGGTCCATGTAAATTAAACCAAATTGGGTCGCTATCTGTCAGTTCGAGGGCAGGTAATTCTTCACCAATATCTATTTGTTCACGGTAATCAGGCTGATTTCGAGTGCTTTCTTCGGTAGAAGCCGTATAGCCACGAAAATGCCGGGAATGCGCCATCGAAATGGCTTCTTTTTCTGCCTTTGGTAAAGCAAAAAATCGCTTTGTCGTGGCTAATAATTGTTCACGAGACTCAGGAGTTACATTATGTCCGACTAAATAAAAGAACCCGATTTCACGGGCAATAAAACGCAGCTTTTTATAAAAATCGTCTTTGGTTTCAGGGTTATCAAGTTCGCTTAAATCAATAATAGGCAATTGCGTTAAAGACATAATTAATCAACCTCTTAAATTTTTACTTAAATGGTGAAGAATTTTCACGTTATATTTAATTCCTGATTAGATACCACAATAAATATTGCTAAAAATAATTTAAAACTATATCCATATAACCATTTTGAATGAGCCTACGTGTATTTTCAGCATATAACTAAAAAATTAGAGAATGAATAAAATATTATTTATAAAAAGCTATTTTTGTTTGATTAGATATCTCAACAAAAAATTATTAGAGATAATCAAATGAAAAAAATATCTGCATTATTATTAGCTTTGTCATTTTCTACCCTAACCGCTTGTTCACAAGAGGAAAATTCAACCGATAAAACAACTCAGCAAGGGCAAACATTGCAAAAAATTATTATTGGTAGCCATGGTAGCGATGCTGATATTTGGAAATTTATTGCACAGTCTCCGAGTGCCAAAGAGGCTAACTTAGACATAGATGTCAAAATCATTGATGATGGAATAACCCTGAATGTTGCGACCATTGATGGAGACGTTGATGTAAATGCATTTCAATCATGGGGATTTTTAAAAGACTTTAATAAGAGTCATAATAATAAACTTGCAGCAATTTCCACCACCTACTTTGAACCTATGGGGATCTATTCGGTAAAATATAAAAATCTTACAGATTTACCTAAACAAGCCCTTGTGGCCATTCCCAATGATGCCGCCAACCATATACGAGCGCTAAAACTACTTGAAAAAGCCCAACTCATTACCTTAAAACCTGACTTTAATCAGGCTACAGGCTCAATCAACGATATTATTGCTAACCCAAAAGATTTAGTGTTTAGGCAAATAAAATATGCACATGGTCCCAGAGCTTTACCTGATGTTGATATTGCCGTTATTGGTAATACAGCCGCACAAGAAGGTGGGCTTAATGTATTGAAGGACGCTTTATTTAGGGAGCAAAACGACGACTCGATTAAAAACAACATTAATTTATTAGTTGTGAAAGCCGACAATAAAGACGATCCCAAATTTGCTAAATTAACGCAGTTGTACCACACTGAAGCTGTTAGAAAATATATCATTGATAACTTTGGTGGTACCAAGATTGAAATTACCAAAGACGTCAGTGAACTTGATTAAATAAAACGAGTTATCATTCTTGTCTAGCGGGATTACGCCCCCCGCTAGACTCTTTAGCGGATCAATGCTTCCTCTTTATCACCCTCAATTTTTTTATTCACATTGAATATCTAGGGTGTCATTTTTACGCATCAAATATACTTATCGACTAAAAAATAAATTCAACCATTTGAATAAATTCAACTTTTTACACCAACAAACTTAGTGCAAAATTTTGAACCTTACCGTTAAATTTTTTTTCTATGATTTTAACTTTACCCCGCTATAGTATTAACCATTGGAACAAACTGCGGCTTCTGAGATTTATTCTATAAAATGCCGTGCGCTAATGAAGATCTAGGAGACTAAAATGTCTAACGCATTTATCGAAATGATTAAAAATCGTCGTACTATTTATAACCTCGGCGATGCATTACCCGTATCAGAAGAACAGGTTACGAAATTAATTAAAGAAGCAGTAAAACACTCACCATCATCATTTAACTCACAAAGTTCACGTGTGGTTATTTTGTTTGGTGCTGAACATAAAAAATTATGGAATATGGCCAAAGAAGCTCTGCGCAAAATTGTACCTGAGCAAGCTTTTGCCGCAACAGAACAAAAAATTGATAGTTTTGCCGCTGGCGCAGGTTCTATTCTGTTTTTTGAAGACCAAGACGTTGTAAAAGGTTTGCAAGAGCAATTCCCTTTATATGCCGATAACTTCCCAATTTGGTCCGAGCAAGCGAGTGGTATTGCACAATTTGCTGTATGGACTGCATTATCTCAAGAAAATATTGGTGCGTCATTACAACACTACAATCCATTAGTGGATAATGACGTACAAAAAACGTGGAACATTCCTGCGAATTGGGTATTACGTGCTCAAATGGTGTTTGGTTCAATTAATGCACCAGCAGGTGATAAAGCCTTTATTGATGATGATGTACGTTTCAAAGTTTTCAAATAAAATGAAATAATAAGGTTTTAACAGAAATTCCCTTATAAAAGTTTTATAAGGGAATTTTATTTCCCCCCTATCTTTTACCTTCTCAAAACATAAGTCATCATCAGGGATGTCTTATATTAAAAATAATAAAAACCATAAAAGTTTTTTATTTCAAATTTATTTAACGTAATAAAAAGTTCAAAAACAAATTCAACAATAAAATTTTACTTAAATAAAAAGATAATTTCACATTCATCCCTCCTGTTATTAATTAAAAACAGTTTAATGATTAATAATCAATCGAATGATATAACCATCAAATATAACTTGATATTTATCAATACATTAAACCTCTTCAATACTAAACTCTAAGTATATTTACAAAATTTGTTTCGCATTACCGATAATTGAACTACACTAAAAGTGAAGGCACAAAAACACTCAATTCAGTGTTCAGTGTTATTTAGGGGGTGGACTATGAAACGTTTATCTTTACTAACATCTGTAGTTGCTATAATCATTTCAAGTTGTTCTTTCACCTATGCCAGTAATAACTCTTCAGGAGGAACTATTACATTTACAGGTTCAGTGTATGAACCTCAATGTGTTATAAATGCCAATAATCAAGAGAAAGTCAATGTTAAGTGCTACCGGAAAGGAAAAAACATTTCAACGACGGCATCTTTAAAAAATGGCAAAAAGCTAGAAACTGAATATGTTAAAGTTGAATATGACAAGTACAGTAAATTACCTATGTTGAATGTGTTTTATGAATAGCTTATTCGTCATCAAAAGTAAATAATCGCTCGACGTATTTAGTCCGTAGCCAGTTAAATACGCCGAGCGTTATTTAACATCCTAAAATCTTCCCACCCTGAACATTATCTTTCATTTTATTTTGTCATAAAAAAGCCCACCCAATTGGGCAGGCTCACTTTGATATCAATAAAAACTGAGGTGATTACTTAGCAGTCAAATCAATTTGGTAAATTGCAAAGCCAATATCATCAGTACCCACTTTTTTCATTGGATACTGTGCATTTTGTTTAATAAAGTTAGCGGCTTTTTCACTTGGTGCAGTTTCAAAGCGAACATCCAGTTTTTTGTCCGTTTTAATCGGTGTAAATGACCAGTTGTTTGCCGCTTTCGTTGAAATTTCACCTTTTTCTTTAGACACTTTTGCAATGTAAGCGGCTAAAATTGCACGGTTTTCATCTGGTGAGGCAAATGCAATATTGCTATCACCTGTTCCTGCGAATTTACCGCCATAGCCACGGTAGTTGTTTGTTGCAACTAAGAAAGTGGCTTTTGGATCAATTGGCTTACCTTGGTAAGTCACATTCTTGATTCGATTAGCCTCTTTATTCACAGTTTGGCAATCAACATCATATTTCGCAGGCTGTGTCAGGTCGATTTGATATTCCACGCCACTAATTGTATCGAAGTTATAGGTTCTAAAACCATTCCAGTTCAATAAGCTTTGTGGTGCAGTTGATTGTGGATCGATTTGGTTATACATCCCCGCAGAACATTCTAACCATTCAACAACATCCGCACCGGTTGCTTTTACTACAACCAACGTATTTGGATACAGATACAGATCCGCTGCATTACGGAAGGTTAAATCCCCTTTTTCAACTTCGATAAATTCGGTTGGCGAATTCTTACGTCCCCCCGCTTTAAACGGTGCTGCCGCAGCTAATACAGGTAAATCAGCCAGATCAGGATCGCCTTGAATAAAGTTTTTGGTGTAATCGATTTGCGCATCATTAACGATTTGTACCGTTGGGTCGCTTTGCACTAACGCTAAAAAGCTGTACATGTTTTCTGACGCTTTACCGATATGTTTACCCACAAACTTACGGGTATCTTGGTGCTCTTTTTCGATAATTTTGGCAAGATCGCCATCGCGTTCAACAAGGGCTTGTTTGTTTGGTTTGTCATAGACCGGACGTGCATGTGCCGTTGCATCAACGACTTTCCATGCACCATCGTCGTTACTCACTACTAAATCGACAACCCCTAAATGGTCACCCCATTGGCCAGGCATTACCGCAGGCACGCCATTTACGGTTCCTTTAGCAATATCGACGCCCTTGATATCACTAAAGTCTTTGCTTGGGAACACGCCGTGTGAGTGACCAAACATGATGGCATCAATCCCGGGGACTTCACTGAGGTAATACACTGAGTTTTCAGCCATTGCCTTGTATGGTTCTTGAGAGAACCCAGAGTGAGGGATAGCCACCACGAGATCGGCCCCCTCTTTTTTCATTTGTGGTACAAATTTTTTCGCAGTTTCAGTAATGTCGTTGACTAATACCTTGCCTTCTAAATTTGGTTTATCCCAAATAAGAATTTGTGGTGGAACGAAACCGATATAACCCACTTTAATTGTGTGTGTTTTTCCATCTCTATCTTTAACTGGAGTATCAACAATAATATATGGGTTGAAGTAGTTTTTACCTGTTTTTGCATCAATAATATTGGCATTGATGTAGGGGAATTTAGCGCCTTCAATGGCCTTATGCAGGAAATCTAATCCAAAGTTAAACTCATGGTTACCAAAGTTACCTACAGTATAACCCATTGTATTCAATAACTTGTGCGCTGGGTGAGATTCGCCATCTTTTAAGCCTTCACTAACGATATAGTCAGCCAATGGGCTACCTTGGATTAAGTCTCCGTTATCCACTAATACGGCGTTTGTGGCTTCTTGTTTCGCCGCTTTAATTAACGTTGCAGTACGGACATAACCAAATTGTTCGGTTGGTTTATCTTTATAATAGTCGAAGTCTATAAGATTACTGTGAACGTCAGATGTTTCCATAACACGTAAATCAACTGTTGCTGCGTTCGCATTCAATGCGACTAACATAGCAAGTGTTGAGAGTTTCAATACTTTATTCATTTGATCCCCTTAGTTGCCTTTATTGAGAGAAAGTTGTCTCTCTAATTCACCTACACACCTTGCACCATTGAACAAATAACCAACAAAAATGGCGTTAAAATTTTACACAATGTGCATGCTGTCAATTTTTAATGATAATACACTGCAAACAGTAACCATTTTTTGTGACTAAATCACGGTTTTCATCTTTTTATCGAGCCTGATTTTTATATCTGTCACAAAAATGAATTATTCATGACAAATTCACGCAAAATAACTGAAGTTATTTTTCTCATGCTTCGTGAATAATTTTTGAAGAAAAAAAAGAGTTGTGATTTATATCACTGAGTATGAAAGAAGCTTATTTCACTTAAATTTCGTGCTTTATAAATATACTTATTATTTTATTTTTAATTAATCTAAATTTAATTTAAGTAATAAAAGATGATTATTTAAACATTAAAGCCACAGCATATTTTTTTATCCATTATTACTATGTTCTCATCCGCATCTATCTCATAAACGTTTTTTCTAACGCTCATAAACGTTTTTTTCTAACGCTCATAAGCGTTTTTTCTAACGCTCATAAGCGCTTTTTTCTAACTAATTTGCGTTGTGGCTAGGCGGCAAAGGAAGCTATCTCAGGGAGCATACACCAATGATCTAAATAACAATAACGATAACCCATCCCATTTTTACTATGTTCTCATCCACATCTATCTCATAAACGGTTTTTTCTAACGCTCATAAGCGCTTTTTTCTAACTAATTTGCGTTGTGGCTAGGCGGCAAAGGAGGCTATCTCAGGGAGCATACACCAATGATCTAAATAACAATAACGATAACCCATCCCATTTTTACTATGTTCTCATCCGTATCTATCTCATAAACGTTTTTTTCTAACGTTCATAAGCGCTTTTTTCTAACTAATTTGCGTTGTGGCTAGGCGGCAAAGGAAGCTATCTCAGGGAGCATACATAAGTATGTGACCTGAGTAGCTGAGTGAAGCCAACACCGCCACAACGTAAATTAGGACGAAAAAAGCCAGGCTGCACCGCGGACTCCACTCGAATCCCCATGCACCGCTTTACGAATGGGCGTATCACACTCACGCCCAAATACCCATTGGCGAATTCGTGCAGGTAGCTCTTCGTACAAGCTGTCCACATTACTCATACCACCTCCTAGCACTATCACATCAGGATCGAGCATATTGATCGCCTGCCCCAGTGCTTTGGCTAGCCGATTTAAATAATTATCCATCGCAATTTTGGCGAATTCATTCCCCTCTTGAGCAAGTTTAACAATTTCTATACCTGTTTTCGTTTCCCCTGATAACTTAGCGTAATCAGACATAAAACCAGTTCCGGAAACAAATAGCTCAGTACAACCAGTTAGACCGCAATAGCAATTTTCATTGGACAAAAATTGTCTGTCGCTGTCATCTTGCCATGGCAGAGGATTATGCCCCCATTCACCGGCGACACCATTTCCCCCTGAGTGTACTTTGCCATTAAGTGCAATACCTGCCCCACATCCTGTTCCGATGATCACCGCAAAAACGACCTTTTTACCTGCGCCTGCGCCATCTACCGCTTCCGAGACAGCCAAACAGTTCGCATCATTGGCAATCTTGACTTCACGCCCTAATAATTTGCTCAAATCAGCATCAAAAAATTGACCATTTAACCATGTTGAATTAGCGTTTTTTACTTTTCCAGTTACTGGAGACAATGTCCCAGGGATACCCACTCCTACGCTACCGCTTTGTCCTGTTGCCGTTTCTGCATCATTCACTAAGCTGGCAATGGCATTGAGTGTTGCAATATAGTCGCCTTTTGGCGTTGGAACGCGCTTACGAAATAACGCCTCTCCCTTATCATCTAGTGCAATCACTTCAATTTTCGTACCACCAAGGTCAATTCCTATTCTCATTGGGATGCTCTCTTCAACGTTATTATTTATCTTCACTATCATCACCTGCCTTAGAGGCGCTTTTCAAGTATAAGAGATGAAAACTGAGGGATGACTTAACCTGCCTAAGGGTAAATATATTTTTTTCGCTTAATAACTGACAATTCGTTATTATAGCCGCTGCTCTAATTGGCTATTTATCAACAAAGGTAGGTTTTTCATGTGGTTCAAGAATATATTAGTCTATCGCCTGAATCGAGATTTGGCACTCTCAGCAGATGATCTGGAAAAACAACTTGCCGCACTTGCCTATCACCCTTGTGGCAGCCAAGACATGATGCAGACAGGTTGGGTCGCACCAATGAATGGGGCGGAAGCCTTAACCCACGCAGCAGGCAACCAAATTCTTATTTGTGCGAAAAAAGAAGAAAAAATGCTGCCATCTCCTGTTATTAAGCAAGAAGTACAAGACAAAATTGAAAAACTCGAAGCAGACCAAGGGCGAAAACTCAAAAAAACGGAAAAAGACGCCTTAAAAGATGAGGTTGTTCACACCTTATTGCCTCGAGCATTCAGTAAATTTAGCAAAACCTATATTTGGATTGATACCGTCAATCAACTCATCATTGTGGATGCGGCCAGTGCGAAACGCGCGGAAGACAACTTAGCCTTATTACGCAAAAGCTTGGGCTCTCTTCCTGTTGTTCCACTGACATTTAAAGATCCGATTGAACTAACACTAACCGAGTGGATCCGTTCGGGCTCTCTTCCTCAAGGTTTTGCGGTGATGGATGAAGCTGAACTAAAAGCGATCTTAGAAGAAGGTGGAATTATTCGTTGTAAAAAACAAGATCTTATCTCTGATGAAATTGCAACACACATTGAAGCTGGCAAACTAGTAACAAAATTAGCCCTAGATTGGGAAGAGCGCATTCAGTTTATGTTGTCTGATGATGGTTCACTAAAACGAATTAAATTCAGTGATACACTGAAAGAGCAAAACGATGATATCGCCAAAGAAGATTATGCTCAAAAATTTGATGCGGATTACGTCTTAATGACTGGGGAACTGAGTGCCTTAATCGCGCGCTTAATTGATGTTCTTGGCGGCGAAGCAGAACACTAATTCCTTTCGATTTTCCTTTTGTTATCTCACTATGGCAACTCACTAAACAGTCAGTTGCCATTTCTTTTTAGACCCCGCTTGCATAGCCACAATTAAGTCATTGACTGGTTGTGGGATCTCTGGTTGATTAAATTACAACCCTGTAACAAATTGACTTTAGTTTTAAATTTGTTAAATAAAAATAATAAATAGCGGCCTCCATTATTGGAGTTATGGTCAATATTCTATCGAAGGAATAGTCATGAAAGAGCTTATCGAACCTGAAGTGGATGAAAATTCATTAGTTACCTTACAAAAAGTGACTGCGGATAACTTCTCTGAAATTTGCCTACTTAGCCATACATTGAGTGAAGCGCAACGTAACATGGTCGCTGATAATGCTTACTCAATGGTAGAGGCTCAATTTTCAGACTGTGCGTGGTATAGGGGAATTTACGCAGATGATACTCCCGTTGGATTTATCATGCTGCATTCTGGTTTAGATGACGACGAGCTCGAATATGATGGCATCATGCTTTGGCGCTTTATGATAGCGGAGCCCTATCAAAAATTAGGGTTTGGTCGCGAAGCATTAATTCAAGTGATACGTTATCTGAAAAAGAAAGGCTATCCGCGCCTTTATAATAGCTGCGGTGAAGGGGAAGAAAGCCCATTTGAGTTCTATAAAAAGCTTGGTTTTGTTCCAACGGGTGCTTATATGGATGACGAATGTGAGTTGGTTCTAGATATTACGAATTGGCAAGAACAAGAAGAGTAAGCGCACTCTCGGTATTCAGTGCTCTGGCTTATAGGTCGCTTTATTCAATATATGTAGGGTGTCACTAAAATACCCTACATAATAAACCCATTATCGCCTATCCCCACCGTGCTCAACCTTTTGTTTTATAGGTCGATTTAATAGCGTTAAGGCATCACTCAGATACCCTAAATAATAAACGCGCTATCGCCCATCCCCTCTGTGCTCAACTCTCTGTTTTATAGGTCGATTTAATAGAGTTAAGGTATCCCTCAGATACCCTAAATAATAAACGCGCTATCGCCTATCCCCTCTGTGCTCAACCTTCGGTTTTATCGGTTGATTTAATAGCGTTAAGGTATCCCTCAGATACCCTAAATAATAAACGCGCTATCGCCTATCCCCTCTGTGCTCAACCTTCGGTTTTATCGGTCAATTTAATAGCGTTAAGGTATCACTCAGATACCCTAAATAATAAACACGCTATCGCCTATCCCCACCGTGCTCAACTCTCTGTTTTATAGGTCGATTTAATAGCGTTAAGGTATCACTCAGATACCCTACATAATAAACGCGCTATCGCCTATCCCCACCGTGCTCAACTCTCTGTTTTATAGGTCGATTTAATAGAGTTAAGGTATCACTCAGATACCCTAAATAATAAACGCGCTATCGCCTATCCCCTCTGTGCTCAACTCTCTGTTTTATAGGTCGATTTAATGTATCACTCAGATACCCTAAATAATTCGAGTTGTAGCTAGGCGACAAGCGAACCGAGCCCTAGGAGCATACAAAAGTATGTGACTAGGGGCGGTGAGTGCAGTCAACAACGCTACAACACGAAGTATGACGGGTATCCGTTACTTTTGGATAAGATAACGTATAGTCGGTCCATCTTGTTGGATATCCAAAACAGTATAACCATAGTTTTTTGCATCTAGCGGAATATTATTAATCGATTGTGGACAGTCGCTCACCACTTCCAAAATTTCACCGCTTTTTAGTGATGGCATCGCTTCTAATGTCGCTACTGCTGGGTATGGGCAAGGTTCTCCTACCATATCTAAACGATAATCAGGAATGATCTCTTTGTTACTCATACTGCCTCCGCAGATGTTTGCGTTGAATTTTGTGTACGTTTACGGAAAAAGTGTTTTTCCCAGACTAACATCAGCACAAAAGCCACAGCTAATAATGCATACGTTACTAATAAGCCACCTTGCGGTCCGAAGGTCTCTAATAAATTCACTTTATCAAAATCGGTTGCTAACCAAGGGCCTAAATCATCCCAATAATATGCCAAAACAGTTGCACCGATAATATTACCGAAGCCAACCCACCAATAGTGAACCTGCCCTTCCACTGCGCGATACATCCAACCTGTTTCACAGCCACCTGCAAGGACAATACCAAAACCAAATAGTAAGCCACCAATCACTGCATTTGGTCCCGCCCATAAAATTTTAGGTGTAGCACCTAGTTGGACGTAACTGAAGATCCCAATCGCACTGACTGCCATCCCAATAATAATCGCTTTAGCCATGTGAGTTCGGCCAGTGATCCATAAGTCGCGAAAAGCGGAAGTAAAACAAATCTGTGCACGTTCAATCAATAGACCAAAGCCAATTCCGCAGAGGATAGCAAAGCCCATTACAGGTGAATCAAGTAAAGTATAAAAACCCCATGCTAATGCTAGCGTAAAAATAATCATCCCTAACTTAAAGCGTCGTTTAGCCACATCGTGATTTTGCGTTAATGGTGATGCTGCACTGACTTTCTTCAGTTTAACTGGGATCCTAAACATAGGCATCAATGTAAACTTGGCACCGAAATATGATCCGACTGCGGTTGCCACCGCAAAATACCACGCGTGTAGCGAAAACTGAGGGATCCCAGTAAAAAATGCCGCTAAATTACATCCCATTGCTAAACGTGCGCCAAATCCAGCAATAATACCGCCTAGAATAGCTTGGAAAATACGAATACGGTGCTGTGGCATCCGTAGTTTAATATTATTTGCCCAAAGTGCAGCAGCAAAGCACCCCGCAAACATCCCAATGATCATGACACCATCAATACGATCTAGAGGAGTGCCTTCAAAACCAATGACTTTGAAATAGCCCCATGTTTCAGGATGTGCGCCAAAAAGCTGCATGATGTGCCCGCCCCAGCGAGTAAACTCCCCCGTGACTGCCCAAAATGTGCCCGTTAGGCCGAAATAGTAGGTTGATAAAATACCGGCAGCAATAACAGCAGGTAAAGGTTTCCAAAAAGCGATGAGATAGTGAGATTTGAAATCAGACCAAGTCATTGTTACATCCAATTTATTCACGCCAGATCCTGGCAGAGAAACTCGCCGTTGTATAATTATCTTTATAAATTGTTATATCGATGCCCCACAGCGAAGTGAAAATATCATACGCTGATATTTTTTTTCGTGAAGTGCTTTCGTTGAAAAATAAGGAAAAGATTGATTTTATGCATAACAGCACTCATTTAGTACTAACTGGCTAGCCATTTCTCTTTAACTAGGCGGCTTACCTAGAGGCTGTTTATGCTGTAAAATATCCATACAAAAAAAAGCGTTATCTTAATGATAACGCTGGAAATGTAGTCTTATTTTATCTATAGAGGAGTATAATATGAAATTACCGTTTCCGGCTTCGTTTGCTATGTGTAGTCTGTAGTCAGCCCATTTGACTCCAGTAATAACATTCATGTTGACTTAAAAATACAATATTCTATCTGAGTTATCTAATTAAGTAATTATATCTATTTTTAACATAAAGCCTATTTTTTGCTAATTCAAATTTAATTTAAAAAGCAGCAATGGCTTTATTATTTCCCTAGCATTAGTCAAATTTAAAAATAAACAGCTCGACATAATAAAGTATTAAAAAGTATTTCTAAATGTTATTGATTGCATTATAGCCCAACATTTAGGTTGCGCAAGTGTTTTTTTATGCAACTTAATAAGTTCAAGAAAACACAAAAAACAAATAAAAATCAACATATTGAGGGATAATGGCAAAATAAAGCCCCTATAGTTAAGATATTACAAACTATTTACATTTGTCCGTGTGATCTTTCTCTTTATTAATTGTTTTATATTTAAATTAATTATATTTATATTATCTTAAGAGATCATTTTAGGTTAAAATATATTTAATCAGTGCTCACCACTCCAATTGCATAAAAATTGTTTACATAATTTTTATTATACTACTAGCTAAAAACAATAAGCTTTTTATTTACCTCTATATATTCATCCCGTGAAAAATAATTTTTTCTATGAAAAACAATTAGTTTATCTATTTTCTAACCACTTAAATTATCCATATAGTTTCTATGGTAATATTATTATACTGGCAAAATTGTCGTAACTTATAACCCTCCTAAATAAAATGGTTTATTTCTCGTTATGTTTTACCGTCAAGGTAACATCAAAAATAGTCAAATATGCCATATTTAAAACCACATTAAGCTGCATTTTCAATAAAAATCATTATCAAAAAAAGAAACCAAACTTATATTTAAGCTAAAAAAATAACGTCAGAATTCGGTCTTACTCAATCAATTGATTTGAAATAAGAAAGAAAACACTCCAAATACATTAGTTTTATTAATGCTTTTTGGGTGTTTTTGCTCTATCTCGCCACCAAATACTCTTTTTTAGAGTAGTTTACATATACGCTGGGCTTTTCTTCCCCCAGCAGATACCAACGAAAAGCGTTAAAATAGGATAAAAATCTATTAATAATGATGAAATCATACAAATAAATATGACATAGCGCAGGATAAATAACATCCGATAGGAAAATCAGATAACTACAGAGTCAATTTTGGGTGATTTTTTGTTCTATTAATAAAAAACGCGCTTTACCATTAGAGATAAAACGCGTTATGACGACTTGTACTATTGATACCGACTATTTAGAAGTCGTTGCTTCCATCCCCACTAAGCCGATTTTCAGGTAACCCGACTGACGCAATGCATTCATCACATCCATCATTGTTTCATAATCAACACTCTTATCTGCTTGGAAGAAAATCGTTGTTTCTTTATTTGCATTTGTCGCTTGATCAAGCGTGGCAGAAAGCTGCTCTTTCGATACGGCTTGATCACCAATAAAGAGTTGACTATCGGCTTTAACGGTTAAAAATACAGGTTTTTCTGGCCGTGGCTGAGGCTTCGCTGTTGAAGCAGGCAAGTCGACCTTAATATCAACTGTAGCCAATGGTGCCGCGACCATAAAGATAATCAATAAAACTAACATCACATCGATAAACGGTGTCACGTTAATTTCATGCATTTCACCGCTATCATCTTGTTCGTCACCTAAACGCATTGCCATAATAATTACCTTGCTTTGCTATTTGCCAGATCAAGATCACGCCCTAATAATAATGCAGACTGTGCAGCTACATCCCCTACCTGACCACGGTAGTTATTAATCATTCTGGCGAAAATGTTATAAATGACAACCGCAGGGATCGCAGCAATAAGACCAATTGCCGTTGCAAGAAGCGCTTCTGCGATACCTGGAGCAACCACCGCCAAGTTAGTCGTTTGTGAGTGTGCAATTCCAATAAAGCTATTCATGATGCCCCATACCGTCCCAAATAAACCAACAAATGGAGAAATCGCACCAATGGTCGCTAAGTAGCCATTACCACGCCCCATATACCGGCTAATTGAGGCCACCGCCCTTTCAAGACGGAATGACGTACGTTCTTTTGTGCCAGCTAAATCGGTGCTATTCGCAGATAAAGCTCTTTCTGACACGGCTTCATTAAGCAACATACGTGTAATACTGTTTCCTTTGAAACCTTCGGCAATTTTCACTGCTTCATCTAGAGATTTTACCTCAGCAATCGCATTAGCTTCGCCTTTTAAACGACGGCGTGCGACTAAAATTTCAAGACCTTTAGAGAAGAAGAGCGCCCAAGTAATGACTGATGCAATCACCAAACCTATCATCACCGTCTTTACCACGTTATCCGCATTTTGGTACATCCCCCAAACGGATAGATCCTGATCGAATCCCCCCGTTGGCGCTTCTGTAGCAATGCTAATATTTTCATTCACAACGGTGGTATTCTCTGTTGGCTCAGAAGATACGGGGGCAACTTCAGCATTTGGTGTTGTAGTCGGAGTTGCTGAATTTGCAGCAGATGTCGATGGTGTATTTTGAGACGCAGCTGGTGTTGTTGCAGGTGTTGTTTCAGCGACTGCCGTCCCCATCAAGCCGAACGCCAATAGAATAGAAGCTGTTAGTTTACGCATCAGTTGGCCTTTACTCTCTTTTTAGTGTTGTATAAAAAAATTCATATCGATGATTTTGCCATTCATCGACTAACCTTTAAAAGCGAAATTTAACTCGCGCTGTTCGTCTCTTTTCACAAAGACGGTGCTGATGATATCAAAGACAGCGCGAATTGATAGTAATTATCATTAGTATTCACGATTTTTTTCATTTTTTTGTTCTCAAACCATAAAGACCTCGCCTATTCCACGGGTATTTGTTCCCGATAAAAGCATTCGATGGATACATGGGCTACCCCTTTTCTATACAAATGCAATTATTCAACTTTGCAATACTGAAGAAAACTCAAGTTACATTTCACTGAGAATGCTTTAACTTCATAGTATATATGCCTTTAGGTAGACGAAATTTAACACAATAAAGGAAAGATCATGGCAAACGTAAAACCAGAAACCCAATTAGTGCACATTGGTCGGAACCCTAAATTTACACAAAAAGCGGTAAATCCCGTTATTCAACGGGCGTCTTCGATTATCTTCGATACTCTTGCAGAAAAACGTCATGCGACGCGGCATCGTGCTAATGGTGTTCTTTTTTATGGTCGCCGTGGTACACAAACTCATTTTGCTTTCCAAGAGGCCATGACAGAATTAGAAGCGGGAGCGGGTTGTGTTCTCTACCCATCAGGTGCTGCTGCTATCACCAATGCAATCTTATCATTCATTTCCGCAGGTGAGCACATTTTAGTCACAGGTTCCGCTTATGATCCAACCCAGAATTTTTGTGATCAGATTTTAACTAAGCTAAATATTGAAACGACCTACTTTGATCCACTTGTAGGTGAAAAGATTGCCGATTTAATTCAACCCAACACACGTATCGTATTTTTAGAATCGCCAGGGTCAATCACCATGGAAGTTCATGATTTACCGGCTATCGTTAAAGCTGTGCGTGATAAATCCCCTGAAATTATTATTATGATTGATAATACATGGGCTGCCGGTGTCTTACTCAAGCCCTTATTATTCGATGTAGATATTTCAATACAATCCGCAACAAAATACATTAATGGACATTCTGATGGCATGTTAGGGGTCGCAGTGGCAAATAAGCGCTGTATCGAAACCTTACGTGAAAACTCCTATCTACTTGGGCAAACGGCGGATCCAGACACGGTTTATATGGCCAATCGCGGATTACACACCTTAGCTACACGGCTAAAACAGCACCAAGAAAACAGCATACAAGTAGCAAACTGGCTACAGACGCGCCCTGAGGTGGAACAGGTTTTCCACCCAGCATTACCCTCTTCACCGGGTCATGAATTTTTCATTCGTGACTTTTCAGGCAGTAACGGCTTATTTTCTTTTCAACTTAAGTCACGCCTATCCACAGAACAATTCGCCGCCTTTATTGAAAATTTAGCCCATTTCAAAATGGGCTATTCATGGGGTGGGTTCGAATCGCTGATTTTAGGTTACCAAAAAGAAGATTTACTGAGTATGAGGCAATTTGATTTCCGCCCAAGTGAAGGCACATTTTTCCGCGTTCATATTGGTCTTGAACATCCACAAGATTTAATCGATGACCTGCAATCTGCCTTTGCTCGCATTTAACGATTAACAATCAATATTGCAGAAAGCATTAGGCATGTTTTCTGCAATTCCTTCACTAATCCATGAAGATCCCAAACAAATCAAACCCAAACTCATTTTTTCCTGTAATATAAATAAAGAAATTCGCTTTTAGATAAATACAGGAATGATTATGGAAGTCCTACGCGAAATCGTACTGGCTCTTTGGGATCACGATTTCCTAAAACTCTCCAATCCCGAAGTACTTTGGGTTATTTATACCGTACTTTTTGTTGTTATTGTTTTAGAAAATGGGGTTCTTCCCGCCGCTTTTTTGCCCGGTGATACCTTATTGATCCTTTCTGGTGCATTAATTGCCAAAGGCGTCTTGCACTTTATCCCAACCATTTTATTGCTCGCAACGGCGGCAAGTTTAGGTTGTTGGCTTGGATTTATGCAAGGTAGGTGGCTCAGTGAAACCAAGGTAGTCAAACGTTGGCTAGCCCAAATTCCTGAAGAATATCATACCAAAGCGAACAATATGTTTAATAAGCAGGGTTTGTATGCACTGCTTATTGGTCGCTTTTTAGCTTTTGTTCGTACCCTGTTACCTTTACTTGCAGGGCTCTCTGAATTAAGCCATCGCCGTTTTCAATTTTTTAACTGGTTAAGTGGTCTACTGTGGGTAGGTATTATCGTTTCTTTAGGGTATGCCCTTAACCAAATTCCTTTCGTGAAAGAGCATGAGCAGATTGTGATTAGTGCATTAATGGTCATCCCAGTGATCTTATTGGTTAGCGGGCTAATTGGATCGATCGTGATGTACTGGAAACATCGAAAAGCATTAAATGGTAATAAAGAAAGCTAATATTTGTGACCGCAAGATTGCGGTCATAGGCATTATTTCTCCATTAAAATGCTTATTGCTGAAAATAGATATTGCCCTATTTCAGCTGTCATCCAAGTGCCTTCCGATATTCTAGGCTCTTCACGATAAATCGTGCGAATTTTTTCTTGGATATCTGGATCTCCCCCTGTAAATTGATTGAACATGCCTAACCAAGTACTTGCTAGCGCTTGTACTTCTGGCGATCCAGGGGATTTATGTGCTTTTAATGCATTATGCAATCCAGCAATAAGTTCTGGCCAAACTTGCCCAGCAGAAAAGTAGTGTTGACGTACAAACTGGAATTGTTCGTCACTCAAGTGCGGCTTAAAAAACGACAATTGATATTCACTAAAACCTTCTCCTACAAACTGAATCATCTGCTCTGAGATCCCCGTAGAATAAGCTAGTGCATTGTCAGTGAGGTGAATTTTATTTAGCCTAGCAAAGAAGTCAGGATTGCCTCCCGTATCTTTTTCCAATGCTGTCATCCATTCATGGCTAAGTTGTTGTGCTTCTATCGATTGCGGTGTCACACCTTTTTGCATCAATTCATTCACTGCAGCGATTCGTTGTTGCCATTCTTGGTTTTTCAAAGTATGCGCTGTATAAAGCGGTAACTGTTCTAACTCTTGAGGTGTAAAATATTTATCAAACATCGTCATCATCTCCAATACAGAGAACCAATCCGCCTGAGTTAAGGTATTACCCATTTGCATCTGCTTTTGAAGTTGCTCCAATCGAAAACGCAATGTGGCCATTTGTTGCATTTGCTCGGTTAACAAAGCAATACGTTCTTGCAATATATTTGCTATATCTCCACTCTGGCCATCCAGTATTTCACCGATGTTTTTGAGTTGGACTCCAACTTGACGCAATAATTGAATTTGCGTTAAACGCTCAATACACTGCATGTTATAGAGCCTGTAACCTGCATCGGTTCTTGCAGTTGGAAGCAATAAGCCAATTTCTTCATAATGATGAAGCGTTCGGACGGTTAACCCTGTTTTTTCCGCAATTTCACCCACTTGAAATAGCATAGTTCCTCCTATAACAACGACTAAGGTTACGGCCTCACGTTACGTGAGAGTCAATGACCATTTTGCATTTTTTGATTTTATTTGCACCTTTCAATTAAAAAATAGATGGTAAAAAAAAGCCCCAACCGGCAAGTACCGTTGGGGCTCAATTCAACGCTAATGAGTTATTTAATCAACGCGTGCATCTCTTGAACTGAAATCACTTTCTCAGTTGGATCTGCACTCAGAGACATGGTGGTTGCAAAACCACCATTCAACGTCGTGTCATAGTGAACTTTATACTGCAATGCACTGCGGCGGATCAGTTTCGAATCTTCAATCGCTTGACGCCCCGCGGTTGTATTTACGATATAGTCATATTCGCCATTTTTAATTCTATCCTGAATGTGTGGGCGACCTTCATGCACCTTGTTAACTAAACGTGGGTTAATGCCTGCTTCACCAAGGACAATTGCGGTACCATGCGTAGCATCCAGCTCAAAGCCATGCTTCAATAGTTTAGCCGCTAAATCAACAATTCGTGTTTTGTCACCTTCACGCACAGATAGTAATACACGACCCGATTTTTTCATGGTTGAATTGCTACCTAACATTGCCTTAGCAAAGGCTTCTGCAAAAGTACGACCAACACCCATGACTTCACCGGTTGAACGCATTTCAGGACCAAGAATTGGGTCAACGCCTTGGAATTTATTAAATGGCAACACAACTTCTTTAACCGAGTAATAAGGTGGGATCACTTCTTTCGTCACACCTTGCTGTGCCAATGTTTGACCAACCATAACTCGAGCCGCCACTTTTGCCAGAGGCACACCTGTTGCTTTTGAAACAAATGGGACTGTACGTGCGGCACGTGGATTCACCTCAATCAAATACACTTGGTTATTTTTAACCGCGAATTGCACGTTCATTAAGCCTCGTACACGTAGCTCGAATGCTAAGTTACGAACTTGTTCACGCATCACATCTTGAATTTCTTGGCTAAGCGTATAAGCTGGCAGTGAACACGCGGAGTCCCCTGAGTGAACACCCGCTTGCTCAATGTGTTCCATGATCCCACCAATCAACACCATCTCACCATCACAAATGGCGTCAACATCCACCTCAACAGCATCATCTAAGAAGCGGTCAAGGAGTACGGGGGCATCATTTGAGACACTGACTGCGGTTTGGAAATAACGGCGCAGGTCAATTTCATCATACACGATTTCCATTGCGCGACCACCGAGGACGTATGATGGGCGTACAACAAGTGGATAGCCAATACTTATTGCTTTTTCAACCGCTTGCTCGATAGTCGTGACGGTTGCATTTTGTGGTTGCTTCAGTCCTAAACGATTCACCGCTTGTTGGAAACGTTCACGGTCTTCCGCGCGGTCAATAGCATCCGGGCTGGTACCAATCACAGGAACCCCCGCCGCTTCAAGCGCGCGTGCCAGTTTCAGTGGTGTTTGACCACCATACTGTACAATCACCCCTTTAGGCTGCTCAATACGGACAATTTCTAACACATCTTCAAGAGTAACAGGTTCGAAATAGAGGCGATCTGATGTGTCATAGTCGGTTGAGACTGTCTCAGGGTTACAGTTAACCATGATGGTTTCATAACCATCTTCACGTAGAGCAAGAGAAGCATGTACGCAGCAGTAGTCAAACTCAATCCCTTGACCTATACGGTTCGGCCCACCACCTAATACCATGACTTTGGGTTTATTGTGGTTTGGATTAGATTCACACTCATCCTCGTAAGTGGAATACATATAAGCCGTATCAGTCGCAAACTCTGCGGCGCAGGTATCAACACGCTTATAAACTGGATGTAATTCATAACCTTGACGCAATTTACGTAATTCAGCCTCTGATACGCCGACCAAACTGGCTAAGCGTGCATCAGCAAACCCTTTACGTTTTAGTGTGCGTAAAAAATCTTTCGTTAAGCCATTGATACCTAACTCAGCCACCTCTTCTTCTAAACGAACCAGCTCTTCAATTTGCACTAAGAACCAGCGGTCAATATTGGTTAAGTTGAATACACCATCAACAGACAAGCCTGCGCGGAATGCATCAGCAATAAACCAAATTCGCTCTGCACCTGCATCTTTTAACTCACGGCGAATGCGAGTCAGTGCCTCAGGATCATCTTGTTCAACTTTTGGATCAAAACCTGTTGCCCCTACTTCTAAACCACGTAACGCTTTTTGCATCGATTCTTGGAAAGTACGACCAATCGCCATGACCTCTCCCACCGATTTCATCTGTGTGGTTAAGCGGTCATTGGTCCCAGCAAATTTCTCAAAGTTAAAGCGCGGAATTTTAGTCACAACATAGTCGATGGAAGGCTCAAATGAAGCTGGGGTACGACCACCAGTAATGTCGTTCATCAGTTCATCAAGGGTATAACCGACTGCCAGTTTTGCAGCAATCTTAGCGATTGGGAAGCCTGTCGCTTTAGAAGCCAATGCCGATGAACGAGAAACTCGTGGGTTCATTTCGATAACAATTAAACGACCATCTTTTGGGTTTACCGAAAATTGTACGTTTGAACCCCCTGTTTCAACACCAATTTCACGCAAAACCGCCATCGAAGCATCTCGCATAATTTGGTATTCTTTATCCGTCAATGTTTGTGCTGGCGCAACAGTAATGGAGTCCCCTGTGTGGATCCCCATTGCGTCAAAGTTTTCAATTGAGCAGACAATAATGCAGTTGTCATTTTTATCGCGGACAACTTCCATTTCATATTCTTTCCAACCAATCAGCGATTCATCAATTAATAACTCATTAGTGGGTGATAAATCTAAGCCGCGAGTACAAATTTCTTCAAACTCTTCACGGTTATAGGCGATACCGCCCCCCGTTCCGCCCATTGTAAATGACGGGCGAATGATACATGGGAAACCAACTTCATCCGCAACGGCATATGCCTCTTCCATATTATGGGCAATACCTGAACGCGCAGTATCTAAACCAATTTTTTTCATTGCTTTATCAAAGCGCTGACGGTCTTCTGCTTTATCAATCGCATCAGCCGTTGCACCAATCATGGTGACACCAAATTCAGCAAGCACCCCTTTACGTTCCAGTTCAAGTGCGCAGTTAAGTGCTGTTTGCCCCCCCATTGTGGGTAAAATCGCATCAGGACGTTCTTTTTCGATAATTTTGCGCACCACTTCCCAATGGATTGGCTCAATATACGTTGCATCGGCCATCTCTGGGTCGGTCATAATTGTCGCAGGGTTAGAGTTGACTAATATGACGCGATAACCTTCTTCACGAAGGGCTTTACAGGCTTGGGCCCCCGAGTAGTCAAACTCACAGGCTTGACCAATAACAATCGGACCAGCACCTAAAATCAAAATGCTTTTTATATCTGTACGCTTTGCCATGATTTTCTCCCGATTATTGTGCGTGTTGACTTGGTGTGGTTTGACGGTATTCGTTAATCAAATCAATGAAGTGATCGAATAAACTCGCCGCATCATGTGGGCCAGAGCTTGCCTCTGGGTGCCCTTGGAAACTAAAGGCGGGTTTATCCGTGCGATGAATACCCTGTAAGGTTCCATCAAACAAAGATTTGTGTGTCACACGCAATGTGTCGGGTAAGGTGGAGCCATCAACAGCAAAACCGTGGTTTTGTGCCGTGATCATAACCACGTCTTTGTCTAAATCTTTCACTGGGTGGTTTGCACCGTGGTGACCAAATTTCATTTTCACGGTATTTGCACCACTTGCTAACGCCAATAACTGGTGCCCTAAGCAGATACCGAAGATGGGAATATCCGTTGTTAGAAACGTTTTAATCGCATTGATTGCATAATCACACGGTGCTGGGTCACCCGGACCATTAGATAAGAAAATGCCATCTGGGTTCATCGCAAGTACCGTTTCTGCAGGGGTTGTAGCAGGGACAACAGTTAAGCGACAACCACGGTCAACGAGCATACGGAGAATATTACGCTTTGCACCGAAATCATAAGCGACAACATGCAGCGGTAGCTCTTCTGCTGATTTTGCACCTTGTTGACCGCTTTCCAATGTCCATGAACCTTGAGTCCAACTATAGGCTTCTTTGGTACACACTTCTTTTGCCAAATCTAATCCAT